>DAOTYA010000215.1:0-9573 GCA_034435075.1 Anaerolineae bacterium
CCTGCCCGCTGTCATGCACAACTATGCTTCCGCGCCCGATTTGGTGGTAGAACGCCTCATCGCCGCCAGCGACAGTATGACCGTCGTCATCAAGAATCAGGGCAACGCCCCAGTATAAAACGAGTTCTGGATGGAGGTTTTGCCTCCGGCTTTGACCAGTCGCTCGCCGTGGCCAGACAATCTGCCACGTCGTCGATAGATTACCTACCCGGCTGCCTGCCGCCGTGTGCCGATTGGAAATCGAACTTTACCGGCGCCTGCGCCGATGCGGAAACAGCGGTCGGCGCAGGCCGACCGCTGGCCAAAGGCCCAAAGTGGGCGACTTCAGTCGGCAGGGGCAGGCAGTTACGAAATGGGGTAAAACAGATGGGAGGACATATTCCGACGCGTGGATTGACGGGTGTTCGGCGCAGCGATTGGGGCCACGCTGATGCCGCTTTTCCCGCCCGGAGTGGAGGCTTCAGCCCGTTTGAGCCGCGTTTGCACCGGCTAAAGCCTCGACTCCCTCCCCGGATTGGGATTTGCTTCGACCCTTGATTGCCTCTGCTTGATGTACGGGCTAAAGTAGGATATAATAAATCGTGGATTTTGCTCTCCGGCCACACAGGAGAGTAGAAAAAGCCTGGCTTCCCTCGAAAAACACCTGCCAGTTGCCGGGCAGCACATCGTAGCCGCCAAAGTTGAAAAAATCCGTATAATGCTGCAGTGCCTCCGCAAAGGCTGACCATATAATCTTGAAGACTGTAAACCAAATTGTGTAGCAAAACTTTAGGAGGGATTATGTTACTCCAGGGTAAGATTATTGCAGAGAGCCCCATATACCGGGGCAACGCCCGCAAAACCCTGTTCACAAGGGACGGTGACGGTACTGAACGTCTGGTCTCACTGGCGGGTGAGATAGCGGGCACGGCTCAGGCGCTGATGGATGCCTTTATCGGGCGCTCATCAGACGGCAAAAATATCGGCCTCCTCAACCGACTCTGGCAGCGTCTGTACGGCACCCCAATGCCGGAACGGCTCATCACTCAGGTGAAATGCAAACTACAGGAAGCATCCTATACCCGCGATCGCTTCTTCGACCTCAGGATGGGGCTTAAACTGGACGAGGATCGTTGGGCAGCCGAGGCCAATGCTAACTACAAGATGGAAACCGTTTTCCGCCACGCCACCTTCGACTTCTCAATGACGGTGAACGACAAACTTCTGCAGGAGGATGATAACGCCTCGAAGCTGTATTACGTGCTTCGTGAGCTACAGGAAGGCCGCTTCTGGTTCGGGGCTGGTAAAAGCAAGGGATTGGGACGTCTCAGGTTGGAGATGGAGGTACCCTTTTCCGCTTCAAAGCCTCCTCGACTGCGCCCCAACCTGAATCATCTCAGCATCGTTCTAAGCTTCAACGCGCTTAACCCGGTGCTGATCGGCTGGAACTGGGGCAAAATAGACCCCGAGGCCCCTGCCTTTGCCGCAGTTGACGGGCAGGTCCTCATCAGAGCGATGCGCGAGCTGCCGGATCCTGTCCGTAGTCGACTGGAGATGGCACTGAGCGGCCCCATCTTCAGCCCCGAGGATTGGAAGCACAAATTCAGCGATTACCTGCCCCGCACCATAGCAATCTGGCTGCAAGAGCGATCATCTGGCGAGGTCGAAACCTGGGTACTCCATTCCAAAGCGCTGGCCAGGCTCAGTAAGGGAAAGTATGCCCTCTCGAAAAAAGTGATAGATGCTGTCACCCCGCTGTGTGAGCAGCCCTTCCCCAGTCTTGAAGCGGCCGAGGCCGCGCTCGTTGAGGCCCTGGGAGACAAAGCCAATATGGCCGGCCGCATACTCAAGGAAATGGAAAAGCAGGTTCAGAAGCGTCAGGCACTGGACCAGGCAGCCTGGGAGGAGCTTGTGCAGGCCCTGGGAATAGACGAGAGCATAAAAGAGAGGGCAGCGGCCAACCTCCACGATGAGTCTGCGCTCACTCAAGTGCTCAAAGGAGCATGCCAGGCAGTGCTACCACGTCTGTATCTGCAGGTAGATAAACAAATTCAACTGCTCCAAAGCGATAGCTGGGTGGACGCAGAGATAGCCGGGCGCCAGGCTCATATGCAGATCAAGACATTGCTGCTGGAGGGGAAGATCAATGAAGGGCAGTGGAGCGACCGCAATAATCCCCCCGAAGGGATCAGCCTGGAAGCCTGGCGCAGCTTCCTCGACGAGCACAGCCGCGTGCGCTACCAACACATCATCCAGCCGAACAATCTGCGCAAGAGCATCAGCAACGATCGCAACTTCATTGCTTTCCTGGAAGCCTACCGTACCCGGGTGCGCCAGGAGCTGACGCAGCCGTACCACATTGACTTTCGTTTTGGCGGCCCATCCAAACGTGAAGTCTCCCGCAAGTACGGCAAACCATACGACACCATGTTTATGCGCATGCTGGCATGGTCTCCATCCTCCCGTGAGGAGGGGACCTGGGAAATTTACATACCTGGCAGCACAATCAAAGGAGCCTTCAGGAGACGAGCCTCGCAGGTGCTGAAGACATTATGGGGTGAGTCTCCCCATACCGAGGCAGTGCTTGAGCGCCTGTTCGGCTCCCAGGGAAGTATAGGGGCTATCTTCTTCTCAGACGCCTATCTGGTAGACCCAATTGACCCGGAGCGTAGCTGGTGCTCCATGGATGGGGTGCGTATGGATCCCCGTACCGGCCGTCCGATAGAAACAGCCAAACGTGACTACCTCTTCGCCTACGGTAAACATCTGCTCTTCCAGATGAGAATAGACGTGCAGGACATCACCAGCGAAGACATGGAGACACTTTCCATCCTGTTACATCTGCTGGATGACTTCAGGCGCGGGGATATTCCGCTGGGTGGTGAGAAGACATGCGGCTTTGGTTGGGTGCAGGCTAACGTGGATAAAATTACCTGGCTGACCAGCTCGCCAGATGACAGTGTAACCCAGACAATCTTCGCAGGCCATCGGCTGGTCCAGGAGGGCATCTGGCATCGGCTGGAACTGGAAGACCAGGCCGCAGCAAATGGCCTGCCGGTCGTTGCTCCGCTGCAATCCCGACAGAAGGTACAAAAGCCCATCCGTGCCTCTGCTGGCTTTATCTCCCACCGCGCCTTCGGTGGCTACTGTGGCATGCTGGTCGCAGAAGCAGAAACGCTGACCCCAACACACATCCGGGAGAGCGGCGAGCCATCCTTCACAGCCGAACTCGATGGTCAGCTCATTAACGGCTGGGATTTCTTCTCAATGGCCCCGCCTCAGGCAGATATGCGGCCTGATTCCAGACTTTACGCACTCCCCAGCCGTAGTATCAAGGGATTGCTGCGCCACATCTACGCCATTGCCAGCGATTCACTTGAACCGTCGTCCAGCCTGAGCAACCTCAATCCGGTTGATAGTCTGTTCGGCTGGGTAGGGCCAGGACAAAACCAGGCTCTTATGGGCAGATTATCGGTCGGGTTTGGCTTCTTCGAGGCACCGGAGCTGGCATGGTTCAAGGTCGCCTACCCTTACACCGGATGGGCATACAATGGGAAGTGGCACTATACGGAAGGGCAGGAAACGGTCAAGCACCTCATCGCCCAGACCTGGCGGCTCTTCCCGCACACGCCGCTGGCACCTCCTGTGAAGCAGTTGGAGGCGTTTAAACCCGATACTGTCCAGGCCAATTATTTCAGGGCCATTATGCCCGGAGGAAAGGCGCGCTTCACAATCCGCTTCTGGAACCTGGAGGAGGAGGAACTGCGTCGTCTGATCTGGTGTCTGGTGCTCGAGCCGGGGCTGGCTCACAAAATCGGCCACCACCGCTACCTGGGCCTGGGCAGCCTGCGCATGCGCCTGTTGCCGGAGAGCTACCTTATCGACTGGGAGAAGCGATATACTGGCGCGCCCTGGCGTCAGCCCATCCGCGCCGAGGAGTGGGTCACGCCTGCGGTCATCGCGTACTACGCTGAGTTGAAAAAGACACTGGATGCTAAGTCCATTTGACTGGCTGCGCCTGAGCCGCACAGGCTCTGAGCTGCTGGCCACCATGCACCTCATAGCCGCATCCACCGGGCTTCCCCTCACGGGGGAGCCCGGTCCACCTCATTCCGCCCTGAATGGCCCCTGCCCCCGCTGTTGGGTCTATGCGCGCAAGGTGGATAAACGCCGGTATCGCTACTGTCCCACCTGCCAGGAAATTTTGACCCGTGCCTGGCGTCTGCATGCCGTTTCTCTAAAGACCATCCTGCTTTGGGGGTTCGTCAATCAATTGCCGAGACAATTACGCGATCCCGGCATATCTCGACACATCCACCCGATCGGTTCTTACGTCCATGACGAAAATCACTTCCTGCTCGCACTTTACTACCGGGACCTGAAAAACTGGCTGCGTGAAATGGTCCTCTATCACGGGGACGAGCTGAAAGGATTTATCCAGATATTCCCGACTGTAGGGACTGCCGTCCCCACAATGGGAGAATTGCTTACCCGGATTGTCTATCACGACAGCCGTTTCCCTATGGACCGCCTGCGTGTGCGGTTCTTTTCAAAATTCAACCAGGTCTTCTACCCCCATACCTACGAAAAAAAAGGGATATTAACTTTCGATATAGCCGAGTTCCTCAGTGTACTGGAGATGGCATCAGTCTTCCGTGCGATGCTGCGACCAGAGGAACAAAAGCTGCTATATAAACTCATGAGCCTGGAAGACGTGGGGAATATCCAGTTCTACTGGGGTAGAATCATGGGCTACTTCAGCCAGGAAGTCCGTGATATGTTGAACGCCTGGAAAGTGCGCTATTGGTCGGAAGCACAGGCGAACCTGTTCTACAAGTTGCTCGAATATGTTGAGCTTTATCAACCAGATCAGTCTGATTCGCTACCTGGTAGTCTGGAAAGTTAACGGAGCGCTGATCAGGCTACCCGACTGCCTTTCTGTGGAAATATCACGAGTGCTGGGCACCATCATCGCCCATCGCCTGCCCACACAGGAGGCCCGTGCCTGGCGCAAAGCCATGACGAGCACCGGACAAAGTACACAGGATCCGCTCATGCTACAGGCGCCTCCTTCCTCATCTCCATGGCCGCTTAAGGCAGTACTGTTTCCCTACCCGGGAAAACGGATATATGGGTGTGGGGAATCAGTAATGTGGGAGCTAAAACTGCTTGGTAACCACGCTGACCACAGCCTGTTTCTCGAGGTGCTCCTGCCAGCAATGGAGGAGGCAGCCACACAGACAAACCCCTCTCCCCGCAGCCTTTGGGGACGCTTCGATATCCACGCTGTTTACGCTGCCAGGGGGAGCAAATGGGAACCTGTGGTCGCTGAGGGAAAGCTGAACCTGAATTACCGACCCACTCCAATCCAGTGGGCGGATGGGTTAAGTTTCTTGCCAGAGCCCAGGCGTGCTCTACGCCGTATTCACTGGCTCGTCCCGTTCGAGCTGGAGGGATCGGGGAAGCCCACGCTTTACGATGTACTGAATGCGTTGGTGGCTCGCCTGACGTTGTTTGTGCCCGGTAAGCGCCCTGCCCCAGACGACGTGTGGGCATGGCTTCCTGCTGAGGAGCGAAATACGCTCAAGACCCTCCTGGAGGAGGCGAAGACCATTATCCCGACAAATTCAGCGCTCAAAAGAGCTCTGAAAGGCTGGCCTGGTCTGTGGATGGGCACTCAAACCTATGCCAGTATCCCACGCCAGGCAGTGCCATATCTGGAACTGGCTTCCATCTTACATATAGGCAAGCATACCCATTTTGGGTGCGGCACTTTCAAAATGGCGTAGCCTGAAGTCATCTACCTCAAGGAGGAGCACATCATTGACGGAGTGGAAGACACAAAAGAGCAAGGGCCTGATAAGCGGTAGCGGTCTGATGCTGTTCATTCTCCTGATAGATACCGGCCTGATCTTGCTGGCGACTGAGCGACCGCTGACGATCGGAACATTCGTTATCAGCATGGCTGTGTTGATAAGCCTGTTCCTCCTGGTATTGATCGGGTACTGGTTGTACGGCCTCGCCCGATCCAGGTATATGCTCGACCGGAACGCGCTGGTAATCCAGTGGGGGGCAGTCAAGCAGATCATTCCCACCACACAGATTCAGCGTGTGCTGACCGGCGAGGAGATTAAAGGCAACATACGCTTCTACGGCGGCATGTGGCCAGGTCACTGGGTGGGCTACGGGGAAGTGGCGGGGGCGGGTCAAACCCTGTTCTACGCCACGGTTCCCCCAAGAGCACAGGTCTACATTGTCACGCCTGGCCTCAGTTACGGCATTTCTCCCGCTGACAAAGAGGGCTTTTTAGCCTCGCTACGTAAACGTCTGGAAATGGGCCCAACTCAGCTTGTAGAGCAGGGTTCCCTGCTGCCCGGCTTTGCGCACTGGGCTATCTGGCGAGACAGGCTGGGGCTGGGTATGATGCTGGCAAGTTTCGTTATCCTGCTGGCACTGGTGGGCCTGCTATGCTTCTATTTCCCGGCCCTGCCCGATACAGTGCCGCTCCACTTTGGCGTCACCGGCAGTCCTGACAGACTGGGGGCACGCAGCAATATCTTTATCGTCCCCCTGATCGGCCTGGCGACCCTGTTGTGCAACGGCACATTGGGGGCGCTGGCATACCGTCGTGAAAGAATGGTCAGTTATCTGCTGTGGGGAGGAGCAGCGCTCATCCAGATACTGATCTGGAAGGCAGCACTTGATATCCTGGGGGCGGTCTGAGCACAGGCAACGGAGCATAAGGCGCTGATGAGTGCACCGAACTTTTTGGAGCTGGTCGGCGGGTTCTGCCTTTCACTCCTCATCGGCCTGACAGGTTATCGCCGGGGCGCGCTCAGCGGAAGCGGCGTACTTGGCGCGCTCGTCGTCGGCACGCTCATTTTTGGATTGGGGGGATGGGAATGGGGCATCCTGCTCATTGCCTTCTTCGTTTCCTCCAGCCTGCTCTCTTTCTACCGGAGCGCGGACAAAGAGGCGCTGGCGGAGAAATTCGCTAAAGGCCACCGGCGCGACCTGGGTCAGGCTCTGGCGAACGGAGGCCTGGCAGCAGCCCTGGCAGCAGGCTCGTCCCTCTGCACGCATAAAATGTGGTTTATCGCCTGCGTGGGCGCGCTCGCTGCCGTCAATGCCGACACCTGGGCCACCGAGCTGGGTGTGCTGGGCCGCTGCCCGCCCCGTATGATCACGACCGGCCGGCAGGTCGAGGTGGGTACCTCTGGTGGTATCACCTGGCAGGGAAACGTAGCCGCATTGGGCGGGGCATTCCTTATCGGAGCGATAGGGGGCCTTAGTTCCCTGCTGCTCGGCGAGGCGTTGAAAAGCGCCGCAATGTTGTTGATGGCTGGTACGGTAGGAGGCATGGCCGGTGCGCTGACCGATAGCCTGTTGGGCGCCACCATTCAGGCCATCTACTGGTGCGACACCTGCCACAAGGAAACAGAACGGACGATCCACCGCTGTGGCCGGCAAACACGGCTTCACCGGGGGTGGCGCTGGCTGAATAATGATGTGGTGAATTTCCTGGCTTCCCTCGCAGGCGCACTTGTCGCTGTGACACTGGGATTGGTGCTCAACAAATGATCACTGCCCCGCAGGAGCGCGGGTGCAGACGCACCCTATTTATCGGTGCCCTGATAGCAGGGCTATGTCTGATCGCCAGCGTCTATGCGTGGGAACACAATCCTGATATACTCTATCCACTCATCACCAACCCTTATGTGCCCTACCCCACCCCTCCGGTAGCTGCGGTCTTCGATTTTCCCCTCCTGCCGGCTGGGGCTTACGGACCATACGTCCAGGGAGTCACAGGCCCACTGGCAGTTGACACACGTTACGGAGTTCAGAACCCGGCGCAAGGGAATCGCTCCAACTGCTTCCGCGACGTGAACGGAGACAGGGTGCCGTTCAACCAGCTCTATCACGCCGGTGTGGACCTTTTCGCGCTGGATGAGGCAGATAAAGTGGTGTGGGGCAGGGCCAGCGGTGTGCCCGTCCATGCCGTGGCCGACGGTACGGTGGTCTTCGTGCTCGACGCCGGCAGCGAGGGAGAGATCATCGGGATAGAACACCTGCTGGCCGATGAGAAGAGAGTATACTCTGTATATTGGCATGTATGCAACCCCCTGGTCCAACCAGGGCAGCCGGTGGCGCGCGGGCAGATCATTGCCGCAGTACACGATATGGGGCTGAACAGCCATCTGCATTGGGAGATGCGCACATTTCTCGACGGCTCGCACATATTCCCCGAGGGAACTGCCGGCGCGCGGGGCACCTGTAACCGGCAAATTTCTGGCGTGGGCTACACCTGGGACGACGATCCGGCACGTGCCCATCCCAATTACTATGGTTATCTCGACCCAATCGCTTTCGTCACAGCGCACAGGTAACCGGATATGAGCGACAAGATCAAAGGAGTGGGCCTGCTTTCCGGAGGGCTGGACAGCACCCTGGCCATACGCATTATGCTCGACCAGGGGATCGAGGTCACTGCGCTCCATTTCCGTACCGGCTTTTCTTACACGGAGCGCAACAGGCTGGTTGGGCGGGAGCCTGCAGAACCGACCGACGCAGAACGGATGGCTGCCCTGCTCAACGTACCTCTCGAGGTCATAAATGTATCTGACGAATTCATATCAGTTGTACTTAACCCGCGCTACGGGTACGGCTCGGGCATGAACCCGTGCGTAGACTGCCGGATATTCATGCTGCGACACGCCAAAGCCTGGATGGAAGAACACGGTTACCACTTCGTATTCACTGGTGAGGTGGTCGGGCAACGGCCCAAAAGCCAGATGCAGGAGACACTCATTACCATTGAGCGACGGAGCGGGCTGACCGGTTATCTGCTGCGCCCCCTGTCCGCCAGATTACTGCCCCCTACAATCCCGGAACTGCGGGGATGGGTGGACCGGGAACGATTGTACGGCATTGGAGGGCGGGGGCGCAAGGAACAGATCGCACTGGCTGCACGTCTGGGTATCACAGGTTATGCCCAGCCCTCGGGAGGTTGTTGTTACTTGATTGACCGCAACTACTCACGGCGGCTGAAGGATTTCCTGAACCACCCGACCGAAGGCAGGGGAGCACTGAACAGAGAGCTTGTACAACTGCTCGCTGTTGGGCGCCACCTGCGCCTGCCCTCCGGGCGCAGAGTGGTCATCGGACGGCACGAGGGTGAAAACGAGTATTTGAAGCACTGCGGGGTCCAGGGAGTACTCCTGACCACAATAGAGTGTCCTGGCCCCACAACGCTGGTGCCAGGTGAACCGACACGCGATGAGATCGAGCTTGCCGCCCGCATTACGGCCGGGTACTCCGACGGGAGGGACAGGACAGCGGTTCTGGTTGAGATACATCACAGCGACGCAACAGTCGAGTTAATGCGGGTGACACCGCTGCCCGGCGATGAAAGCCACCTGTGGATGATTTAGGGTGTCCGTCATATTTTTGCATCCATAGCGGGGCGAGGATGACTTCGACTTGGGGTACAGGCCGGGTATTTGCGCCATGGATGGTCTGGAGGTGGCCGCCAGGGTTGCCTGGGCTGGGTCACCCTTTCTTTCTCGACAGGCAGGACAGCCACAGGAGCAGGAG
>DAOTYA010000216.1:0-17836 GCA_034435075.1 Anaerolineae bacterium
GTCAGTTGTAGGGCAACTGCGAGCAGTTGCCCTACATTGTGGCCGGTCGTGCGGCGTCGGGCGTGGTCTGAAGACCGGCCCGAGCCAGCGGATGCAAAAATATGACGGACACCCGTCCAGTAACCGAGCCTTGACTTAGCTGGTCAAATGTGATAAACTATAGGCCGGTTGACAACCGTTCTCCGAGCAGCTCAGGGGGCAAGAGGCATATGTGTTGCACAACATCCCTTGGAGAGTGCCACCTGAGCCCGCTGCCTTCAACCAATACTTACACCGGAGGATAACATTGCTGAACCAGTTCGCTTTCATCGGCTGTTTCCTGCTTGTCGCCATTACCTTCGGTATCGCTCCGCCGGCATTGGCCTGGCTCTTCCGCCCCAAAAAACCGAATCCCCGTAAGTCCGAGATCTACGAATGCGGCATGCAGACCTACGGCAAGACCTGGGTCCAGTTCAAAGCCCAGTACTACACCTTCGCCATTGCTTTTGTCCTTTTCGACGTGGAAGCCGTGTTTCTGCTGCCGTGGGCATTGATATACAACGCCCTCGAACTGTACGCGGTGATCGAAGCGATCATCTTCATCGTGATCCTCCTGGCAGGGCTGCTTTATCTCTGGCGCAAACGAGCGCTGGAGTGGATGTAGATTCGGAGTTGGCCCATGGGATTTATCGCTTTTGTCAGGGATTTGTTTGTCAACATCGGCCACTGGTTTTATGGCTTGATTGCGAGCACCGGCCTGCCCGAGGTCTGGGTACGGGTGATCACTCTGGGCGTCGGCGCTCTGGTACTCGGCACCGTGCCACTCGCGGCGATGTTTTTCCTGATCTGGTATGAGCGCAAGATCGTCGCCCGCATCGGGGACCGGCTTGGCCCCAACAACTCCGGAGCATACGGCGGCCCGTACGGCCTGCTCCAGGTGCCGGCTGACGCCATAAAAATGTTTACCAAAGAAGATGTGCTGCCAGAGCACGCCGATCGTTGGGTATTCAACATCGCCCCTATGCTGATCATGGCCGTTGCCGTGCTGGTATGGGCCGTAATCCCTCTGGGCAGGGGGATCATTGGGAGTGACCTGAACATCGGGGTTTTCTATATCCTCGCTCTCGGCTCAGGCAGCATGGTGGCAGTGCTGATGGCCGGCTGGTCCTCCAACAACAAGTACGCGCTCGTCGCGGCCCTGCGCGGCATCGCCACCCTTATCAGCTATGAGATACCCCAGGTCCTGGCGATCATGGCCATCGTGATGGTCACCGGCTCCTTTTCCCTGCAGGAGATAACCCGCGCACAGGACGTCTGTTTCCTGGTGGCACTCCCCCTGACAGCGCTGATTTTCCTGTGCTCCGTGCTCTCAGAGCTGGGACGCAGACCCTTTGACCTGGTCGAGGCCGACTCGGAGATCGTGGCCGGTTACTTCATCGAGTACAGCGGTATGAAGTTCGGCATGTTCTATCTGGCCGAATTTATGAATCAGTTGATGATCTCGGTTCTTTTCGCCACACTGTTCCTGGGGGGCTGGCGCGGCCCATTCGTGGATCAGGTGCCCGTATTGAGCACCGTGTGGCTGGTGATCAAGGTCTTCATCGCTATGCTCATCATCCAGCTCTGTCAATATTCACTGCCCCGGCTGCGGATTGACCAGATTCTGGCCTTCAACTGGAAATTCCTGACGCCGCTCGCGATGGTGAATATCTGTGTGCTATCGCTGGTCGGCAAGGCGATCCCACCGGGCAGCGGACCATGGGCACGAGCAGGATGGTTTTTGCTGGCCAACGTTATGCTGGCGCTGGCGGTGTTTCTTATTCTTGCTGTAGCCAGGCGCTCGGAGCGCCGACGCCAGGCACAGGCCCGGACGGCCTGACTATTGCAACAACCGCTCACCCGGCTCTTGATTCTCATCCCGGCCATGGGCGACGGCTGGGCTTTAGCTGTGTAGAAAGGAGAGGTGCGCTGTCAATCCTGTCGCCCGATTGCGGTGCACAAGTAGCGGACTATGACTCTGCAACAAATCCTTTTCATCATTTTTGCCACGATCACATTAGGCGGTGCGCTTATGGTAGTGCTGCGGCGCAACGTGTTCCACGCAGCCCTTTTTATGATCCTGTCCTTTTTTGGAGTGGCAGGATTGTATGTTCTCCTGGAGGCTCCCTTCCTGGCAGCAGTGCAGCTCATCATTTACATTGGTGGTATAGCTATCCTGATCGTGTTTGCCATCATGCTGACCCGAGACCTCATGAACCCTGACATCCCAGGAGTGATCAGCCAGTGGAAATGGGCTGCACCAGTGGCCATCCTTCTGTGCGCCATGCTGGTATGGATGGCTATGAGCCTGGACAGAGAAGCGCCTGTCGGGCCGGTGCCTCAAAACACCATTTCCATTTTGGGCCGCACATTGGTGGATGCACAGGGGCTGGCGTTGCCTTTTGAGGTGGCATCGGTACTGTTACTGGTAGCGCTGATCGGCGCAGTGACCGTGGCAAGGGAAAGATAATCGAAATCGCTGAGGAGGTACGAAAGGGCATGGTTCCTATTTCGTGGTACCTGATCGTGGCAGCGGTGCTTTTCTGCATCGGATTGTATGGCGTGCTCACGCGGCGGAATGCCATCGCCGTTTTGATGTGCATCGAGTTGATGTTGAACGCTGTGAACATTAACCTGGTCACTTTCTGGCGCTACCATGGACCGACCGGCGGGATCGGGCAGGCGTTCGCGCTGTTCGTCTATGTTGTCGCGGCAGCCGAGGCTGCAGTAGGACTGGCACTGGTACTGACGATATGGCGCACACGCCGCACAGTCGTCCTGGAGGAGATAGATCTGCTGAAGGGTTAATCTGTCCATGCACACTCAATCCGATTTCCTGCTCAATCTGGCCTGGCTTATCCCTCTCTTTCCCTTCCTGGCCTTTGTGGCCATCCCTTTGGGTGTCTATCATAACCGCAAACTGAGTCACGGTCTGGCCATTGGGGGCATTGCCATCGCCTGCGCTATCTCCCTGTTCTGTGTATTCCCCAGAGCAGTGTGGCTCTGGGCGCGCGAAGGTACACTGGCATACGAATCGCCCCTCATCCACTGGCTTTCCGCCGGCCATGAACGCTTTGGCCTGGGCATCTACATTGACCCGGCCACTGCTATCATGCTGTTTATGGTACCTCTGGTCTGCCTGATGATCTTCATTTATAGCGTAGGTTACATGAATTTTGGCACGCCTCAGGTGGACCCGCGCTACAGCCGCTTTTTTGCCTACATCTCCCTCTTCGCCACCGGCATGTTGGGCATGGTTGTCTTCAACAACCTGCTCACTTTCTTTATCTTCTGGGAGATTATGGGAACCTGTTCGTACCTGCTTATCGGCTTCTGGTACGAGAAGAATTACCCCGACCCCAGGAAGATCACCCCCCGGCAGGCCGGGCTGAAAGCGTTCATCGTGACCAAGATCGGCGACCTGTTCTTTATGCTGGGACTGGCAATACTCTATGCCGAGGTCGGCTCGCTTTCCTACCGCGACATATTCAACCCCCAGACGCTGGAACATCTGGCGCATACGCCGTTCCTGGGCACGAGCATGGCAACCGTTATCGCGTTGCTGCTCTTCGGCGGGACGGTGGGTAAGAGCGCACAATTCCCACTTCACGTCTGGCTGCCCGACGCGATGGAAGGTCCCACGCCGGTCTCCGCCCTCATTCACGCCGCGACGATGGTGTCCGCAGGGGTCTTCCTGGTGGTGCGTACCTTCCCCCTGCTCCAGGTAGCCGACCCGTCTGCGCTGGCACTCGGTGGCGTCCCATTTGTGGCTTTGATCGGCGCCTTCACGGCCATTTTCGCCTCGGTCATGGCAGTGGCGCAGGATGACGTCAAAGGCGTGCTCGCCTTCTCCACCATCAGCCAGTTAGGGTACATGATTGCGGCTCTGGGCATCGGGGCATATGTGGCTGGGGCATTTCATCTGATCACTCACGCTTTCTTCAAAGCGCTCTTGTTTCTCAGCTCAGGCTCAGTTATCCACGGGGTGGAACACGGCCACCACCACGTTCACGAACATGCTCACCATGGCCATGATCATGAGCACGGGCAGGCCCACAAGGAAGCATGGTTCAATCCAAATGACATGATGAATATGGGCGGCCTGGGGAAGCGGATGCCCCGCACCTTCCTGGCGTTTCTCATCGGCGGGCTGGCGCTGGCCGGTTTCCCCATCGTGACTGCGGGCTTCTGGTCGAAGGATGAGATTCTGGCACAGGCCTGGAGTGGCAATCAGCTCGTATTCTGGGTGCTGGCCGTAGCTGCCGGATTGACCGCATTTTACACGGCGCGTCAGTTGTGTCTGACCTTCGCCGGTGAACCGCGCACCGAAGCCGCCAGACACGCCCCAGAAAGCGTCAAATCCATGACCACCCCGCTGCTGATCCTGGCCGTGTTTGCCGTGTGTCTGGGCTGGATCGGCATCCCCGACAACATATTCAACCTCGACCTGCCCCATGCTTTGGGGGTAAAGTACATCAACTGGTTCCACCACTTCGTCGGCTCCACCCTGGAGTCAGCTGCGCATGGGGGAGAGCATTCTCTGCGGGTCGCCGGCCACATGTCCGAAGCAGTGCACGGCTTCGACTGGGCGCCCATGCTTATCGGGACGGCCTTCGGGCTGACCGGCCTGCTCCTGGGTTATCTCGTCTACGGGCTGAAGCCGCTCAAAGCTGGCGAGATGGATCGTCTGGAGGCAGCCATGCGCAAAATTTATCTCGGCTGGCTCTACAGGGCAATGGAGCAGCGCTTCTACTTTGACTGGCTGTATCAACACACCTTCGTGTGGGCATCTCTCAGGCTGGCAGAATTGTTTGATTGGTTTGACTACGGTCAGAGACCAGGCCGGCATGGCGTGGTAGACGGCATCGTCATCACCTTTGCCCGGGCAGGCAGACTTCTCTCTGCCGTCTCCAACTGGCTTGATGTGCATCTGGTAGATGGGCTGGTTAACCTGGCCGGCAACCTGGGGCGGCTGCTCTCGGTTGGACTTGACATTTTCGACCTGCGCATTGTGGACGGCATTGTCAACGGCATCGGTGAGGTGATCAAATTCATCGGCCGGGAGATACTGCGTCCCATCCAGAGCGGCAAGGTGCAGTTCTACCTGATGGTGGCTGCTATTACAGCCATAGTGCTGGTGGCAGCGCTCTTCATCACGCTCTTCCTGCCTGCCCATCTGTTGCAACCGTTGCTTTGGGGATTGCTGGCGCTGGTAGTGCTGCTGGCGCTATACTTCATACTACAATCTTGCAGAACTGACACCCACAAAACTGACTGAGGAGAGCTGGCAATGACTTTTCCGATCCTGAGTGTCACCCTGTTTGCCCCACTGGTGGGCGCGCTGCTTGTTCTGGTTGTTCCCCGCGAGGATGTCAAAACGATCCGACGCCTGGGGACCGCGTTTGCCTTCATTTCTCTGATTCTCGCCACCATAATATGGGTGGGAGTGATGCGTGCCGGCCCGGGCACCATGCAGTACGAGGAGGATTACCCCTGGATTCCCGCCTTCAATATCCATTACTACCTGGGCGTGGATGGTCTCAGCGCGCCGATGGTCTGGTTGACCGCTCTGTTGACCACCCTTTCGCTCTTCTACTCCGCCCGCACTATCGAGGAACGGGTTAAGGAATATTACTTTTTGTTCCTGGTGTTGGAGTGGAGTATGTTGGGGGTATTCCTCTCCCTGGACCTGGTGCTGTACTACATCTTCTGGGAGATCGAGCTGGTGCCGATGTTCCTGCTGATCGGCGTTTGGGGCGGCAAGAATCGCCTGTACGCAGCGCTCAAGTTCTTCCTGTACACGATGGCAGGCAGCGTGGCGATGCTGCTGGCGATTATCGGCGTCTATTTTCAGACCCAGCCGCATACCTTCAACATACTGGAGGCGGCCGCGGCACAGCCGTTCCGGGGCACCATCTGGGCGAACGTGGCCTTCTGGGCCTTCTTCGTCGCTTTCGCGATCAAGGTGCCCGCCTTCCCATTCCATACCTGGTTGCCGGATGCCCACACTGAAGCGCCGACCGCAGGTAGCGTCATCCTGGCCGGAATCCTGCTGAAGCTGGGGGCGTACGGCATCATCAGGATCGTACTCCCGATGTTCCCGGAGCCGTTCCAGTATTTTGTGCTGGAGCGCCCCATCATTCCCATCATGGCGATTGCGAGCATTGTCTACGGCGCGCTCGTCTGCATGGCGCAGTGGGACCTCAAGCGACTGATCGCGTACTCGTCGGTGGCGCATATGGGATATGTGACGCTGGGTCTGTGTGCCGCGGCGGCTGCTTATGGCCTCAACCGCCTGGACGGCACCGATTTCAACGCTGCCGCTTCGGCGATCAACGGCGCGGCCTTCCAGATGTTCGCGCACGGCATCATCACCGGCGGGCTGTTTTTCCTGGTCGGTATCATCTATGAGCGGGCGCATACCCGTGACCTTAAGGCTTTCGGCGGGCTGGCCAGCCAGATTCCGTACTATTACGGCATTATGATGGTCACAGGCTTCGCCTCCCTGGGGCTGCCGGGACTGGCCGGTTTCTGGAGCGAGTTCTTCGTCTTCCGAGGCACAGTTAACTTCATCCCGCTGGCTGCATTCATCGGCGTGTTGGGGGTCGTCTTCACCGCTGCCTACATCCTGTGGAAAATTGTCCAGCACGTTTTCCTTGGTGAGCTTAACAAGGAACGGTGGGGCAAACTGACCGATATGGAGTGGTGGGAGAAGGTGACCATGTGGCCACTGGTCCTGATCATGGTCTTCCTGGGCTTTTACCCTGCCCCATTGCTGGACTCCTTTAATGCCGCGATCACGACCATTCTGCAGAATCTTCCTTAGAACCTATCCGAAAAACCGTACAGGCGGCATCCCTATACCGATGCATAGGGATGCGTCGGTGACGATTTCCGGATAGGCTCTTAGTGCAAAAGTGAGGCGCGAACGATGAACTTTGCATACTCAGCTCTCACGCCAGGCCAGACGGTGTGGGCACTCTCGCCGGAGTTAGTCTTGCTGGTGACAGGCCTGTTGATTTTGGGATTGGATGCCATCCATCCGCAGAGGGAAGAAAAGCGCTGGCTGCCTTATCTGGCGCTGGGAGGACTGGCGGCCGCGTTTATCGCTGCGATCACACTTTGGGGCTGCAATACCAAGGTGCTCGCCGTCCTCTCCTGCGATGCCTTCTCTCTGATGGTGAAAATGGTGGCACTGGTAGCAGTCGGACTGGTGGTGCTTCTCTCAGAGGTCTACATCAAAAAGCACTGCGCCCTGCACCAGGGCGAATTCTATGCCCTCTTGCTCTTCTGCGTCATACCGATCTGCCTGCTGGGTGGCGCGACAAACCTGGTGCTGATCTTCCTGGCCTTTGATTTCCTGAGCATCACCTCGTATGTGCTGACCGGTTACCTGCGCGACGACCCCCGTTCAGCCGAGGCAGGTCTCAAGTACTTCCTGTACGGAGCGGCTATCTCCGCCGTGATGCTCTATGGCCTGTCGTGGATTTACGGGCTGAGCGGCTCCGTTGACCTGGCCGAGATCGCCACCGTACTGCAGAAAACCGGTGAGAGTTTGCAACGCCTGCTCCTGCCGGCACTGGCCTTCGTGATAGCCGGCTTCGCCTTCAAGATAGCGGCCTTTCCCTTTCACCAGTGGGCGCCCGATGCTTATGAAGGGGCGCCGACTCCCGTCACGGCTTTCATCTCAGTCGGGCCGAAAGTCGCCGGATTCGCGGTAATCATCCGGGTGTTGCTGGTGGCCTTTCCTCCACACGGCATGGTGGAACTGGCCGGAAACTGGCGTGTGGCATTGATGGCCATTTCCATCCTCACAATGACTTTCGGCAATCTGGTGGCACTGTGGCAGTCTAACATAAAGAGGCTGCTGGCCTATTCGAGCATCGCCCATGCTGGCTACGTCCTGATCGGCGTGGTGGTGGCGTCTACCCAGGGGATCGTTGCGGTGCTTATGTACCTGGCCGCCTATGCGTTCACCAATCTGGGAGCGTTCGCTTCGGTGATCGCCTTCTCCAACCAGACCGGCTCCGACGAGATCGAGGACTACGCTGGCCTCCATAAACGCGCTCCGGCACTGGCACTGGCGCTGATTATCTGTTTGCTTTCACTGATAGGCATCCCCTTGACAGGAGGATTTGTCGGCAAGCTGTTGCTTTTCTCGTCTGCCATCGAGGAGGGGCTGCTGGCGCTGGCGGTGATAGGAGTGCTCAACAGCGTTATCTCCGTCTCCTATTACTGGAAGATTATGCGCGCCATGTACCTTGACCCTCCCAAAGTAGAGGATCATGTGACCATCTCGCCGGCTCTGGGAGTGTCGCTTTGTATTGCGGTGGCAGGTATTTTTGTGCTGGGCGTTTTCCCCAATCTCCTGCTGCCACTGCTGGATGCGGCAGCAAAGGTATTTTTCTGAGTAAGAGCCTATCCGAAAAACCGTACAAGCGGCATCCCTATGCCGCTTATACCGACGCATAGGGATGCGTCGGTTACGTTTTTCGGATAGGCACTAAGGCCGCAGGCTGCATTGGGCGACCGGCGCGTGGCTGTTGTCTGAGCTGAGAGGGGGGGCGATGAAGAATGTCAGGTGGGGAGATCTGTTGTGGGCACTTTCGATGGCTGCACGGGGCGGATTGCTTATCGCTGCGCCTGTGCTGATTGGTATAACGGCGGGGTTTATCCTGGATAGATACTTCGGGACGTTGCCTTTCATCTCCCTGGCGCTGACTGCCATCGGCGGCATCATCGGGCCGATCATGCTGTACCGGTGGGTTGTCGCAGCCGTGAAGCGACGGATCGGTAACAAAGATTAAGTGCCTGTCCGGAAAACGTAACCGACGCATCCCTATGCGTCGGTATAAACAGCATAGGGATGCCGCTTGTACGGTTTTTCGGATAGGCTCTAAGCAATAACGGAGACCGCTATGAAGATCAGGTTTTCGAGAACAGGCTGCCTTGTTCTGACGCTCACTCTTTTTGCGTCCATGGCCTTATGTGCAGTCGGTGTGTTCCTGGGAGGAGTGGTCAATAAAAAGGCTATGATGCCAGAGATTTCGCTGGCGGCCGAGGAGATTCCTCTCCCCTTCTCGCTTCCCCTGTTTGGCAATCATATCCCCAACACACTGCCGGCTACCTGGCTGACGATGCTACTGTTGATACTGCTCGGCCTCTCCTACCGCCGCGCGCTGCGCAGGAAAGGCTCCACTTCTCGCCTGGTAGTAGCCGTTGAAGCCATAGGTGAAGGGATGCTGCGGTTTATGGAGGGTGCAGTCGGCGAGAAGGCCCGCATGTTTTTCCCACTGGTAGCAACCTTTTTTCTGTTCATCGCCCTTTCCAACTGGTGCGGTATTTTGCCCGGCTTCAGCTCTATAGGGGTGTGGGTGACCCACCATGCCGAAGGGGCGGGGGAAGCGGCTCACGAAGAGGGGCATGAGGTGCTGGTGCCGTTCTTCCGCTCGGCTAATGCTCATCTCAGTACCACCCTGGCTCTGGCCATCATCTCGGTCGCTGCTGCCCAGTATTTCGGGGTGCGCGTGTCCGGTAAGCATTACTGGAGGAGATACCTTAATTTCAGAGCCACTTCGCCCAAACCAGACCCCGCCACCCAGGGTCTGGTGCAGAGGTTGATATCGAAGTTCGCACGTGGTGTGGAGGCTCTTGTCAACGGTATCGTCGGTCTACTGGAAGCTGTGCTTGAGGCCCTGAAAGTCCTGCCCTTCTCTTTCCGTCTCTTTGGCAACATCTTCGCCGGCGAGGTGTTGCTTTTTGTGGTCAGCTATCTGTTCACTTTTGTGTTTCCCGTCATCTTCCTGGGACTGGAGCTGTTTGTTGGGCTGCTCCAGGGAATAATATTCTCGATGCTCACGCTGGTCTTCTTCTCCATCGCGACGACGTCTCACCATGAAGAAGCACAGCACCATTGATCCACCATTCAGAAATCATAACTATTCAGTGGTAAATGTAGGGGCGAGGCGCGCTTTGCCCGTACACCCTTTGGGGCTGCAGGCCATTGTTCGGCCTTCGCCGAACTGTTCCTTACTGCACCGCCGGGCGGTGTCGGCGCAGGCCGACACCTGGCGCGAAGCGCCTTAAGAGGATGATTTCAATCGGCCCTGAATAGTTCCCAGAAATCCTTAATTCTGATCTAGGAGGTTTACTTATGTGGCCTGAAGGATATGAAGCTGTGACACAGGCGGCGGCTGCCTTTGCCATCACACTGGGGGTGATCTTCCCCGCTTTTTCTATCGGCTGGATCGGGAGTAAAGCGATGGAAGCCATCGGGCGTAATCCCGAGGCAAGTGGGGGTATCCTGACCACTATGATTCTGGTTGCAGCGCTGGCAGAGGCTATCGCCATTTATGTGCTGGTCGTGGCGCTGGCAATCAAGTTCGTGAAGTGATGTCTACAACGACAGATTAAGGAGTTATACCTGTGGATGCTCTGGCAAAACTGGGCGTCAACTGGGTATTTTTGTTATCCCAGATCGTCAATTTCCTCCTCCTCTTCGTGTTGTTGAGAGTGGTGCTCTGGAAGCCCCTGACACAGCGTTTAGAGGAACGCCGCCAGATGCTCGAAAAGGAGAAGGCCGATGCCGAGGTGCTTGCTGCGGCCCGCGCTGGTATTGATGCCGAGCGGCAGCGTGTGCTCGAGGAAGCGCGTGCGGAAGCCGACCGGATCGTCGCTGAAGCGCGGGAACAGGCCAGAGGGCTGGTTGAGCAGGCACGGGAGGAAGCCCGCCTGGAAACGGAAAGGCTGCTCGACCAGGCACGTCAGGCTGCCGAAGAGGAGCGCAACCGGCTGCTGGGCGAGATGCGCGGCCAGATCGCTGCTCTGGCTATTGCTGCCGCGCAGCGTATTGTCGGAGAGGCGCTGGATGAGCGGCGGCAGCAGGCATTGGTCGAGTCTTTCTTCAGCGGAATACGCGAAGGGCGTGTTGAGGTAGTGCCCGAGGAAGCTATACACGGCCTTCCTCCCACCACCACGATCACGGTCACCAGTGCCATCCCGCTGACCGAGGCTCAGCAGGGAACCATCAGGCGTGACCTCTCCGCTCGTCTGGGACGCGACGTTATGCCCTTATTTTCCGTCGATCCACGCATTCTTGGTGGACTGGTCGTGCGCGTTGGCGACCGTATCATAGACGGCAGTGTGGCCGGGCAATTGGAGCGGCTGCACCAGGCGTTGACGTAGACAACCGTCAGCATGCAGGCGTTTATGGCTGGATCGTCCCCACCGGTGAGGCTCACCCGGTTGCTGGCTGCTCTGCCCATGGTGCAGGAGGTGATCGGCGGCGATGTCGAGATAAGCGGCATTGCCGCCGATTCGCGTATGGTGAAGTCTGGCAACCTCTTTGTGGCTATCCCAGGGGTAAACGTGGATGGCCACCGCTTCATCCCGGAAGCGCTGAGAAATGGGGCCGTGGCCGTTATCGGCGAACTGCCTGCCAGTGATCTGGCTGTGCCTCCCGCTACATTTACCTACGCGCGCGTCCCTGATGCACGTGAGGCGTGGGGATGGCTTTGTGCTGCCTGGCACGATTTCCCCTCCCGTAGAATGACCATCGTCGGCGTCACCGGCACCGACGGCAAGACCACTACTGTGAACCTCATATTCCATATCCTGCTTGCGGCAGGCCTGAATGCTGGCATGGTCAGCACCGTCAGTGCCATTATCGGCGGGCAGGAGCTGGACACAGGCCTCCATACCACCACCCCCGATCCCCCAGAGATTCAGAGTTACCTGGACATGATGGTAAAATCCGGGGCCACCCACGCCGTGCTGGAGGTAACCTCCCATGGACTGGCGCAACACCGCGTCGCTGGCTGCGACTTCGATATCGCCGTGGTGACAAACATCACTCACGAACATCTGGATTTCCATGGCTCGATTGAGGCTTACCGGCAGTCAAAAGCTCGACTCTTCAGAGAACTGAGCCGCTCCCACCGCAAGCCAGGGGTGCCCAAGATCGCGGTGCTCAATCGAGACGATGACTCCTATGTGTACCTCTCCAGATATCCTGCTGATCTGCACATCTCATACGCCATCCATTCCGCTGATGCAGATGTGAAGGCCTGTAACATCAGCTTCGCACCCACACACACCTCCTTTGCCCTGTGCACACCTTGTGGCACCATCCCGGTGATCACCACGCTGGCAGGTACCTATAACATCAGCAACGTGCTCGCGGCGGCAAGCGTCGGCGTGGCTTTGGGTCTGTCCCTGGAAGCCATTGCCACGGGCACAGCCGCCATGCGTGGTGTGCCAGGGCGGATGGAGCGCATTGATGAGGGACAGGAATTCCTGGCAATCGTGGATTTCGCCCACACCCCCAATGCGCTGAAACAGGCACTCGAGACAGTGCGCATGATGACCGGCGAGGGCGGGAGGGTGATCGTCGTCTTCGGCAGTGCCGGGCTGCGTGACAGAGCGAAGCGGGCACTGATGGGGCAGGTCGCCGGCCAGCTCGCTGACATAGTTATCATCACTGCCGAGGACCCCCGTACCGAAAGTCTGGAGGCGATCATGGCCGAGATCGCCGCCGCAGCCCAGGCTGCAGGCAAGCGCGAGGGCATAAACCTGTGGCGTGTACCTGACCGGGGCGCGGCACTCATGTTGGCCTGCTCGATGGCGCATCGGGGTGATGTGGTCATCGCGTGCGGCAAGGGGCACGAGCAGAGCATGTGTTTCGGCACGACCGAGTACCCCTGGGATGACCGGGAGGCAATGCGTCGCGCCCTGCATGGCAGGACGCTCGACACACTCCCAACGGCAGCAGCATCCCTGTCCGAGACCCGGTAATAACGCCAACCGTTGTTCAAAGGCATTGTGGCAAAAACCGCACGTGGAGCGGCCTTTCCAGGCTGCTGGCAGGCTAAAAGTCTGCCCCACGTGTCACTTTTGCTCTCATGCGTTCAAAGGTAATTACCTGCCCGGCTGCCTGCCGCCGTGCGCGATTGGAAATCGGCCTTCCTTGCGCAGGCCTCGGTCCTTCCTTGCTGCACCACCTGACAGTGTCGGCGGGGGGGCGATCCGGTGGATCGTTCCAACCGGTGCTAAGAGCCTATCCGAAAAACCGTACAAGCGGCATCCCTATGCCGCTTATACCGACGCATAGGGATGCGTCGGTTACGTTTTTCGGATAGGCACTAAGCGCCCGAAGAGGGCGCTTCCAATCGGCCTGAATATTTACTGTGTTTCACCGGGTGCCGAGGTAGAGGCTTCAGCCTGATTTTTTGCCTGGAGGCTCGACTCCGGAGTATCACTTTTGGGGAGGTATCAGAATGAAAACCGAAAGCTTCCGTGGCCGCGATTTCATCACCCTGCTCGAGTGGAGCAAAGAAGAGGTCGAAACAATCCTGGATGTAGCCCTCGATCTGAAACGACGGTTTGCCCTGGGCGAGCCGCACGATCACCTCCTGAGAGGCAAAACGCTGTTCATGATATTCTACAACCAGTCCCTGCGCACCAGGAACTCCTTCGAGGCCGGCATGACTCAGTTGGGCGGACACGCCCATTTCCTTGATCCGGGCAAGATTTATACCCCGGCCTTGCCCGGCAGGGAGGTCGCCTATTCTACAGAGCGCGTCTCAGACGTGGCGCGGGTGCTCTCGCGCATGGGACACGGCATTGCGATCCGCTGCTACGGCGATCCGGTAGATTGGGTCTACGGCGGAGCCAATGAATTGATCCGCAACTTTGCTTACTGGGCGGACATCCCGGTGTTGAACATGGAGTGCGACAAGTACCATCCCTTCCAGGCGCTGGCCGACATCCTGACGGTTAAAGAGAAGTTCGGCACCTTTAAGGGCACCAGGTTCGTTATGTCCTGGGCCTACTCGCCCAGTGTCCACAAGCCGCGCGCCGTTCCCCAGAGCGCTATCATCGCTGCGACAATGATGGGCTGCGACACTGTGTTGGCCCATCCGCCGGAGATGGAGCTGGACCCGGAGGTGCTTGAAGTGTGCCGTAAACACGCTGCTATGAATGGTTCCTCTTTCACTGTTACTCACGACTTCGAGGAGGCTGCCAGAGGGGCACACGTGCTCTATCCCAAAGCCTGGGCGCCGGTGCAGATGTTCAAGCCCCCGGTGGGTGTGGACGATCCTAAGCTGGCACAGGAGGTTTTCGACCGCTACAAGAGCTGGAAGGCCACCCGGGAATACATGGCCCTGGCCGACAAGAACGCCATCTATATGCACTGTTTGCCCGCCGATCGTGGGTGGGAGGTCGAGGATGAAGTGATAGATAACACCGATCCGCCGACAGGCTGGCGCTCCGTAGTCTACGATCAGGCCGAAAACCGGCTCCACGTGCAGAAGGCTGTGATGGCTCTGGTAATGCGCTGACGGAGGGGACAATGGACCTGTACGGACGCGATCTAATCACCACCCGGCACTGGTCATTTGACGAGATCATGGCCACGCTGGAACTGGCCGCCAGGATGAAGCGTGAGCGCTTCTCCGGGCGCTGGGCAGGCATCCTTAAACACAAGACGTTCTTCATGTTCTTCTACAATCCATCGGTGCGCACCCGCCAGTCCTTTGAGTGCGCCGCCACGGAGCTTGGCGGCCATGCCCAGTACCTGGAGCCCCGGGCCATGCGCCTCAAGACCGCTACTTCTGCTGGCGAGACGGTGGAGGATGCTGCCAGAGTGATGTCACGCTATGCTGCCGGCATAGGTATCCGCATTCTTGAGGACCAGGTGCCCTACTATGGAGCCGGCGACGAATTATTGCTCGAATACGCCTACTGGGCAGATGTGCCCATCATCAACATGGCTGACGACCGTTTTCACCCATGCCAGGGGCTGGCGGATGTGATGGGCTGGGCCGAATGGTACGGCCAGGGCCCCGCCCGCCCTGATTATGCAGCGCTGCGGGGAAAGAAATTACTGCTCACCTGGGGTTCCGGTGCACTCGCGCGCTCGTGGTGCTCGGTGCAGGAGGCTCTGCTCATTGCGTCACGCTTCGGTATGCATATCACCCTGGCTTATCCGGAGGGATATGATCTCGATCCTCAAGTGATCGCGTGGACAAAGGAGAGCTGTGCAGCCAACGGTTCCCACTTCGAGATCATCCACGACCCTGATAGCGGCTACGAAGGGGCGCATGTCGTTTACTCCCGCAACTGGGTCAGTCCCCAGGCTTATCAAAATGGCGAGTTTCAGAAGCAGGCAGAGATAAAAAAGGCGTTGACTTATCCGGGATGGACGACGACCGCTGAGCGTATGGCGCGCACCGATAATGCCATCTTCACCCACCCGATGCCTGTGGACCGGGGCAGTGAGGTGACCGACGAGGTGGCATCCGGCCCGCGCTCCGTCATCTACGACGTTGCCGAAAACAGGCTGCATGTCCAGAAAGCCATCCTGGCCCTCACGATGGGCAACCTGTGAGGCCGTAAAAATGAGCACCGGAAAACTCGCCGTCGTCGCCATTGGCGGCAACTCCCTGATCAAAGACAGGTGGCACCAGACGGTGCAGGATCAGTATCGGGCCGCCGGAGAGACCTGTCACTACATAGCCGATATGGTCGAGCAGGGCTGGGAAGTCGCCATCACGCACGGTAATGGCCCTCAAGTCGGCTTCATCCTGCGTCGTTCGGAGATCGCAGCCAAAGTGGCCGGCATGCACGAGGTGCCCCTGGACTCCTGCGGCGCCGACACTCAAGGAGCTATCGGCTATCATCTCCAGCAACATCTCCAGAACGAGTTCAGAAGACGTGTTATGAAAAAGACGGCCGCTACAGTCGTCACACAGGTGCTGGTGGACAGGGACGACCCCGCTTTCCAGAGGCCCACCAAGCCTATCGGTGGCTTTATGGATGAGGCGGAAGCACGGGAACGCGCCAATAAGGAAGGGTGGACAGTCGTCGAGGATGCCGGCAGGGGATGGCGACGGGTCGTCCCCTCCCCACTCCCCCGGCAGATCCTCGAGCTGGACGCAATACGCAGGCTGCTCGATGCGGGCATTGTCACCGTGGCTGTCGGCGGCGGGGGCATTCCTGTGATCCGCAATGAGGCAGGCGACCTCCAGGGCGTGGCTGCGGTGATTGATAAAGACTACGCTTCTTCACTCCTGGCCCGCTCCATAGGGGCCTCGCTTTTCCTCATCTCCACAGCGGTGGAGAAAGTCTATCTTGATTTCAACACTCCCAAACAGAGAGCGATTGACATCATGACGGTGGCTGAGGCCAGGCAGTACATGGAAGAGGGTCACTTCGCTGAGGGAAGTATGCTGCCCAAGATACAGGCCGCTGTGTGGTTCCTGGAAGCGGGCGGGTTGAGAGCCATCATCACCAGCCCCGAGAATATTGCCCGGGCATTGAGCGGTGAGACCGGAACTCATATCGTGCCGGGTTAGAGGGAGGGAATAATGCACGTGCTGATCTCTGCGGATATGGAGGGAATTTCCGGGGTGGTGCTGGAAAATCATACCTCCCAGGAGCATCGGGAGTATGAGCGCTTCCGCAGGTTGATGACGGCCGAGGTCAACGCGGCCATCGAGGGTGCCATAGATGGCGGTGCCACCCGCGTCACCGTCAACGATAGCCATGGGTAATATATCCACAACTTTGCCAGACAGAGTACTGGTGTTGGTTGAAGTTGCCTTGAGAAAGCTGGGTCAGGCCTTTTTCCGCTGAGCAAAGATGGTGGTCGTGATACAGACGTGCTCCGGCAGGAGAAAGAACGATGGCAGATAGACAAACGATGTGGATTGATACACATTGCTGCACCGGCTGCGGCGCGTGTGTGGAGGCCTGTCCCGTCGGGGCCAACACCTTAGACGGACGGCAAGGCCCACATTGACGAGGCGTTGTGCGCCGGCTGCGGCGCCTGCGCGAGCGTCTGTCCGGCAGACGCCATCCAGCCGCTGGTTCACGGCGAGTTGATCCCGGCGCCGGCACAGCCGCTCCCCACCGCCTACCGGCCCGGCCCATTGGCGGAGACGGCAGGCGCGGCGGTTGTCGTCGCCGGCATGGGGCTGTTGACCCGCGCCGCCGGGGCGCTGGTCCGGGCGGTGGGCCGCTGGCTGACGTGGCCATCGGCGAAGGGCAGGTCGCCTCTTGCAAATGGGCTGCCGATGTGTACAATAATACGAGGAGGCGGCGCCGGGCGCGGTCGTCGGACACGCCGTCGTTGGCGAGGCGGATGAGGATATAGGAGTTGTCGTGATCGTCACCGTAGCAAGCGGCAAGGGCGGAACGGGTAAGACGACCGTTGCGGTCAGCCTGGCGCTCAGCCTGGCCGAGGAGCGTCCGCTCTTCCTGGACTGCGACGTGGAGGAGCCGAACGCGGCGCTGTTCCTGCGCCCCACCATCGCGGAGCGCCGCCAGGTGGGCCAGCTCATCCCGGAGGTGGATTTCGGCAAATGCACGACCTGCGGGCGCTGCGCCGGGGTATGCCAGTACCACGCCATCGCCGTCGTCGGGGAAAAGGTGCTCATTTTCCCCGAACTGTGCCACGGCTGCGGGAGTTGCACGCTCAATTGCCCCACAGAGGCGATCCACGAGGTGTTGCACGTGACGGGAACTATCGAACGGGGATGGGCGGGACTCCCCTGCGTCGGGGAGGATGGGCGGGGTGGAGTTCGCCCAGGGGACGCTGAACGTGGGCGAACCGATGGCCGTCCCCATCATCCGGCAGTTGAAGCGCCGGGTTATCCCGCCGGATACCGGCAACCGGCCGATCATCCTGGATGCGCCCCCGGCACGGGTGCCCGTCATATTTTTGCATCCGCTGGCTCGGGCCGGTCTTCAGACCACGCCCGACGCCGCACGACCGGCCACAATGTAGGGCAACTGCTCGCAGTTGCCCTACAACTGA
>DAOTYA010000217.1:0-3403 GCA_034435075.1 Anaerolineae bacterium
CTGCAGGCACACGGCGTTGCCATCAGTATGGCGGAGGTGGGTGAAGCCTGGCAAAATGGGTACGCAGAACGGCTGGTGCGCACGATCAAAGAAGAGGAGGTGGACCTGTCGGAATACACGGATTATACCGATGCCTATCAACAGATTGGTCAATTCTTGGAGGATGTGTATAATCATAAGCGTATCCACTCTGCTTTGGGGTACCTGACTCCGGTAGAATTTGAACTCCAATGGCAGGCCCAGCTTATACCGACGCACAGGGATGCGTCGGCTACGTTTTTCGGGTAGGCCCTTAGAGCCTATCCGAAAAACCGTACAAGCGGCATCCCTATGCCGCTTATACCGACGCATAGGGATGCGTCGGTTACGTTTTTCGGATAGGTACTTAGTGCCGGGCGTGTCAAAGCGCGGCCGGACAGTGTGGGCCGGGGTGCTGGCAGTGGTAGCTATTGGCCATGTTGTCAGCCTGGTGACCGACGTGCTGGGGGTGTGGGGATGGGCACAAAAGTATCTGATGGCTTGGTTGCTCTGGTAGCGCAAAGCGCTGGTCGGGTGAGAAGTTTGCTGCTCGCGGTCATTGCTCTGGTAGGAGGCTGTGCGCTGCTCTGTGCCCTTTGGACGCGACGTGTGGGCTTACCATCCCGTGCGTGGAACCATTCGGACGAGAAGAAGGCCCTGGAGATGGTTTTCAGTAGCCATCAGACCCTCATCCCGGCACCTCCGCCGGTCATCTTGGAAAAACAGTTCGACAACAACGGGAGGGCGGATCTCGGGACCGATGTGGTGGAAACGCCCGACGGCGACCTGGTGGTCGTCGGCGTCACGGAGCCCACCCCCTGCCTGGTATGGTGCAACTCCGACGGCTGGATCATCAAAATCAACGCCAGCGGCGACCTGCTCTGGACGCGCCAGGTGGGCGACAATGGTTTCGATCTGGTAACCTCGGTCATTCTCAAGGGGGACCACTACTGGGTTACGGGCAGTAAGTACGCGTTTCCCAATGCTCACCAGGCCTGGCTGTTGGAAATCGCCCCCGATGGCAGTGTGGTGTGGGAAAAGACATTCGGCGGCAGTCAGGATGAATGGGCCGGGGAAACAATCGCCACCCCAGATGGCAACTTCCTGATGACCGGTCGGACCGTATCGTTCGGCGTTCAGGATGGCAAAGGGGATGTGTGGCTGGTCAAACTGAATCCCAACGGCGAGATCCTCTGGAGCAAGACTTACGACCTGGGCGCAGAAGACAGCGGCACTTCGCTCACTGTCTGGGGATCGGATCGCTATATTCTCACGGCCAATACGTGCACGGCCGATTGCCGCAGTATATTGACGCCGCAGGTCTTTACCTCCTACCTGGTGCTCGATGCCGAAGGCAATGTGCTCAAGAGCCAGAGCTTCACCGAGGGGCCCAAGAACAAGTTTGCCAGGGTCAAACTCACCCACGATGGCGGCGCTATTATGGTGGGCGCGACCAGTATGCAGGAGAATTTCCCCAGCGAAGACACCTGGATCATCAAATTGGATGCCAACGCCGATGTGGAGTGGACGAGAATCTTTACCAGCTATGGACGCTATGACGGTGCCTTTGACATCGTGCAGACACCTGACGATGGCTATGCGGTGGCAGCTTATTCCCAGGTGTACCAGACTCCGGAGATGAACTTTGACAATTTCTGGCTGATCAGGCTGAACAGTGCCGGTGAGGTCCTCTGGTCATACACCTGGGGCGGCCCGGATAATGACGATCCTTTATCCATCATCCTCACTTCTGATGGGAGAGCTATGCTGGCCGGTGGCGAGGATTCCAAATCCTGGCCACTGGATCAAATTCCCGGCCCTGCTGATTTTTATGTGCTAAAGACAACGTATGACATTATACAGCTATTTTTGCCTTGCGTGCTCCGGGGCGCCGGATGAGGTACGAGGAGAGCGATAAATTGTGGCCTCGCAGGTTTGTTGGTTTGTTCCACTGAGTTTATCTACCTGTGCCTCGCCCTGCCGGCCGTTTTGCCATGCTAATCGCGGCTTCAGTGGACTCTGGCATTATGATCGGGTATGGGTTGTGCAGCGGAAGGATTCCCAGGATGTCCGGTCAGGTTGGGAGTGAATATTTCTCTGAGCCTGACACTTTGTGGGTCTACATGTTGGGGCCGCCCCGGGTGGAGTGGGGCGGTCGGCCTCTGCCCCTCCCCCGCCGCCAGACCCGCGCCCTGCTTTACCGTCTGGCCGTCAGACCAGAACCCGTCCCCCGCGAGCAACTCTGCTTCCTCTTCTGGCCCGATACTCCCGAATCCACCGCCCGCCGCAATCTCACCCACCTGCTGACTCACCTCCGCCGTGCTCTCCCGGAACCGGACCTTCTGCTCATCGCCGGGGACTGCATCGGGCTGGACCCTCGCTTTGCCTGGTCGGATGTGGAAGATTTTGAGAGGTTGTGCGCGGCTCTCCCCTCTTCCTCTCTGCGCCTCTCCTCTCTTCCGACGCGGGAGGAGGCGGAATCTCTCCAGCAAGCGGTAGACCTCTACCGCGGCCCCTTTCTGGCGGGCTTCTCTCTCCCCGGGAGTCCGGAGTTTGAGGCATGGGCCGATCAGGAGCGCTCCGTCTGGGAATGCCTCTACCTGGAAGCGCTGGCGGCGCTGATGGAGGGGTGGGCAGCCTGCGGAGGTTACGAACCGGCCATCGCCTGCGCCCGGCGCTATCTGGAGACCGACGAACTGGCCGAAGATGTGCACCGTCGCCTCATCCAGTTCTACGCCGCGGTCGGCGACCGCCGGGCGGCCCTGCGTCAATTTGAACGCTGCGCTGTGGTCCTGGAGCGGGAACTGGGCGTCAGCCCGCTGCCGGAGACGCGGGCCATCTATCAGGCCGTCCTGGCCCACCAGCCGGTGCCTCGCCATGCAGCGCCGCCCGCATGGACGACTCTGCCCGGCCTGGATGTGCCGCTGGTCGGGCGGGATGCGGCGCTGCACCATCTGGAGCAGGCGTATGCGCGCGTCCGGGCGGGCCACGGAGAGGTGGTGCTGATTTCGGGGGAAGCGGGCATCGGCAAGTCGCGCCTGATGCAGGATTTTGCCACATCCCTCTCGAACCAGGCGCTGATCCTGGTGGGCACCGCTCAGTCGGCCATGCAAACGATGCCCTACCAGCCGGTGGTGGAGGCTCTGCGCCTGGCGCTGAACCTTCAACCGGTAACGGGCGACCTGCAACCCATCTGGCTGGCGGAGGCCTCGCGGCTGTTGCCCGAACTGCGCACCCTGTACCCCGACCTGCCACCGCTGCTGCCAGCGGAGCCGGAGGAGGCGCGTGGCCGTCTGTTTGAAGCCCTCAGTCAGTTCGTCCTGGGATTGACCACTTCCCCGCTGCTCCTCTGCCTGGATGACCTCCATTGGGCTGATAGCGCCAC
>DAOTYA010000218.1:0-8721 GCA_034435075.1 Anaerolineae bacterium
CTACCCGTCAGTACAATTTATAGTCTGGTGCGGAGTATGAAGAGAACTTTATTTGTGCTGGCCATAGTGTTACTGCTTTCTCTGGCTATAGCGGCGCCCGCGCTTACGGCACCGAATTATCAGGCACGAGCGGTTATCACCTACCCGACCGAGGGGATGATACTCAGCGGCGTGGTTCAGGTCACGGGTATCGCAACCCACCCAAATATGCGCTCGTACCAGGTGCGTTATGCTGCCGGACCGCGACCGGTTGCCGACTCCCAATGGGTGGACTTTGCTATCGTCGAAGGGGTGCAGGTAGATAACGGCGTGCTGGGGACGTGGGACACCACTACCGTGCCCAACGGCCTGTACACACTGGCACTGGCTGTGTGGGGCGTTGACGATCCATCCAGCCCCTATGTCTTCTTCGTTAACAATCTGACGGTGGATAACTCGCAGCTCGCTGCCCCGACGCCCACGCCGGAGCCGCCAACACCTGAGCCATTGCCCTCGCCGGTCCTGGAGACACCCACCCCGGTCGCTATCGAGTTACCGCCGACCTCCACACCGCTCCCCTCACCCACGCCAACAGCAACGCCTGCTGGCGAAGCGTCAGCTTCCTCTTCGGAGGAAAGAGGTGACAGGCTCAATGTCCCGATTGACTTTGCCCAACTGCGCGCGGCGTTCTTCTATGGCGGTAAGATCACGTTGTTCCTGTTCTCCATGTGGGGGCTTTACCTGCTTGTTAAAGCCATTGTGCGCTGGCTGTTGCGTCGCTATCTAAGCTCTCCCTGGAAATAGCAGAGAGCCGCACAAAGGTCGTCGGGCGTGGTGTATTATATGATCGTTGGCCTGGGCAATCCTGGCCCTGAGTACGTTGCCAACAGGCACAACGTTGGCTTCAGATGCGTGGAGCGGCTGGGGGCAGCATATCAAATTAGTTTTGACAGACGGCAGAAAAAAGCCCTTGTAGCCCGGGGAGTGATCCAGGAGCAGCACGTTGTGCTTGTCAAACCGCAGACTTTTATGAACGAAAGTGGTCTGGCGGTGGCGCCACTGGCCCGTTTCTACCGCGTTGAACCGGCGCGGCTGCTGGTTGTCTACGACGACCTGGACCTGCCCCCAGGTACGATCCGCCTGCGGGCGGAAGGAGGAAGCGGTGGTCACCGGGGGATGCGTTCCATCATCGAGCATCTGGGGACTCAAAAATTTCCCCGCCTGCGTATAGGTATAGGTCGCCCCCCGGGTCAGATGGACCCGGCCGCCTATGTACTGCAAGACTTCTCAGCAGATGAGGAACTGCTGTTGGATGATACGTTGCGGCTGGCATGCGAGGCCATCGTGACCTGGCTTCAGCAAGGCATTGAGATAGCGATGAGTCGCTACAACGCGGGACGTGAAACGTGAATGTCTCCGGGTTGCTGGCCTTATTTGAGAGACTGGCCCCTTACCGCGCCCTGCGAGAGGAATTGCTTGGCAATGACGCACCGCCACCATTGGGGCTGCTGCGCGCGGCCCGTTCCCCTCTCCTGGCTGCGCTCGCCCGCGACCTGCAGCGTCCTCTCCTGGTAGTCGTTGGGACCGCAGACCGTAGCAGATCCTTGTTTCATTCCCTGCGCGACTGGTCCCCCGCGCCGGAGTTCGTACTGCGCTTCCCGGAGCCTCCGGCTCTGTTCTATGAGGCGATACCCTGGAGCGAGGAGGTTATCGCAGGCCGCCTGCAGACCATACACTCTCTTTACTCTGCCGCAGGGACGGGTACCGTAATCGTTACTTCAGTGCGGGCGTTTATGCAACGCACACTGCCACGCCGCCACTTCCGGGCTTCGGTGCGCGAGTTCCTGGTCGGACAGGTGCTTGATCTGGAGAGTACTATCAGCCGCTGGATCGGCCTGGGTTACGAGCCGGTTAACGTGGTGGAATCACCTGGCCAGTTCAGCCACCGCGGGGGCATTCTGGACATCTTTCCGCCTGCTGATCCTCTGCCCATCCGCATCGAGCTTTTCGGCAATCAAATTGAGTCGCTCCGTCGCTTCGACCCTGCTACCCAGAGGTCTCAGGAGCGCCTGGAGCGTGTGATCATCACACCGGCGCGTGAGGCACTCCCCCGTTACGGGCCTTCCGTAGCCGGACGGGTTGCCGCGCAGTTGGATGCGCGCTCCCTTCCAGCCGATACACGCCTGACACTGGAGTCCCATCTGCAAGCTCTCGAAAGAGCTGCGCCTTTCCCTGCACTCGAATTCTATCTCCCGTGCTTATATTCCGAGTCCGCCACATTACTTGATTACCTCCCCTCTCCTGCCCTGCTGGTCCTGGATGACCTCGAGGAAATAGCGGATGAGTGGGCCCGCCTGGAGGAGGAGGGGACGAAACTGCGGACCACCGCAGAGGAAGAGGGGATGCTCCCGCCGGACTTTCCGCTCCCTTACCTCACCTGGGATGAGTGGAGTGAGCAATTAACCGATCGCCCGGCTCTTATCCTGGGGCATGGTGTGGAGGAGTGCTACTCACCTCTGACAGAATGTTTTACGCCCGGCCCGCACTTCGGCGGACAGCTTAAGCCTGTGTTGGAGCATATAGACCAGGTCGTCTCCCGGTCAGCCGTTGGGAGCGGGCAGATGGTTGTGGTCAGCCAGCAGGCCCGCCGCCTGGCTGAGCTATGGGGAGAGGATCACGAATACATCGCACCGGTGGATGAGTTGACCCATCCTCCCAGGAGTGCCCTGACTTTTGTGCAGGGCGCGCTTGCCGAGGGATGGGTACTGCAGGGCCTGGACCCCGCCGGCTCCGGCCGGTTATTCACCACTCTGCACCTGCTCACCGATGCGGAGATCTTCGGCTGGCGCCGCCCGGAGCCACGCCGCCCTACCAGGCGCCGCAAGATAGCTCCTGAGAGCCTTTTCGCCGACCTGACCCCGGGCGACTTTGTCGTCCATGTCGAGTACGGGATCGGCATCTTCCGGGGGCTGGTCATACGGGCAATGGAAGGGGTCGAGCGGGAGTACCTGCTTGTCGAGTACGCCGGGGGTGACCGGTTGTACGTCCCCATCCATCAGGCAGACCGCCTCAGCCGCTACATCGGCGCGGACGACCGTCCACCTGTTCTTAATCGCCTCGGCACCGCTGAGTGGCATACCATTAAAGAGCGGGCCAGAGAGGCCGCCAGCGAGGTCGCGCGGGAGCTGCTGGAGTTGTACGCTGCTCGCGAGCTCGCCCAGGGACATGCCTTCAGCCCGGATTCGCCGTGGCAGGCAGAACTGGAGGCCAGCTTCCCTTACTACGAGACCGAAGATCAACTGCGTGCCATAGAAGAGGTTAAGGCTGATATGGAAAAACCCAAACCTATGGACCGATTGATCTGCGGCGATGTGGGCTACGGCAAAACAGAGGTTGCGTTACGGGCAGCTTTCAAGGCCGTGATGGACGGCAAACAGGTTGCCATCCTGGTACCGACCACCGTGCTGGCTCAGCAACACTATGTCACCTTCCGCCAGCGTCTGGCTCCGTTTCCCATCGAGGTGGAGATGCTCTCCCGCTTCCGCTCCCGCGCCGAGCAGAAGCGGATATTGGAGCGTCTGCTTGCCGGACAGATTGACATTATCATCGGCACTCATCGCCTGCTGCAGAACGATGTGGTTTTTGCCGACCTGGGTCTGCTGATCATTGACGAGGAACAGCGCTTCGGTGTCACCCACAAGGAAAAGCTTAAGCGTATGCGTACCGAAGTTGACGTACTCACGTTGACAGCCACGCCCATCCCGCGCACGTTGTACATGGCGCTCACTGGCGTGCGCGACATCAGTGTCATCGAAACGCCACCCGAGGAACGGTTGCCGATCACCACCTATGTGGGCGAGTACGATCCTCAACTTGTGCGGCGCGCCATCCTGCGCGAACTGGAACGTAAGGGGCAGGTTTTCTACGTCCATAACCGCGTGCAGACGATCGAGACGGTGCGCCGCAGGCTGGAACAGTTGGTACCGGAGGCAACTATAGCCGTCGCGCATGGCCAGATGCCGGAGGCGGAGCTGGAGCAGGTGATGCTCCGCTTCGTTATGGGGGAAATAGATGTGCTGCTATGTACCAGTATCATCGAGAGCGGCCTGGACATCCCGAATGCCAACACTCTCATCGTCGAGCGAGCTGACCGCTTCGGGCTGGCACAGTTGTACCAGTTGCGCGGGCGCGTGGGACGGGGAGCACAGCGTGCCTACGCCTACCTTTTCCACGACCGGCTGACCCGCCTGACAACCGAAGCCCGCCAGCGCCTGGAAGCTATCCGCGAGGCAGCCGAGCTGGGGGCCGGCTATACCATCGCCATGCGAGACCTGGAGCTGCGCGGTGCCGGTGACATCCTGGGCACCCGCCAGTCCGGCCATATCTCTGCCGTGGGATTCGAACTATACACCCGATTGTTGAGGCGAGCGGTAGAGGAATTGAAAGCGCGACGCCAGGGCCTGCCGCCCCCACCGGAGCCGCTGGAGGCGATCCGCATTGACCTTCCTCTCCCGGTGCGGCTGCCCGATTACTACGTCGCAGATGTGCGATTGCGCCTCCAGTTGTACCGGCGCCTGGCCGAACTCGCCTCAATGGAGCAGATTGATCTGATGGAGCGGGAGCTGACCGATCGCTTCGGCCCCCCGCCGTCAGATGTCCAAAACCTGCTCTTCCAGTTACGTCTGAAGGTGATGGCTCGCGATGCCGGCGTGAGTAGCATCAGCGTCGAGAACAGTCGCCTGGTGCTTCGCTCAGCCAGAGGAGACTATCCAGATCGTGGGGAGCTCAAATTGATGCTGGGAGGACGTGTGGCAGTCGGTCGGAGGGAAATCTGGCTCCCGATGGAACACGGCTGGAAGAAGGAGCTGGTGACAGTTCTGAACAAGCTGCAAAGGTTCGGGCATGGGTGACGAATCGGAGACCGGCTGCAGTGAGTTCGGGCTGGTCTCCGGCCCGTGTCCACAGCGATGACCGGGAACCCTCTCCCAAACACATGGTGCTCTCTGGTCGTTGACTCGGGACTGAGGACTACGGAGGACTACGGACTACAACTACACGCCTGCTTGCACATTGCTGATGTACAGATATAATGTTGCCTGCGGATGCCTGTATCCCCATGTCCGTAAAGTGAGAGACTGCATAGAATCCATCCACACGAGGTAGCCGATGATTGACTTCTCCCTGACCCCCGAACAAGAGATGACCCGTCAAATGGTGCGAGAGTTCGCCGAGCGTGAGGTCGCCCCGATAATTAAGGAGCAGGACCGTGCACACCGCCCCAATCCCCAAATCCTGGAAAGGATGGGTGAACTGGGCATCCTGGGCATTCCTATTCCCGTACGCTACGGAGGAGCGGGCATGGACTATATATGCCTGGGACTGGCATGCGAGGAGCTGGAAAGAATTGATACTTCGCTGCGCGTGATCATGAGTGTGCACGTAGGATTGAACAGTTTGGGATTGCTCCAGTGGGGCACCGAGGAACAGAAGCAACGCTGGCTGATCCCTCAGGCGCAGGGCAGGCGTTATGCGACATATGGATTGACTGAGCCCGGAGCCGGATCCGATGTGGCAGCGATCGCTGCCACCGCGCGCCGCGAAGGAGATGTGTACATTCTGAACGGGGAGAAGATGTGGATCAGCCTGGCGTCATTGGCACACAACTTCATTATCTTCGCCAAGACCGATCCCCATGCCACCCCGCCCCACAGTGGCATCAGCGCTTTCATTGTGGAGAGAGAGATGCCAGGCGTCACCACCGGTGAGATCCACGGCAAGCTGGGCGTGCGTGCCGGTTCCACCGGCTGGATAAGCCTGAACGACGTAGAGGTCCCAATCGAGAACCGGCTTGGTGAGGAAGGTGAAGGGTTCAAGATCGCTATGAGTTGCCTGGACAACGGCCGCTATACCGTCGCAGCCGGAGCCACGGGGCTGATCCGTGCCTGCCTGGAAGCCTCGGTGAAGTACGCGCACGAGCGTCACACCTTCGGCAAGGAGATCGGCCAGCACCAGTTAGTACAGCAGATGATCGCCCGGATGACGCGGGATTACGAGATGGCCCGGCTGCTCTACCTGCGGGCGGGATGGCTTAAGAACGAGGGCAAACGTAACACCAGGGAGACGAGCCTGGCCAAGTGGTTCGCTACGGAGGCCAGCTTCGCCGCAGCCTCGGATGCGGTGCAGATTCATGGAGCCTACGGCTACTCCGACGAGTACGACGTTGAGCGCTACCTGCGCAATGCCAAAGGAGCCTGCATCTACGAGGGGACCAGCCAGATTCAGACGCTGCTCCAGGCAGAGTACGCGCTCGGCTACAGAGTGGACCGACCACTGCGCTGCGAGTTGCCCCCATATGATCCGGAATACTGGCAGTAATATTCAGTCCGATTGAAATCGCACTCTTCAGGCGCTGCGCCGACACCATCCGGTGGTACAGCAATGGGCAGGTCGGCGCAGGCCGACCCCTGACCGCAGGCCCAAAAAGTAGAGGCCAGGTGCACCTGGCCTCTACTTCCACCACTTGAATAATACGCTGGCGATCTTGAGTTCAGGGTAGGGGTGTGGGTGTCGCTGTCGCCGTAATCACAGGTGGTGGCAGAGGGGTTGGAGTAGGAAGCGGCTCGAAGTTGCTCCAGTTCAATCTGGCAGCAATACACGGGTCGTAATCCGCCCCCAGAATAACGCGGTAATCCACTGTCCTGTTTTCTGTCGGCTGGGCGATGACATCATTTCCTTCCCTCTTGTACAGTGCCATCAGACGGCGCACGGCGGACGCCTTGGCACTGGTGGTAAAATCCACGATCTGGGTGCGGGGGTAAGCACCGTCGGCCGGGCTGACACCAACCACTTCAAAACCTTCCCAGCGCAGACGTTCGGCTGCCACATGCCCCAGGCCTTCGTAAGGTGTGCCGTTCCATACCTCAACCCTGAAGAGGCGCTGCTGGGCACGCCCGCTGGCCGGCGGTGACAGCGCCTCCTCTACCAGCAGCCTGAGGGCATCGTAATATGGCACCAGTACCGCTCCGCCGTTGGGTGCAGTCCATGATTGCAGCACGCCATGCCCCACAAACCGGCTCTTAATATTGCGCTCGTCGAGCCGCGCCCCGACGTTTCCCAGATAAAGCAACTCGTTCAGCGAGAGGTCCGTATCCACGGTTTCCCTTAACGTCTTCCAGAGTTCGGGGATCTCGGGAATTACGTTCAGACTCAAAATCTTACGGTACAGCCCTCGCAATACCTGCTGCTGGCGGCGGTTGCGATCGAAATCGCTGGTGCTCCATCTGGAACGGGAATACCAGAGGGCGTGTTTGCCGTCCAGATGATGGATGCCGGGCGTCCAGTCCACGTCTGCCTGGCCGGTGGGCGAGTCAGGATCGGGAAAGGTGTCCGAGAGAGGACACTCCACAGCAACGTCTACACCCCCAAGTGCGTCCACGATACGTACAAAGCCGTCAAATCCGACCCGCACATAGTAGTGCACTGGTATGCCGAAGTTGTACTCGATGGTCGCTTTCACCAGCGCCATGCCACCGCCAGGATAATGGTTGCGTGCTCCGTGGCCGTAAGCAGTATTTATTTTGTCAAAACCGTAGCCAGGAATCCAGGCGTATAAATCCCGAGGGATAGAGAGCATAGAAACTGATGGCAGCTCAGGATTGACACTGACGATGACGATCACATCGGTCAAACCGCCGCTTGCCGTGGCGGCCTGGTCGGAGCCCAGAACAAGTATATTGATCACGCCGGCAGGCTGTTCCAACGTGGGTTGTGCTGCCGGCTGTGGCAGCGGCTGCGGCGGAACCGGGAGCGATATCGGCGTTACCGCCGACAGCACAGGCAGAGGTGGGGGACTCATCGGGCTGGGAGTGAGAGTCCAGGCAGGCGTTGGGGTGGGGGTGGCAGTTGGCGTCTCCGTGGGTTTCGGTGCAGGTGTAGATGTACAGGTCAATGTGGGCACAGGTGTGTCAGTTGCTGTCGCCCGTATGGGGATGGTAGGAGTGAGGGTGGCTGTTGCCAGAGCCTGTGCGACTTGAGGGGCAGTGGTGATGATCCACTGACTGCCCAGGATTATCAATGCCAGAACTATGATCAGAATTAGTGCTTCTACCAGGGGATATAATGAGCGCGACATAACCATCTGTGCCTTCGGCAGCATATTATACGGCAAAAAGCCAATGTTGCCAACAGGCTACTGCCCAGGGGTATCCCTCGGCCCGGGCCGGTCTCCAGACGGCGCTCGACGTTGGCCACAACGGTGATTTATAACCCTGCCCCAAACTCGTGACGCTCGCTGGTCTTTGACTCGGGACTACGGACTCATCCACCCGTCCCAAACTTGTGACATCAAAACACGTCTGATTGACAAGGAGGGGGTATCCAGATATAATTAACCCAGTTTGACCAGTGGAGCGGGCTCCGGGAAGATTCCTCAGAGTGAAGACCCAACCCACAGTTGAGTCACGTGCTGTGCAGACGTTCCCGTGAGCAGTGTTCCACAGTGCACTACCGCTGATTCAGTTACTGGCTTTCTGGAGGGTGCCCCGCGTAATTGCACGAACCTTCTGCTCTGGTCTGTCCCCTTACAGACCAGGTATGCTGTTGCTATACTTTCGCACTTTTGGAGAAGCCCCCCATATTTAGGGAATATCGAGTGCCCAATCACTAAGTGCCTATCCGAAAAACGTAACCGACGCATCCCTATGCGTCGGTATAAGCGGCATAGGGATGCCGCTTGTACGGTTT
>DAOTYA010000219.1:0-11900 GCA_034435075.1 Anaerolineae bacterium
TACCACAGGAAGGCGCTGAAGGGAAGTCATCCCGTACATGCCGACTTCCAGCCAGTAATCACCTGGGGGCAAATCTGCAGGCACTGTCAGGCGGTAGGGATCGCTGAAGGTCTGACCGGGCAGCCATTTGGGAAACCACAGGTAGGTAGGACAGGCTCCACCCAGAGGGGTGTAGTCATGGCCCAGGACAGGGCGTCCGCTGCTGTCTATCAGGTGAATAAAAACGGTGTAACTATCGCGAGGGGCAGTCATCGCGCGCCAGGTGAGTGTGAGATGGAACGCCTGTCCGCGCCGCAGGTGGAGCGGCTCTGTCCATGTTGCTGTACGTTTTTGCCAGCCAGCGCGTGCACTTGCACGGGCCAGCAGTATCTGATTGTCCAGGTTTGCCAGTGCGTGCCCCTGAGCTGCGAGGTGGGCGGAGTGCGAGGGCAAAACAGTGATTTTTGCCAGCTCCACAGTGGTATCGCCGGTGGAGAGCGGTAGCTCGAGCCGGCCACCGCTCAGGTCAGCGTAGCCCAGGCGCAGTGGATATTCTCCTGCCGGCAGGCTGAATGGCACCGGCACCTCGTATCGCTCCGCCACCACCTCGCCAGGTAACCATTGGGTGGTCAGCAGGCGGCTATCGGTCGTCCAGCGGGCCTCGAGCGGGCCCAGTCGTGCGTATGGCATCCAGATGCTCTGGAAAGGCTGCTCCACGCTCTGGTATAACGTCAGCTCCACGCGCTCCCCGGCCCGTACCGTGTCAGTAAGCAGGTCGTATCCAAGGAGGCGCAATGTCTGCTTGCCCTCACCGACCATGACATCCAGCGGGTGAGTGGGCACAGCCTCACCTGCTGAAACCGGCGGCGCAACCACGCGGTAAAAGGGGCCATCGGGGACCAGACGGAATCCCGCGTCCCGCACCGAAGGACGGTAATCGGCCAGGTAAAGGGGCCCGGTTTCTATATATTGCCATACACTCTCTACCCAGGGACGTGCTGCGGTCACATAGACCAGCCGGACATCTTCCTCGCGCAATGGCTCACCCTCCGTGTACATGTGAACCCACAAAGGGGTCAACTTCTCCCAGGCAGCGAGTAGCACTGCTCCCTCCCCTCGTCCGGCGAAGCGCCTGTAAACAGCGGCGACGTATTCCTCACTGGCGTTGAAGTCGCGCAGTGAGATGCCCCGTAGAAGGTCAACCACCCCCTGGTAGATGGGAAGGGTGAGCAGGACAACGGCAAGCAAAATCCGGACGTGTTTCAGATGGTGGGAGTATGCGAGGACAAAAGCGGTCCCCAGGCCGGCGGCAACGGAAAAGGCTGCGAACGGGATGAGCAGGTAAGCCATCACATCCTGGACAGTGTTGAGGGTAAAGGCCAGATGTGTGAACAAGAATATGAGCAGAAGAACAGCAACGGCACGAGACCGACGTACAGCCCAGATAAGACCGATCAGGATCAGGAGGATAGAAGCAAGGGGGAATTGCAATCTGAATATAGACCAGAATACCACCAGCCGGTCAGGCTGATCGGCCAGGCCGAAGTGAAAGAGATTGACCCGCAGTCCCTGGGCAGTGAAGTGTCTCCAGAATCCGCTCCAGGTGTGCATATCACGCGGGCCGAAAGGAGCGGTCGGGCTGCGCAGGGGGTAGTAAAGGAGCGGAAGCAGTCCCACAAGAAGGCAGCCAATCATTTTCACCAGCGTGCGCCACCGGAGCATAGTGCCTATTCGAAAAACCGTACTGGCGGCATCCCTATGCCGCCTATACCGACGCATAGGGATGCGTCGGTTACGTTTTTCGGATAGGCGCATAATGGAAGGCTGGACAGCCAGTATAAAGATGGCGTAAGCCGGGACGCCGATCATGGTGATCGGGTGATGGGTGGCCGCCCAGCCGCAGGCAATGCAGAACAGGGCGAGCCAGCGCTCGTGACCTGTGCGCTGCCAGCGCAGCAGCAGCCACAGATGTGTGGTGGTCAGTGCTGCGCTCACAATATGCGCGTTGGCATGGATGGCATGTTGCCAGAAATCAGGCGCAGCAGCCAGAGTAAGGGCAGCAAAGAGCGGAGGCAGGTTCGAGGAGAGGCGATGCGTAGCGGTGCCATAAATTCCCCGGCCGTGTTCTGCAACGATCAGGTAAACGACGGTCACGGTCCAGGCGCCGATTGCTGCAGCCAGCAGATTGGTGCGGAACGCGATTGTGCCGATCGGGATGACCATCTGCCAGAGCCGGGCCAGCAGCGTGTAAAAGGCATACCCGGGCGGATGTGCTATGCCCAGGATGGCCGGGATAAACTGATATTCGGCGGGGTCGCCAAACAGGGTGGCCGGAGCAGCGGTGCAGGAGTAGAGAGCAAAGATGCCCAGGAAGAGTATTACAGCCGGAATGACCTTGTGTCTGCTCAATCCCTGACCTCGGGCAACATACTACAATACCTCAACAAGCGAGCCGTCTGGAGTGCGGGTGACCTGGATGCGAGCAGGGAAAGCATCTCTCAGTTCGTCAATGTGGGTGACGACGAGCATACATGCAAAATCATCCTGGATGGCGTTGATTGCCTCGACCAGTTGCTCGCGACCCTGACTATCCTGGGTACCGAATCCTTCGTCAATTACCAATGTCTGCAATTGTGTGCCGGCCCGCCGCGCCAGGAGTTTGGAAAGTGCAATACGGATGGCGAAGTTAATGCGGAACTGCTCGCCACCTGAGTAGTTCTCATAGGGGCGGGTGCCCAACTCGTCGGCAATGTGAATTTCCAGCGTTTCTCGCACTTCGCCGGCAAGGGTTTCGCGCTGGGTATCAAATCTGACGTGCATACGGCCCCGGCTGATCCGCTCCAGCAGGCGATTGGCCTCCGCCTCGATCTCGGGGATAACCGCCTCGATAATCATTGCCGGTACACCTTTGACCCCGAAAGCTTCTTTCAGCTCCTCATAGATGGATTTTTCGAGCGCCAGTTCGTCTCGTCGCCTGAGTTTTTCGACCCGCTGGCCCTCCAGCGCTTTGCATGCCTCCAGCCGCTGCTGCGCGGCGCCAAGCTGCTGGCGGGCGGCAGCTTCTTCACCGCGCACTCTTTGTAACTCCGCTTCGATGCGTGCAGCATCCCTCAATTGCTCTTTGAGCGCCACAGCCTGCTGTTCCAGCTCCGTCAGGCGATGCTCCCCATCTTCCACCTGTTTACGGAGCCGCTGTATATTTTCTTCGGCCCTTTTGATTGCCGCCCGTTCCTCTTCGGCCTGTGTCCGCGCCAGGGCCAGTTGAGCGTGTTGTTCGGCGAAGGTCCGTTTCTCCGTCATGGCCTGGCGTGCTTCCTGGTGGGCTGTCCTATCGTAGCCAAGGGTCTCGGCCTGTTCAAGCACCTGAGCCAGCCCGGCCCGGGCTTCATGGGCATAGTCTTGTTCCTGCAGCCGTCGCTCTACATGCGCCAGTGTTTTCTGCGCTTCCGCCAGCGCTTCCGCCGCTTTGCGGCCCTGCTCGAGACGCTCCGCCAGGGCTGCGGCCTGCCTTTGCAGAGCGGGCAGCTCACGCAGGGCCTGGTCCATCTGAGCGAGCCGATCCTTAAGTAAACGTTCCTGCCCGGCCAGCTCCTTGAGCCTGGCAACATTGGCACGATAGGCATCTCCTCTGGAACGCCCCTCAGCCTGGAACCGCTCCAGCAAGTTGAGGCGATGCTCTTCAGTGAGCGAACGCCCACAGAGCGGACACTCGGCACCAGCCCTTTCCAGTTGCCCGATCTTCTCCTTAAGTTCCTTCATTTCCGCATGCAGGGTCTCGTTACGCGTGCGCAATGTGGCTCGCTCTTCATCAATACGGGCCAGTTCATCTCTGGTGCTCTCCCTGGCTTCAGAGAGCTGAGTCAGGTGGCTGATCCGGGCCTGGACCTTCTCGTACTCGCTCAGGAGCTCTGCGCCAGGCAGGTTACTTTCCAGCTCGGTGATGCGCCTGAGGTTCATCTCCCGTTCAACCTGGAGAGCACGTTCGGCCTGGGAGATTTGAGAGTCATATTCCAGGCGCCGGGCATTCAGCTCTTCCAGACGACGCAGTTTTACTTCCAGCGCCTGTTCCTGCTCGATGGCCTGCTGGTAGGCCATATATCCGGCCTCGATCTCTTCTGCCCGCGCCAGCAACTCCTCGTAGCTTTCCAGCCGCCGTCTGCGCGCCTCTTGTTCCTCGACCTGTCTGGAGAGCTCCTGCCTGAGTTGGGTGATATGGCCGGCGAGTTCATTTTGCTGTGACTCCAGGTGACGTAGCTCCATGCGCGCGTTTTCAATGCGCCGATAGGCGTTCTGGATTTCCTGTAGCTCCGCGCTCAGTTTCACGATACTCGCCTGGGCTGCCTGGAGCTGTGCTTCATACTCGGGGCGGCGTTCCAACTCCTGTTCAATTTCGCGGAGACGCAACTCCACCGCTCTGGTTTCTTCCTGGTTGGCGCGCAGTTTCTCCTTAGCCCGTTCCTCGTACACGGCCCAGCGGTCAAGGCCCAGAATATCGCTCAGGACCCTCTTACGTTCGGAAGCCGTTTTGATGGTGAACTCGTCGGCGCGTCCCTGGCGCAGGAAGGCGGAGTTAATGAAAGTCTCGTAGTCCAGGTGTAGAAGGCGCACAATCTTCTTTTCGGTGAGGGGCACGGAGTTCTCCGAAATGGAGCGCCAGCGTTCGCCGTCACGTACCTGCAAATCGAGCCGGGTGGTGCCGTGTTTACCGGCCCTGCGCTGGCGCAGGATGCGGTAACTCTGGCCGCCCAGTTCAAAGGTGAACTCAACGGCCATCTCCTCTCCGCCAAGGCGGATAAGCCTGTCATCCTGTCTGGCGCGCGACCTGCCCCACACCGCCCAGGTGATCGCGTCCAGCAGAGCAGATTTGCCGGCACCGTTTTCGCCGGACAGGCAGGCCACATGGATGCCGGCAAAGTCCACCTCCGCGCGCCGGTAGCACATAAAATTGGTGAGAGAAAGCTTTTGGGGGATCACGCTGTGCTGTCCACTCGTCTCCGCAGGTGTTCAGTCTGCCTGGCAGGGGGACCTCATATCTCTGCTATCCGTATCTGCGCACAAAGCGCCGCATCCGTTCCAGTGCCTCCTCGATCTTCTCGTAGGCGGTCGCATAAGAACAACGCACATAGCCCCGGCCGGCCTCGCCGAAGGCGCTGCCTGGTACACAGGCCACCCGCTCCTCACGCAGCAAGTTCTCAGCGAATTCCACTTCATCCAGGCCGGTGATTTCGATGGAGGGGAATGCATAGAATGCGCCACGCGGCTCAAAACAACGGAGGCCGATGTCGTTCAATCCATCTACGATTAGGCGGCGTCTGCGGTCATATTCCTCCACCATGCTACGGATAAAAGGCTCTCCTTCGCGCAAAGCAGCCAGTGCTGCGTACTGAGAGACCGTAGGGGCACTCATGATCGTGTACTGGTGTACCCGGTATACCAATTCCATAATTTCGGCCGGGGCGGCCACATATCCGATACGCCACCCGGTCATCGCATAGTTTTTGGAGAAGCCCTGGAGGAGGATGGTACGCTCGCGCATGCCAGGCAGGCTGGGAAAGCAGACGTGTTCCGCCCCGTAGACCAGCCGGTCATAAAGCTCATCTGAAATGATCAGCAGGTCGTGCTGCTCGGCCAGAGCGGCGATTTCCTCCAGTTTCGCGCGCTCCATGATCGCGCCGGTGGGATTATTGGGGTACCCGATCAACAACGCCTTGGTACGCGGGGTGATGGCAGCCAATATCGCCCCGGCTGTGACCTGGAAGTTTTCATCGGCCGTGGTGGGGATGACCACCGGCCGCCCGCCGGCGAAAATCACTTCTGGCGTATAGGCGACAAAGCAGGGCTCAGGCACGATAACTTCGTCGCCCGGGTCCAGCGTGGCGGCCAGCGACAGGTAAAGGGCCTCGGAGACACCCACGGTAACCAGGATTTCCCCGGCCGGGTCGTAGCTCAGGCCGTATAGCCGCTCCAGATGCTCTGCGATGGCCTGACGCAATTCCAGCAGGCCGGAGTTGGAGGTGTAATGTGTTTCTCCTCGCTCCAAGGCCTTAATGGCAGCCTGGATGATAGGGGCAGGGGTAACGAAGTCCGGCTCGCCGATGCCCAGACTGATCACATCCTCCATTGTGGCGGCGATGTCAAAGAAGCGTCGGATACCTGATGGCGGGACGGCTGCGACACGCTCAGAAAGAAAGTTACGGGACATAGTGCAACCTCGTTAAACGGTAACAAAACTCGGATGAATTTGAATTTACCATAGTTTTGTATCTGTGGCAAGCAGATGTGTCTGGCGGGGTGTCCGTCGCTTTTTTGCGCGAGGAGGGAGGGAGAGCAGGCTATGGCTGGCCGTGGCGACGTCAGTTGTAGGACAACTGCTAGCAGTTGTCCTACATGACTGGCGCCAGGAGGATTGTGAACCAGTGAGCCCGGACACTGGCCGGGTCAAACCCGTCACCGCCGGTGCATTCGGGGTGGCCAGATTGCCAGTTGATTCCGCCCGAAGGCTCGATTCCCGGATACCGTTTGAACCGGTATTGGTGCTAGCTGCTCTTTGTCGGCATGTAGCGTGCCAGTGTCCTGGCCAGGTTGGGGAGTGGCAGGCTTTGCAGCCAGACCCGCCCAGGGCCGGTTAGTTTGGCGAGGAAAAGCCCCTCCCCCGAAAACAGGACATTCATCACGCCCTTCACCGTGGTAATGTCATAGCTGACCGTTGGTTCAAAGAAAGCGATATGGCCAGGGTCTATCTGCATCACCTCGCCCGCGGCGAGTGTATACTCCCGCACCTCGCCCGGGATTTCCAGGAAGACCACCCCCGGGCCGGTAACTTTTTGGAGGATGAACCCCTCGCCGCCGAACAGGCCGGCCCCCAACCGCTTGTGGAAATGCATCTCCAGCCTGACCGACCCCTCGGCACACATAAAAGCGTCCTTCTGACAGATCAGGCTTTGTCCTGCCTCCAACCGGAAGTCAAGCACCTTACCAGGGGCCTCGGGGGTAAAGACCACCAGGCCGGTGCCGCTGCGACAGGTGTAGGTGGTCATAAAAAGCGATTCCCCGGCCAGCTTTCGACCGAGTCCGGCCACCAGCCCGCCTTTAGTCTCGGTCTTCATCTCGACATCGCCCTTCATCCAGGCCATCCCCCCCGATTCGGTATAGACCCTCTCGCCCGGGTTCAGGTAAATGTCCACCGTCTGCATTACCGTACCATGAATTTCGTATTTCATTGTGCCTCCTGAATTTTTGTTAGTTGACGCCGTTCCTCTCCCACCACCTGACCATCCCGCAAATACACTGTACGCCCGGTCTGAGCCGCGATGGAGGGGTCGTGAGTAACAATGATAAAAGTGTGGCCTTCCTGGTTAAGCGCGCGCAGCAAAGCGATCACCCCGGCACCTGAGGTGGTGTCGAGATTGCCGGTGGGCTCGTCAGCCAGGACGATGGCCGGACGGTTGACCAGGGCACGCGCTATCGCCACACGCTGCTGTTCGCCGCCAGATAGCTCCAGGGGCCGATGGTGTAGCCGATCGCCCAGGCCAACATGCTCCAACAGTTGCGCTGCCCGTGCCCGGGCCTCCCGTCCGCCGACGCTGCTGTAACGCAGCGGCAACATCACGTTCTCCAGAGCCGTGAGATGGTTCAGGAGATTGAACTGCTGAAAAACAAAGCCCACCTTTTCACGACGGACTGCCGGCAGACGCGAGCGCGGCAGGCGTGTGACCTCGAGGCCATCCAGCACAACACTTCCCCCGGTGGGCGTGTCAAGGCAACCGATGAGGTTCAGGAGCGTGGACTTTCCGCTGCCGGATGGTCCCATCACTGAGATGAATTCTCCGCTCTCGACGGTGATGTTCAGTCCCCGCAGGGCATGCACCTGCGTCTTGCCCATCGGGTAAATCTTCACCAGACCCCTGGCTTCAACAATGGGCATCCTGCTTGCCTCCGCTACTCCTTCACAGGTATGGTGACACGTACGGTCATACCCCAGCGCAGTTGGGGGTCCGGCCTGTCCAGCTCGATCACCGCCCGGTAGACCACATCACCGGAGGGGAGTTTATCCCCGCGCAACCCGATTTCCGTTACATGACCGGTCAGCGTTTTTTCGTCGAAGGCGTTGAAGACCACCGTAGCCTCATCTCCGATGCGGATGCGGGCTGCTCCCCACTCGTCCAGGTCGGTGGTCTCGACGCGCAAAGAGGACAGGTCTGCGATGGTGATGGCCGGGGCGCCCACAGAGGCCCAATCACCGCGCTGCAAATGGATCGTGACGACGGTGCCATCGAAGGGAGCCACCAATGTATCCTCTTCCAGTGCGCTGCGTGCCTGTTCCAGGGCCAGTTGCGCGGCCTCGACCTCCAGTTGTGCTGCCCTCAGCTCGTAGCTGGTGGGGCCCTTCAGCAGCCGTTCCAGACGATCCCGGGCCTCCTGGTATGCCATTTCTGCCCGTGCCACCTCGTTGCGCGCATTCTCCAGTTGTAAGTCGGCCTGTTGTTTAAGGCGCAGCCATTCTTTGTGCGCTTCCTCGTAGCGCTGCTCCGCCTGATCTACAAACCAGTAGTCAACCTCACCACGCCGGTACTTTTCCTGCTGCTCTTTGTACCTGTTACTGGCATCCTCCAGTACCTTGCGGGCATCCTCCAGCGTCTCGTTCAGCAACGGGCTTTGCTGCACCGTTGTCAGGTTCAGCCGGGCGAGTTCCAGCGCTGCCGCAGCCTGTTCCACCTCATGCTCTGCCTGGCGGACCTCTGCCTCTCCGGCCGGCTCTTGCAGTTGTTCCAGGCGTAGTTGAGCCTGCCGGAGGTGTAGCTCTTCCTGTTTCACCTGCCGCTCCAGATCGGCCTCGTTGGGTATCGCCAGCCGTCCCAGCAACATGCCAGCCTTGACTGTGTCCCCTTCCTTGACAAACCATTCGGCCACCGGACCGCTGTCATCGAAGTAGAGGACGGCCCAACGGGCGGGCACAACCTCACCCCGTGCTCTCACAGCGATCCCCACGGGTGTAGCACCAGTGGTCGGTGTGGGCTGGGCCGCTTTCATACTGCCGATGACACCGGAGACAAGGCTGCTTCCCACGCATAGAATGACCGCCAGAAGGACCAGCCCACCTGTGATAAGTAACAGACGTCTGAGATTGATCACAAACACCTCCTTCACTCTGTTCTGAGTGCCTCCACAGGGTCGAGCCTGGCGGCCCGCCATGCCGGCAACAGTCCGGCAGCCATTCCCAGGAAAGTGCAGAAGATCACTGCACCGGCCACCAGACGTGGAGTTATCTCCAAAACTGTGGAGCCTGTGGCTCTTTGGGTGATGAAGTTGACCAGCACGATCAATGGCCAGGCCAGCAGAACACCTATCACTCCTCCCGCGCCACCCAACTTTCCGGCATCGGCGAGGACTTCGGCCAGGATGTCACTATCCGCCGCACCGACCGCCTTTTTCAGGCCGATCTCCCGTGTGCGCTCGCTCACCGCGATGACCATAGTGTTGACCACCGAGATGCCGCCGACAAAGACAGCGATTGAGAGTATGCCAGCCATCACGGCGATCAGTATGACAAAGTAACGGCGTACCTCGGCGGCTGCTGCCTCACCGCTCTGTGTGCGAACACCTGGAAACTCTGATTCAATGGTGCTCGCTATGGACTTCTCATCATATCCAGGCGCGACGAGTACGGTGATAGAGTTGATCGAGGGCTGCTGCTTCAGGGCTGCTGCCATCCCCTCCAGGCTGACGTAGGCTTGCCAGTTGAAGCCGGTCAACAGGTCATGTGGAACGCGCTCCCAGATGCCGACCACAGTGAAATCACGGTCACGGATGGTAAATATGTCGCCCACCTTAAGGTTGTATTTCCTGGCCAGCTCCGCTCCGATGACTACTTCGTCCAGGCTGCCAGGCTGCAGGTGCCGCCCTTCGGCCAGCTTCACCGCCATCGGCATGTTGAAGCCGTACTCGCCCGGCGGCCCCTCGACGCCGTGGAACAACTCGGATTGGAGGCTGAACATGCTCTTCTCTTCCTCTATCGTGGCACTCCCGCCACTGAGTACCAGGTCTTGCACTCCGGGCATACGGCGTATGATCCCCGCGGTTGAACGCCCGAAGGGGACACTGCTGTCCTTTGGCTGCACAAGTACCTTGCTGCGCGTGCCTTCACCGAGCGAGTCCATAAATGAGCCAAGGTACTCGGCCAGGCTGCCTAAAGCTACCAGGGCGAATATGCCGATCGCGATACCGCTGACGGTGAGGATCGAGCGGGCGTTGCGGCGTATCAGATATATCAGGCGCGACAGGCCACGGGCAGCGTAAAAGACTCCCCCACCGCCCCGCAGCGCCATTACCGGGTCCAGCCGGGCTGCCTGCCAGGCCGGGTAGAGGCCGGCGCAGACCCCCATCAACACGGTGAAGACAATTGCCCCAACAGCCAGCCGCGGTGTGACCAGGAACAGGTACATCCCCAGTTGCTTGAGGAGCATACGATTGGCCAGAGAAGTCACGCCAATGCCGGCCAGTACACCGATCAGCCCGCCTACCCCGCCGATGAAGGCTGCCTGCGCCATCACTTCCGCCAGGATGTGAGAATCGGCTGCTCCCAGCGCCTTCTTTAACCCGATCTCCCGACGCTGTTCATGCACAGCGACAACCATGGTGTTGACAATGGTGAACGTACCGATGAGCAATGCCATAATGCCGCTGGCCCCGAGGATCAGCGAGAAGATCAATACTCGCTGGCGGGCCTGCTCCACGCTCTCCCTGGGCGACTGCGCTTCCACTCCCTCCACCTGGCTCTCGATCCGCGCTGCCAGATCATCCAGGTCCGTACCGGGCAGCGGCACAACGGCTACTATGCCCACGCCACGGAATGGGGTGGGGGAGGCCAGCTTTTCTGCCATTTCGTAGGAGATGTAAGCCGTGCGCAGCGCGGCTGACGCCACGTATTCCCAGATGCCGACGACACGAAACGGCTGCTCGCGGATCACGAATTCATCGCCAATCTCCAGCCCGTATTCCTGAGCAATATCCCAGCTCACCACCGTCTCGGTGCGGCTGCCGGGAGCGGGCACCCGTCCTGCCCACAGTTCCGCTCTTAGAGATGGCTCGTACTCAAGGCCGGGAATATCGGAGTAAGTGCCGGAGAAAGTCGCCGGGTTAAAGTAAACCCTGACGCTGCTTTCCTCCTCCGGAGCCTCCAGGTTATCTGAGATCGTCGCGGTGACGCCGGCAACGCCGCGCACTTTGCGCAACTGGCGCAGGGTATTCCAGGTCAGCGGGCGATCCCACTGTTTGGGCCAGACGTAGATGCGGCCCAAGGCCCCGGCCTCGGCATCGCTGATAATCGTTCCCATCCTTTCGGTGATGCCCCCCACCGTGGTGACGGCAAAGATACCCACGCTTACCGCCAGAATGGTGAGCGCCGAACGTATTTTGTGACGGGTCAGATAACGTATAAGGTCGAGCATATTTCCTTGCCTGTAACTTGTATACTGGACCTATTCAGCCCGATTGAAATCGGCCTTTTTGGGCGCGCTGCGCCGGGCGTCGGCCTGCGCCGACGCGCGCCGGTCAGCGCAAGCCGACCGAAGGCCTATTCAGCCCGATTGAAATCGGCCTCTTTGGGCGCGCTGCGCCGGGCGTTGGCCTGCGCCGACGCGCGCCGGTCAGCGCAAGCCGACCGAAGGCCTGCGGCCCAAAAGGGTGGCTTTAGTCACCGCCTGAATAGTTCCCTTGCCTGACTCATCCTTATAACGTTTTCCGGCGCTGTTTTGTTCGCTGTGTAACTGTTGTGCCTTGCTCTGACAGTCACTGTCTGAACATGGGGCTAGCCCCCACCAACCGGTGGGAACATCCCCACCTCGTCACCGTCCTGGAGCACGTAGTTCCCGTCTCTTATGATTCCGTTGACAAAGACGACCTTAACCAGATTGGGGGGCAGG
>DAOTYA010000220.1:0-12942 GCA_034435075.1 Anaerolineae bacterium
TTGCTCGTCGGTTAATTGCACACGGATCATAGCAGGTCACCTCCCTAAAAACATTCACATGGGGAGTATACCAGCTATGCCAGAAAAGTGCAAGGAACTTTCTGATACTTACTTAGTCTTTGGGCGCCTGAAGTTCTTAGCCTGGCTATAAATTACAATGAAAATCAGGTAATAGGAGGAGGAAGCACAATGAGTGGTAAGAAACTGACCCGTCGTGATTTTCTTCGTGTGAGTGCATTAGGGGTGGCGGGTGTGGCCCTTGCAGGATGCAAGGCACCGGCTACGGGAACGCCGACCACGGCACCCACTGCAGCTCCGACTGCAGCTACGACTGCAGCACCCACTGCAGCTCCCACTGAAACTCCCACCGTTGCGGCTCCGGTGAGCATGTACAAGGAATCCCCCATGCTCGCAGCCAGAGTGGAAGCCGGCGAGTTGCCGCCCGTAGACGAGCGCCTGCCGGAGAACCCGCGAGTGATCAAGGGGCTCACCCCGGAGCAGGGTGTCTATGGCGGCGAGATGCGCGTTGGCTTCGTCGGCGCCAGCCCGGAGTGGGGTGGTTTGCTCTTTGTGGCTGCCTGGGAGCATCTCGTCCAGTGGAAGCCGGACTTCAGCGGTTACGAGCCCAACCTGGCCGAGAGCTTCGAGGTCAGCGAAGATGTGACAGAGTACACCTTCCACCTGCGCAAGGGCATCAAGTGGTCGGATGGCGAGCCGTTCACTGCCGACGACATCATGTTCTACATCGAGGACGTGATGTTCGATCCCGACCTTAGCCCGGCCGGGCCCGTGGCCGACTGGCTGCCCACCGATATGGCTGCTGACTTCCGGGCCGAGAAGATTGACGATTATACCGTCAAATTCATCTTCCCCAAGCCCTATGGCGTCTTACCGTACAAGCTGGCTGCCTGGGATGGCCGGTATTTCGCCTTCTACCCCAAGCATTACCTGCAACAGTTCCACAAGAAGTACAACCCCAAGGTGGACGATCTCGTCGCAGCGGAGGGGGATGTCGCGGACTGGATGGGCCTCTTCTTCAAGAAGGGCCCCGACACCTGGGCCAACCCCGGCCGTTTCTACCAGTATCCGGAAATGCCCTCCCTGTACCCCTGGATCACCACCCAGCCGCTCGGCACCGGCACGCAGGTTCGCCTGGAGCGCAACCCCTACTACTGGAAGGTGGACGAGCAGGGCAACCAACTGCCCTACATTGACAAAATCTTGGGCATTTCCTACCAGGATGCCGAGAGCCGCACCTTTGCAATGATGAACGGCGACCTGGACTTTGTCAAAGACCCGGGCGGCGAGAACCGCATCATCTACCACGAGGCGATGGATCAGGGCAAGCCGATCCAGATCAAGTACCCGGTCTCGGACGGCGGCAACACCAACACCATTCACTTCAACCAGACCGTTGCCGACCCCTTTAAGGCCGAAGTCTTTGCCAACAAGGACTTTCGTATCGGCATGTCCTACGCCATTAATCGCCCGGAGATCATCGAGATTGTCCATAACGGCCAGGGCGAGCCTTCACAACATGCACCACTGAGGGAGTCACCGTTCTACATCGAGGGCATGGACACCCAGTACGTCGAGTACGACGTGGCCAAGGCCAACGAGTACCTCGACAAGGTGCTGCCGGACAAGGATGCCGAGGGCTTCCGCCTGGACAAGAACGGCAAGCGCTTCCAGATCATCTTCACCGTGCAGAACGACCTCTCCTACGGGACGCACTATGTCCAGGTTGCTGAGTTGCTGATCGGCTACTGGAAGGCCGTGGGGGTCGAAGTGTTACTGAACTCGGTACCCGGCCCGCAGCACGACGAGCTCAAGAAGAAGAACCTCATCGAAGTCACGATCTTTACCGGTGAGGGCGGTGCAGGCGTGACCCCCATCATTGACCCGCGCTACTACGTCCCGATGGAGTACTTTGGCTACTTTGGCCACGGCTGGTACTACTGGCGCGTTCCCGATCCGACCGGCGAAGCAGTAGCGGTCGAGCCGCCGCAGTGGGCTAAGGACGCCCGCGCCAAGTACGAAGAGGCGGTGGCGCAACCGACCTTTGAGTTACAGGTCGCCAAGATGCGCGAGGTGATCAAGGAGGCCAAGGAGCGCTTCTACGTCCTCGGTATCTCCCGGCCCGCCCCGATGTACTATCCGTTCCACGCCCGCCTGGGTGGCATCCCCGATACCTGGTACGACGGCTGGATCGAGGGCGTGCAGAAGATTCTGTACCCCGAGCAGTGGTTCGTCAGGGCGTAACCCCGTATCCATCAGGCATGCTCCGGCGCCCGGTGCCGGAGCATGCCGCTTGTTCCTTAGGTTTGTGAGGGCAGACGTATGTGGAGATACCTGTTACGGCGTTTCCTTTATATGTTGTTCACCGTCTGGGTGATCACGCTGATCTCGTTCGCCATCATCCAACTGCCGCCAGGCGACTTTGTGACGAACCTGATCAACCAGATGATCTCGGCCGGAGGCCGGGAGTTGTCGCCTGAGTATGAGGCTCAGTTACGCGAACAGTACGGCCTTAACCAGCCAATGCACGTGCAGTATTACAAATGGCTGCGTAATATCATCACCCGGGGCAATTTTGGCTGGTCCTTTACCTACAGGCGAGATGCGAAGGAACTGATCATCGAGCGTCTGCCCATGACGTTTGCGCTCTCATTTGGCAGTTTCGTGCTGGTTTGGGTGATCGCTCTCCCTATCGGTATCTATTCGGCGGTGCGCCAGTACTCCATCGGTGATTACATCTTCACCTTCCTGGGGTTCATTGGTCTGGCCGTGCCCAGTTTCCTGCTTGCACTCATCTGCCTGTTCATCAGCCAAAAGTACTTTGGCCAGGCGATGATCGGCCTTTTCTCTATAGAGTACGCCGATGCTCCATGGTCGTGGGCGAAACTGCTGGATATGCTCAAGCACCTGTGGATACCGGTTCTACTGATCGGCCTGGGCGGCACCGCCGGGCTCATCCGCACGATGCGCGCCAATCTGCTCGATGAGTTGAACAAGCCCTACGTCGAGACCGCGCGCTCCAAAGGGCTGCCCGAACTGAAGCTCTTGTTGAAATACCCGGTCCGTCACGCTCTGAACCCGTTCGTCAGCACTATCGGCTGGACATTGCCGAGTCTGGTGGCCGGCGAAGTTATCGTCGCGATCGTGCTGAACCTTCCCACCTCCGGCCCGGTGTACTATACGGCCCTCCAGAGGCAGGATTTGTATGTGGCTGCCGGCTTTATGCTGTTGTTGAGTGTCCTGACTGTGATCGGTACGTTTATCTCCGATGTCCTGCTTGCCGTACTGGATCCTCGCATTCGCCTGCAGTAAGGAGTGACTATGGCCAGGTCTGTTTCTGCCTCTTTTGCCGACTCAGCTCTCATGTCCGGGTATGAGGATGCTGAACACATCAAAGTCGAAGTCGCCTCCCAATGGCAATTGATGTGGTGGAAATTCAAGCGCCACAGAATGGCCGTCATCGGTGGGATCGTGGTGCTGATTTACTATATGGTGGCGTTATTCGCCGAGTTTGTCGCCCCGGTCCATTTCACGACCTACAGGGCTGATTATGTCTACGCACCTCCCCAGCAACTCCATTTCTTCCGCGATGGCAAGTTCGCCCCCTTTGTCTATGGTTATCGCTTCGAGCGTGACCCGGCATCGTTCAAGAAAACCTGGTTCATTGACGAATCGGTAATCATCCCGGTGGGGTTCTTTGTGCACGGGGAGCCCTATAAACTCTTGGGATTGATTCCCGGCGATCGGCACCTGATTGGCCCCAAGAACCCCGCAGACCCGTTCTACCTGATGGGGTCGGACAAAAGCGGCCGCGATGTTTTCAGCCGTATTGTCTACAGCAGCCGCATCTCGCTGACTGTCGGTCTCGTTGGGGTGGCGATCAGCCTGATCCTGGGTATCCTGATCGGCGGGATCGCCGGCCTGGTTGGCGGCGCGTTGGATAACGCCATCCAACGGCTGATCGAAATCCTCATCTCTGTACCTACGTTGCCTCTCTGGCTGGCGCTTGCCGCTGCGGTACCACTGGATTGGACTCCACTGCGGGTCTATTTCATGATCACCGTGATCCTCTCACTCATCGGCTGGACCGGCCTGGGGCGCGTGGTACGCAGCAAGTTCCTGGCGCTGCGTGAAGAGGACTTTATCATGGCCGCCATGCTGGACGGCGTCCCACGCGGCCGTCTGATCTTCAGGCACATGATCCCGTCCTTTCTGAGCCACATCATCGCCTCTGTCACGCTGGCCATTCCCGGTATGATCCTGGGCGAGACTGCGCTGAGTTACCTGGGCCTGGGCCTGCGCGAGCCGGTGGTCAGTTGGGGCGTCATGCTCCGTGAGACGCAGAAAGTTGCCGTGATTGCCATCTATCCCTGGCTGTTGTTCCCCGCAGCGGCCGTCATCATCGTCGTCCTCGCGCTGAACTTTTTGGGCGATGGCCTGCGGGATGCGGCCGATCCATATCAGGCGAAGTGAGCTATGGCCGATACACTCGTCGAAGTCAGGAATCTGAAGATCCATTTCTTTACCGATGAGGGAGTGGTGCGTGCGGTTGACGGTGTGGACCTGACCGTCGAACGTGGCAAGACTCTGGCTCTGGTCGGTGAGAGCGGCTGCGGCAAGAGCGTGGCCTGCCGTTCGCTCTTGCACATCGTCCACCCTCCGGGCCGGATCGTCTCCGGCGAGATTATCTATAGCCAGAGCATAGGCGACGGCCTTTACGAGAAGGTGGACATTGCCAGGTTGCACCCCAGGGGGCGGCGCATCCGTGAAATCCGCGGCAAGGAAATCGCCATGATCTTTCAGGAGCCTATGACCTCACTCAGCCCGATGTATACCGTCGGCAATCAGATCATGGAGAACATCCTGTTGCATACTACGATGACCAAACGAGAGGCACGGGCATTGACCATCGAGTTGTTGAACAAGGTCGGCATTCCCAAGCCCGATCGTCTGATAGACGAGTACCCCTTCCGCCTGTCGGGTGGCATGCGCCAGCGCGCGATGATCGCGATGGCGCTGTCGTGCAATCCCAAGGTACTGATCGCAGACGAGCCGACGACGGCGTTGGACGTGACGACCCAGGCGAATATCCTGGACCTGATGCTGGAGCTTCAGAGACAGTACGAGATGGCGCTGCTTTTCATCACCCACGACCTGGGCGTGGTCGCCGAGATCGCCGATGACGTCGCCGTGATGTACCTGGGGCGGATCGTCGAAAAGAGCGACGTGGATACGATCTTCAACGCCCCGCGCCATCCCTATACCCAGGCGTTGTTGCGCTCTATCCCCAAGATCGCGATGAAACGCGGAACGTTGGATCCGATCAAAGGCATGGTGCCGAATCCCTACCGCCGTCCGGGCGGCTGTCCCTTCCACCCGCGCTGTCCTCAGGCCCTCCCCGAGTGCCGGACGCTGCTCCCTGCGATCACACGGCTGAGTGAAAACCATACGGTGGAGTGCCTGCTTTACGAAGACCTGGCCGCCAGAAAGGCAGCGGAGCAGCCGAGATGAGCGATCAACCCCAATCCCCGCAGATCAAAGACGACAATGTCCTGTTGGAAGTCAACAACCTGAAAAAGTACTTCCCCATCACGCGCGGCATCTTCGCCCGGGTCAAGGGCTATACCAGGGCCGTGGACGACGTGAGTTTCTTCATCCGCAAGGGCGAGACGCTGGGGTTGGTGGGTGAGAGCGGCTGCGGCAAGACGACCGTGGGCCGCTGTATCGTGCGGGCGTACCCGCCTACGGGCGGCGAGATCCTCTATCGCCACGACGATGGCAGGGTGGTGGACCTGGCAAAACTGCAGGGTGAGGAGTTGCGGACTTATCGCAAAGACATCCGTATGATCTTCCAGGACCCGTACTCCTCGCTCAACCCACGCCTGACCGTCTTTGACCTCGTCAGCGAGGTGCTCAAGGTCAACAAACTGGCGACGCCTGCCGAGATGCGTGAGCTTGTAGAGCATCTGCTCAAACGGGTGGGACTGCGCCCGGAGTACATGCAGCGCTACCCGCACGCCTTCTCCGGGGGCGAACGCCAGCGCATCTGCATCGCCCGCGCCCTGATCACCAACCCGCGTCTGGTGGTGTGCGACGAGCCCGTCTCGGGCCTGGACGTCTCCATCCGGGCGCAGATCCTCAACCTGCTGGAGGAACTCCAGGACGATTTCGCGCTCACGTATTTGTTCATTTCCCACGACCTGAGCGTTGTCCGCCATATCTGTGACCGCGTCGTGGTGATGTACGTGGGCCGGGTGGTTGAGGTCGCCGATAGCATCGGACTGTACGTCAGTCCCCGGCATCCTTACACCGAGGCGCTGATGTCCGCGGTGCCTGTCACGAACCCGCGCGCACGCAGGTCCGGCGTGCGCATCCGCCTGCCGGGAGAGATCGCCGATCCCTCAAATCCCCCCTCCGGTTGCTACTTCCATCCCCGCTGCCAGTACGCCAGGAGTATCTGCGCAGAGGAGGAACCCGCGCTTCGCAGGCTGGACGGCGAGCGGTATGCCGCCTGCCACTTTGCCGGGGAACTCGAACTGCGCGGGGCCACGATGGAGGATTGAGTGCGTTGGAGGCTCAACGCCCTGGAGTACTTTGAGGCGCCGGGGCTTTCCGTTCTGATATTCCACAATGCCTACCCCGAGGGCAAGCAGGGCGGCATCGAGATCATCCAGCACGGAGAACGCGTAGCCACCAATGGGGATTTGCGGCTGGAGCCCACTCCCGGACAGTGGGCACCCCTGCCTGTGGCCGGCAAGCGTCAGGTGGATGCCCGGCGCGGCGAGGTGAGCGTGCCGCTCCATTACCCGGACGCGAATCTGAACGGCCTGATACGCGTGCGGGCCGATGGCACCGCGCTGCGGATCGCGGTTGATCTGGCGGAACCGCTGTCGGCAGAGTGGACGGGCAGGCTCAGCCTCAACCTGGAACTGTTCCCCGCCATCTACTTTGGCAAGACCTTCCACCTGGGCGAGACGTTCGGCGTCTTTCCCCGCCAGGCCAACGGCCCGCTGGTGGTCGGGGAAGACGGGCACCCGCAACCGCTCCCACTCGCCAACGGCCCCCGGCTGGTCGTTGCCCCCGAAGACCCGTTGCACCGGCTGGTGATCGAGCAGGATGGTGGGGAACTTGCCCTGTTCGACGGGCGCGACACGGCCCAAAACGGCTGGTTCGTCGTCCGCTCCATCGTGCCCGCCGGCGCCACAAGGGACGCCGTCGTCTGGCGCGTCACGCCGAACAGCGTCCCCGGCTGGCGTCGCCCCCCGGTCATCTGCATCTCCCAGGTCGGCTACCATCCCGACCAGGAGAAGCGCGCGATCATCGAACTGGACCCCCGGACCGGGCGGCTGGGCCAGGCGGTCTTGCAGCGCATCGAACCCACAGGAGAGTTGCGCGATGTACTGGCCGCGCAGCCGGAGAGATGGGGACGTTTTCTGCGCTATACCTACGCCATCTTCGACTTTACCGCCGTCCGTGAACCGGGGATGTACGTTGTGCGCTACGGGAAACAAACCACGTCGCCCTTCAAGATCAGCCAGGATGTCTATCGGCGCGACGTGTGGCAGCCGACGCTGGAAACCTTCCTGCCGGTGCAGATGTGCCACGTCGAGGTGCGCGACCGGTATCGCGTCTGGCACGGCGCCTGCCATCTGGACGACGCGCTGCAGGCGCCGCCCTCGCACGTCCATTTCGACGGCTACAGGCAGGGGCCGGAGACCGAGACCCCCTACGCCCCATATGAGCACATCCCCGGGCTGAATCGTGGCGGCTGGCACGACGCCGGGGACTATGACCTGGCGGCCGGCTCCCAGGCGATGACCACGTTCGTGCTGGCGCTGATCCGCGAGACGTTCGGCGTGGATACAGATCAGACCACCGTGCGCCCGGACGAACGGCTCGTCCTGCTGCACACCCCCGACGGCGTTCCAGACATCGTCCAGCAGGTCGCGCACGGCGTCGAGAACCTGCTTTCAGGTTACCGTGTGGCCGGGCACAGTTTTGCGGGCATCATCGAAGGCTCGTTGCAGCAGTACGTGCACCTGGGTGATGCCTCTACGATGACCGATAACCGCATCTATGATTCCACGCTCAGGCCGGGCGAGGTGGTCGGCGAACGATCCGGCACGATGGACGACCGCTGGGTCTTTACCAGCCGCGATACCGGCCTGGAGTATCAGGTGGCGACGGCGCTGGCCGCGGCCAGCCGGGTGCTGCGGGGTTACCAGGACGCGCTGGCGGAGGAATGCCTCAAGACCGCCGTCGGCGTCTGGGAGTATGAGCAGGCACACGAGCCGGTCGAGCAGCGCAGTGCCTACGTGCCGGGGTCGCCCGAAGTTCAGGAAGTGCTGGCTGCCGTCGAACTCCTCCTCACGACCGGCGAGGGGCGCTACCGTCAGCGGCTTTTGGAATTGTGGCCCGTGATTCAAAAGAACATCGCCCGGGTCGGGTGGAGTGTGACCCGGGCGCTGTCCCTGATCGAAGACGTTGCCTTTGCCCACAATCTGCGTGCGGCGCTGCAGGACTTCAAGGCCGCACTCGACGCCGATCTGTCCACCAATCCCTTCGGCGTCCCCTTTCATCCTCATATCTGGGGAGTTGCCTGGGACGTTCAGTGGTACGGTGTGGCGCAGTATTACCTGCACCGGGCCTTCCCCGGCCTCTTCGGGCGCGAAAACGTGTTGCGGGCGCTGAACTATGTGCTCGGCTGTCATCCGGCGTCCGACGTTTCGCTGGTCTCTGGCGTGGGCGCGCGATCGGTGACCTGCGCCTACGGCGCCAACCGGGCGGACTGGAGTTACATCCCCGGCGGCGGTGTCTCCGGCCCCAACCTCATCCGCCCCGATTTCCCCGAACTCAAGCAGCCCTTCCCCTTTCTCTGGCAGCAGGTGGAATATGTCATCAGCGGCGCGGCCACATACATCTTTTGCGTGCTCGCCGCCGACCGCCTGCTGAACGGTTGAGCGCCGTCAACCGCTCCGGTTTTTCCTTCTTCTGGCCCATAACCCGACGGCCACGCCAGCAGCCGCGACGATCCCGCCGATCACCACAATCCATATCCAGCCAGCCGGTCGCGCGCTGGCTGTCGGCGCTGCCTCCGGAACGGGCGCTGCCTCCGGGACAGGCGTTGCCTCCGGAGTTGGGGTGGGGCGGGGTGGAGGCGTCGGCCATTCGCCATGCTCGTCCAGGAAAGCCGCTACCCAGGCCAGTGGCGCGTTCCAGTTGATGGCGACTTCATTGGTCGAGTACGAGTCAATGTGGTCCACGTAGCATTTCTGCGGCGCGCAACCGGCCAGGTGAGACTCTGCATAGGGGTCATCCAGGTGAGAGTCAGGCCCGCCGGCAAGGACTCCGGGCGGGGGCGGCGGGTAGCGCGGGTCCTTCTGATGCGCCCAGAAGCGGTGGTGCGGATTCTGCACCGGCTGTTCGCCGTATCCGGTGACGTAGGACTGTGCCAGCGGGTTGCGGCCCAGGATATAGTCCATCCCCTCGCTCACACCGTTCAGGCAGGTCACGTCGCCGCTGAAGTCGTAGGCCAGGGCCATCAGGATCATGCTGTTGAGGATGGATGAGTTCGAGCCCCACCAGTACCCCTTACTTGCGTCGAACGGGACGAGATACCCCTCGCGGTTGAGTGTGGTTACGTGAAAGTTGGCGGCGGCAATGATGTTGGCTCGCGCCTCCTCTATGGCCTCGCTCTCCAGATCATTCGGGACGATAGCCAGCGAGATGGTGCCCAGCGCCGCGGTGTCTGGCCAGCCCATCACCGGCGCTTTCTTGAAGTGCCTCGATCCGACCATATAGTCCCTGTACTCAGCCTTGCCGGTGGTGATGTACAGTTCAGCCGCCGCCCAGTAGAACTCGTCGCTCACGTCTCTGTCGCCGTAGGAGCCACCGCCGTTAAAGTCGCGGGCGTACTCTTTGGGATGTGCCTGGGCTGCCTGCCAGGCGGTTTCGGCGGCGTTCAGGCAGCGGGCGGAGAAAGTGGGATCGAGGTCTTTCCAGATGCGGGCGCACTGCGCCGCCGTCGCTGCCAGGTTCAGGGTCGCGGCGGTGGTCGGCGGGTAGAGATAGCGTGGCCTGGCGTCCTCATGTGGCGCAGTGGGGATGCCGGTCCAGGAATCGTCGTGTACCTTGTGGTGAGCCATACCGGCCATCGGGTCTCCGGTCTCAGCCGGAATCTGCATCTTGAGCAGGAATTCCATCTCCCAGCGGGCCTCGTCGAGAATGTCGGGGACGCCGTTGGCATTCTCGGGGATGTTCATCGTGCCGTCGGCGAAATCATCGGCGGAGCCCAGGTACAGAGCACGTTCATACTGGTTCATCAGCGTCCAGACCGAGATGCCGCCGTTCACCACGTATTTGCCGTGGTCGCCCGCGTCATACCAGCCGCCGCTCACGTCGAGGGAATAGTCGCAACCCGGCCATTCCCGGCCGCCGTTGTCTTTGCCGGCGAAGCAGGTGACGTCGGTGTCGCCCTGGTTGGGGCTTATGCCCACGTGTCCGGCCGGACGCGTCCATTGCGGATCGCCTGCATAAGGCATGGTGATCTCGATGCCGCTCCGGGAATGGTAAAAGTAGGCCAGGGCGTCGTATTTGAGTTGGGTGTATACATCGGGACCGATGTCGAAGGGGTAACTGACCTGGCTGCCGACCCTCAGGGTGTAGCCCCTGCCCGGCGTGGTATAAGCGGAAAAGTCGGCGATATGGACGTGGTCGCCGGATGCCCTGTCGTTGCCGTACACGATGGTAGAGCCGGAAAGCACGACATTGCCGTTGCTGTCCAGCAACTCCCAGGTGAGCGGTGATTTCGAGGGATTCGCAACCGTTGCGCGCTTGGGCGCGTTGGGCAGGTAGCCAATCTGGTTGACGAACACGGTAGGGACAGGCAGGGGCGCAGGTGTGGGTATGGGTGTGGGTGTGGGCGACACGACCGCCCCTTCCAGCACGACGTTGTCCACGCAAATCGTCGGTGTCCCCTGGCCTCCGATCTGGAATTGGAACGAGGCTGCGGGATCCGTGTGGGAGGAAATAAAGGCGTATTGAAACGATTGCATCTCGGTGGTCAGGTTGACATCCTGGGCGAAGTAAGCGGTGTAGGGAGATGCTTCTTGCTGCACCCTCACGTTCACTTTGACGTTCCTGGAAGCGCGGGCGTCGAAGGTGATGGTGTAGGTCTGGCCTGCTGTGATGGGGGCCCCGTTCTGTCCCACGATGACGTCCCACTGGTTCGTCCCTCCGTCAGTGATAGCGGCGCACAGTTCGCCGCCGCTCAAGTCAACTTTCATCGCTCCTGTAGTCCACCATCCGCTCCGGCCCTCGCTGAAATCGCCGTTGACCAGCAAGTTCTCGGTTGGCAACGCTGCCCCCGGCGCTCCAGCGGCCGGCCCGCCGGGTTGGGGGATCTCGGTCTGCCCGATCTCGAAAAAGAGCGCCCGGCCGAAGACACTGGGGTTCGTCCAGGAAGAATCGCTCGTGTCGGCGTTCGACCAGATGAGTTTCACATCGCGGTCGAGTTTGCTGGCGCCGTTGGCGTGCGCCTGGAAGCCGATCTCCAGGCCGTGCTGCGGCTGCAGCAGGCCGTCCAATGAGAGCGCGACCTCTATGCCCCAGCCGTCCTCTGTCTTGAAGACAAAGCCGCGCACCCGGTGGCCGGCGCTGTTTACGCCGGTGATTGTCAGCGCATCGGGGTCGGTGTTGCCGATGTCGGCGGCGTTGACGTTGATCTGGAAAATTTTGTCTCCATAGGCGGTCGCGCCGGGGTCACCGGAGGCGTTGACGTAGAACTCGAACGAGTCCTCGTTCCAATAGTCTGTGCCGTGTTGGCCGGCGATGATATGCCGGTCGGGCGTGCGCATGGTAATGTACAGGTTCTCCATGTCGGCGGCGACAGCGAAAGTGAAGGAGCCGTTATCGGCAGGGTCCGATGAGGTCATGGTACCTTTGGTCACTGTGACCGTCGGGACGCCTGCCCAATCGGAGAGGTCGCCGTCCAGGGTGATGGTGACCGGAAACGGGACATAGATGACTTCGCCGGGTATCTCCGGCGGGGCCAGTGGCCCATTGCCCTGGGCGTATACTGGAAGGCTGGCAGTGACGAGCAGGATCATCATCAGTGTGACCAAACTGCTATTGAGAGTTCTGGCGTACATATTTACCTCCTCCTGGAATTAACGTATATTGCGCGGCTTTCGTCGCGACCAAAAATCTTGAGGTATCCGCTTCCCATAGGGGGAGAGCAGGTGCGGTAAAACACGTGCCTGCCCGATCTTGGGATCGCCAACAGAAGCCCTTCACGGTCCATATTGGACGGTGGGAATTGTCTATGGCGAGCGGTTCCGGACAGGAAGAACGGTCCGTGTAATTATACTCCTGAGTAGCATTGGTGGGTAGTTGCCTCCAGCGTTCTGTCTATCCATCCATCCAGATTTGTGGTATTCCCAAATTGCAGTAGAATTCTTAGCGCGTTCGTAAGGAGAAGCGCTTGGGACGAAGCACAGGGCGTCACGCCCGAACAGAACCTTGAGGTAGTGCAGGGGCCGGCATCACCGCGCCGGGCAACGTCGCCGGCCGCGTGCCGGGGCTGGCTCGTCAGGTGGTCGGGTGGAATGTTCGGCTGAAGCTTCTGCTCAGGCGTCTGGAGGGCAATTTCATCGGGTGTAATCGCCCTTATTTACCCGGGATTGATTGAATCCGGGATGTTTATAATTGGTTGACACTCTGAGTCAGGCGCCGGATGCCGCCCGATTGAAATCGGCCTGTTTGGGCGCTGCGCCGACGCGCCGGTCGGCAGAGGCCGACCATTGGCCACAGTAGGGGCGCAGCGCGCTGCGCCCTGTTGGCATCAAGTTAAGCGACTCAAGCGGCCAGGGGCAGAGCGCCGCTCTGCCCCTGCCGGCGCGATTTCCAATCGCCCGCCCCAGAAAC
>DAOTYA010000221.1:0-14787 GCA_034435075.1 Anaerolineae bacterium
TGCCCAGGCAGGACGATTTCAATCGGCTGAATAGTTACGCGCGAAGTTCAGTTATGTGTATATTAACTCGCGTGCAACCCGATGCTATGATGCGAATTTCCCGGTCTATTGGCCACAATTCAACGAGATTCGAGCGCAGATTGGGCGACTTTGCCCTCTGGTAAATGAGAGCAACTGCACCCGATTTAAATCGCCCTCTTCGGGCGCTTCGCGCCGTTGGGGTGATCCACCGGAGCGTCCCTGTGCCGGGCCCAGGGAGCAGGTCAGTGAAGGCCGACCGATGGCCGCAGGCCCACTCAGTACTCACCCCGTCTGTGGTCCGCGCGGTCAGACCATATCTTGGCGATCCCGACCGACCGTGCTATACTGAGCCGTCGTGCAACTGCACCGAATGGAGGTGAATATGCGCTTCGGCATTATGGCTATGCAGATTGACAATCTGATCCCCAAGGGATTGCGTCCACAGGAAGCGGCAGATCACATCGCTAATTTTGATCACGCTGCGCTGGTGGAGAAGCTCGCTTCCCATGGCTTCGACCTGATCGAGCTGGGCGGTGACCTGACGCTCTTTATGCCCCATACCTTCAGTCCTCGGGCCATTGAGCGGCTGGCGATACTCAAAGAGACGCGCGGCTTGAGCTATACCGTACATCTGCCGCTCTGGTCGGTCGAGCCGTCAACGCCGCTTGTGCCTGTCAGGCGAGGTTCGGTGTGTGCGTTGATTGAATGCATCGAAGCCACGCGTCCCCTGACGCCAGAAGTTTATGTGCTGCATGCCACGGGTGCACTGGCCGCCGAATTCTATCGCATGCGGCTGCCGGAGGCAGCCCGTGCCATCATTTTGCGGCATTACTTCCAGAACTGTGCCCGCGAGAGCCTGCGAGCCATCCTGACCGAGACCGGCATCTCCAGCCGCCAGTTGGCGATCGAGACCGTCGAGTTCCCATTTGATCTGACCCTGGAACTGGCCGAGGAGCTGGACCTCTCCATTTGCCTGGATACCGGCCACGTGTTGGCAGGCTTTTCCGGCCCGGTTGAGCTGTTCGATGCGCTGGAGCAGAGCCTTGCTCGCCTGGCCGAGATCCATCTGCACGATTGTCCCTGGCAGGGGCTTGAAGGGCGCATCGGCTACGGGCTGGATCACCAGCCGCTTGGTCGCGGTGACCTTGATGTGGGGCATCTGTTCGGCCGGCTGGCAGAGGTCGGCTTCAATGGCCCGATCATTTTCGAGTTGACGGTCGAGGAAGCACTGGCCTCGCTGGAGGTTGTCCGCGCAACTGGACAAGCAGGTAGGGTGTGGTAAAATTCGAGGGGCACTAAAGCTCACCTGCCACCATCGAGGTTGAGATGGCCGCTGAAAAGCACGCCGGAAACCGTTATCAGGTTTACGTCACCCGCCTCATACCTGAGATCGGGATGCGCATGATACGCGATGCCTGTAACGTGCGCGTCTGGGAAGAGCGGATGCCGCCACCGAAGGAGGTATTGCTCCGGGAAGTAACTCAGTGTGAGGGGCTACTTTGCCTGGTCACCGACCCCATTGACGCAGAAGTGATCGCTGCCGGCAGGCATTTGCGTGTCATAAGTCAATATGCGGTCGGTGTGGATAACATTGATGTGCGGGCGGCCACCGTCCGGGGTATACCGGTCGGACATACCCCTGGTGTGCTGACCGATGCCACGGCCGACCTTACTTTCGCGTTGCTGCTGAGCGCGGCAAGACGCATCGCCGAAGGTGTGACGATGGTGCGCTCCGGCCAATGGCGTACCTGGGAACCGCTTTGCCTGTTGGGAAGCGATGTGTGGGGCGCCACGCTGGGTATTGTAGGGCTGGGACGCATCGGTGTGGCGGTTGCCAGACGGGCGCGAGGGTTTGCCATGCGCCTTTTATACTACGACACGATGCGTAAGCCGGAACTGGAGGAGGAATTGGGCGCGGAATACGTTTCTTTGGAGGAACTGTTGGCCCGTTCCGACTTCGTCAGCCTGCACTGCCCGCTTGTGCCGGAAACGTATCACCTGATTGATGAAAAAGCACTGCGCCGCATGAAACCCACTGCCATCCTCATCAACGCTGCCCGGGGTCCGGTAGTGGACACCGAAGCCCTGACCCGGGCGCTGAGAGAGGGGTGGATCGCGGCTGCAGCACTTGATGTAACCGATCCGGAGCCGATCCCGCCAGACCATCCCCTGGTGCACATGCCTAATTGCACGATTGTACCTCACCTGGGAAGTGCGACCGTCACCGCGAGAGAACGCATGGCCAGGATTGCCGCAGAGAATCTGCTGGCCGGACTGCGGGGGGAGCGGCTGCCCTATTGCGTTAATCCAGAGGTTTACTCGTGAAGCAAAAAGACGGACAGAACAGAAGTGCTCAGGAACTCACCGGGCTGCTCGCCCGGTTTCGCGATGGCCTCGCCGACGGCACTATGACGGCCGATGAGGCTATGAAAATTATCGAGAAGGTGCAGGCGTATGGCGGGGACGCCATACGCCGGGTCGCGGAGATGCTTGGCTCGTCAGATAAGGAGACGCGCTACGCGGCGCTTGTGCTCGCGCGGGAGCTGAATGATCGCCGCCTGGTGGTACCACTGCGAAGGATTTTGCGCGACCCACGCTGTGATGAGGAAGAGAAATTACTTGCTGCGGCTGTGCTGGCGTATTCGGGCGCTCCGGTTGACGATGCTACTCTCCGGCAGGCGATCCCTGACATTGAGGGAGCGCTGAAGGCGTCCCTGGGGCAGTTACTCAGCACAATCGAGGACCCGGCCCGTACGGCAGCTCTCCTGGAGATGATGGGGAGATGGCCGCCTGAGATGCAGAGCGAATACGTGCACATGTTCTTAGACCCGTCTGCTGACCGGCGGCTATTGCTACTGTTTAATGCACTGCTCTACAGTGTCCACGACGAAGTCGTCGTTGCTGCCATAGAAGCCATAGAGCGCCTGAGCGAACCCGCCACCATTCCGCTGCTTGAGGAGCGTGCTGGCTATGATCCCTCCCCGCGGGTGCGGCTTGCAGCCGCAAACGCTGCCCTGCGGCTGAAAGCGCGTGTGGGGAAAATCCCGCCTGCTGCTTCTGCGTTGCCACCCTGGAGCGTCCGCTCCGACCTTCCCCTGGCCTGCTGCTTCATAAGTACCATTGACGGGAGCGGTGGGCAGGTGTTGTTCGTGGGACGTCTTCTTGCTGAAGGCACCATCCGTCTTGTGGATGTGATGTTTAACGACCATGAGGGGATCAAAGATTGCTTCAGCGGTGTGGTTAGCGAGGAAAATCTGGATGAGATAAAGAGTACTTTCGGGGACATCGGGTTTGTGGACATCTCACTTGAGCGTGCCCGTGAGAAGATAGCACAGGCCGTCCAGGTAACGCTGGAAGCCCATCGCCGTCTGCCCGCATTATTTCCGGTCTGGCGGGGCTGGCTGGAGGGAAGCGAAGCCAGGCCGCCCGAAGAGTTTCCTCTGCCGGTGGTAGAGCCGTCCATGCGCGAGAGGCTGCTGGCCGACTGCGCCGGGCTTCTCGAGCTTGATGAATTCCAGTACTGGTTCTTCAATCCCGACGAGATCGAGGCTTTCCTTCCTGCCTATCGCAGATTGTTTCGCCATCACCAGGCGGAGGCGGGGGAGCCGGCCTTTGAGGCCCTGATTGATCGGGCTGTGGAGACCGTGGTGGACGAACGGTACCGGCGTCTCCTGCCCAAGCGGCTGCGCGACCAGGCCTGGTTATTGAGGCAGATTTACGAAGATGATGAGGTTGAGGTATCACTGTGGGCGTTGGTTGCGGCCGATGCGATAGAGGAAGGCATTGTAGTCCAGCATCCTCTGCTGCGCGAGATGATGATCTATAGTCTGGTCAATGCTGCTGGTTTTTGACAATACCCTTTGACAATACTCCAGGAGCATCGCAGTGAACAATCGCCAACGCACCCTTGCCGTCCTCAATTATCAGCCTTACGACTGTCTCCCGCTTGTACACTTTGGATTCTGGAAAGAAACGCTTGAGAGGTGGGCTGCCGAGGGCTATATTACCCCTCGTGAAGCTGCCACCTGGGCCGATGGGAATGCCACAGATGTTGCCATCTCCCGGAAGCTCGGCTTTGATTTCAACTGGGCTAACTGCTTCGGGTTGAATACTAACCTGTTACCCCCGTTCGAGGAAAGAGTGCTGGAGGAACTGCCCGACGGCTCCCGCAAAGTGCTCAACAGCAATGGTGTTGTGATCATCCAGAAAGAGGGCGCGAGCGGCATCCCCCCTGAAGTTGATCACCTGCTGAAGGGGAGGAAGGAGTGGGAAGAGCATTTCCTGCCTCGCCTTCAGTTTACTGAAGAACGTGCCACCATACCCGAGGAAACCGCCGCTTACCTCCGGCGAGGGGAATGGGAAAATCCTTTGGGACTCTGGTGCGGCAGCCTGTACGGAGTGATCCGCGACTGGGTTGGCCTGGTGAACCTGGCCTATCTCCAGGTGGATGACCCGCTCCTGTTCGATGAGATGATCGAGACTGTCGGCGAGTTGTGCTATCGCTGCGTCGAGCGGGTGCTCCAGACCGGCGCCACATTCGATTTCGCCCATTTCTGGGAAGACATCTGCTTCAAAAGCGGGCCGCTGATAAACCCCAATGTGTTCCGCGCTAAAGTCGGTCCCCATTACAGACGTATCACCGAGTTGCTCCACAGGCATGGTATCCATATCGTCTCTGTGGATTGCGATGGTAAAATTGACCGGTTGGTGCCGATCTGGCTGGAGAACGGCGTCAACACCATGTTCCCCATCGAGGTTGGCACCTGGAATGGTAACATTGCTCCCTGGCGCGAACAATACGGGCGGGAATTGCGCGGTGTTGGCGGAGTGGACAAGCGGGTCTTCGCCTGTGATTATGCTGCCGTTGATGCCGAGATCGAGCGGATCAGGCCGCTGGTGGAACTGGGAGGATATATCCCCTGCCCTGATCATCGCATCCCCCCTGATGCCAGGTGGGAGAACGTGCAGTACTACTGCGAGCGGATGAGAAAAGTTTTTGGGTAATTTGTTATGGAGCTGCTTGAGCGATTCCGATCCCAGGTCGAGACCTTCGTTAAAGTCTGCCATCGCCTGGCAAAGAATATGTACGTCACCGGCTATGGGGGAAACCTGGCGTGGAAGCTGGAAGACGGGTTGCTGCTTATTACCCCTACCCAAATGTATAAAGGAGACCTTACCGCCGAAGATGTGGTCTTCGTTGACACAGGCGGGAAGGTGATCGAGGGCGTCCGCAGACCGACGGGGGAACTTCCCATGTACCTCAAGTTCTTTGCCGAAAGGCCGGACATAGCCTCGGTGATCCACTGCCATCCGCCCCACATCTGCGCACTGGCTATTGCAAAGGGCAAGAATTGGCTGATGCGTCCTCTTTACCCTGAGCCGACCACCGAAGTGGGGCCGGTGCCGGTCGTTCCTTATGCCGAGCCGCTCACAGAAGAACTGGCCCGTAACTTCTCTCCGTTCCTTCAGAGGTACAATAGCTTTATCATGGAAAACCACGGGTTGGTGACGATGAGCCGGGGAGATATCTACTGGACGTTGATGAACGTTGAGCTGTTAGAAGTGACCGCCCGGTCAATTCTGTTGGCCTTGCAGGCTGGATATGAGATCAAAGAGTTAGACCGCGAGGCCGTCAGGCGGCTGGAAAACGTGATGCGCACACGCTCCCTGCCACTTGTCGGTGCGCCTGGAGTAAATCAATCATTGGAGGAGTTGTACTTCGATGTCGAACAGTGAGCTGACGATGCGCGCTGCACGTCTCTATGGGATACGTGATCTCAGGCTGGATACGTTGCCACAGCCTGTGCCAGGCCCGGGTGAGGTACTCTTGAAGGTAGCTTCTGTCGGCGTATGTGGCTCTGATGTGCATTATTACCTGGAGGGCCGGATCGGCCCGCAGGTGGTGGAAGCACCGATCATCCCCGGCCACGAGTTTTCGGCCTGGGTGGTACAACCTGGCCCGGGGGTGGACAACCTGCGACCTGGCCAACTGGTGGCCGTCGAGCCAGCGGTTAGCTGCGGGGAGTGCGAATCCTGCCGCGAGGGACACCCCAACCTCTGTCCCGATGTGCGCTTCTGCGGTACACCGCCGATTGACGGCGCTTACGCGGAGTACAAGGTCATGCCGGCCGAGAATTGCTTCCCTCTGCCTGATGGCTTCAGCCCCGACGACGGCGCGCTGCTCGAACCTCTGGGGATAGCCATCCATTCCGTGGACCTGGCTCATTTGCGCCCCGGCCATACCGCCGCCGTGCTTGGCGCCGGCCCCATCGGCCTGCTTATTGCAGCGGTGGCCAGGGTTTCTGGTGCCGCAGCCATCTATATGAGCGAGCCGATTGCCGACCGGCGCCAGTTCGCGCTACGCTACGCTGCCGATGCCGTGTTCAACCCTGAGGCTGAGGATGTCGTGGCCGGTATTATGCGGGCAACCAACGGGCGCGGCGTGGACGTGGCCTTTGAGGCTGCCGGTGCTTCCCTGACCCCCGACCAGGCTGCCGCTGTGACCCGGCCGGGCGGCAAAGTCATCGTCGCCGGTATCCCCGCCGACGATACGATGACACTGAATGCTTCTACCGTCCGCCGCAAAGGGCTGACCATTAAACTTGTGCGCCGCATGAAGCACACTTATCCCCGTGCTATCGCTCTGGTACATAAGGGCATGCTTAAAGTCAGGCCACTGGCCACTCACACCTTCCCTCTGGAACGTATCGGTGAGGCATTTGAGATGGTCGCTGGTTATCGAGACGGTGTGATCAAGGCGGTTATCAGGGTGGCGGAGGCGTTCGCGTGAACAACCTGGCAGAATTGGAAGCCCGTCTGAACGACTTCGATCCCCGGGTGCGCCTCACTGCCCTGCAAGAGCTGGCTGTGCTCGCTGGCGAGGGGGCCCTCTCTCTCCCACAAGAGATCGAAGTCGCCAACATGCACTGCCACACCTTTTTCTCCTTCAATGCATACGGATACTCGCCATCGGCGCTGGCCTGGCTGGCGCGAAAGCATGGCTTCAAGCTGATGGGGATCGTGGATTTTGACGTGTTGGATGGAGTGGATGAATTCCTCCAGGCTTGCGATCTCCTGGGAGTACGGGGCAGTGCCGGGATGGAGACCCGTGTCTATATCCCTGAATTCTCCACCCGTGAGATCAACTCCCCCGGCGAGCCGGGTATCTTCTACTATATGGGAATCGGCTTTACTTACAGCCAGGTGCCGGACGCTGTGGCGCACGTTCTGACCGCGCTCAAACAGCGCGCCAGAAGGCGTAATCTGGACATCATCGAACGGGTCAATGACTACCTTGCCCCTGTAGAAATTGATTACGAGCAGGATGTGCTTCCTCTCACGCCTGCGGGGAACCCGACCGAGCGACACATAGTGATGGCGTACGCCATAGCCGCTGCGCGAATGCTGCCTTCTCCGGCCCATTTCTGGGCAGAAAAGTTGGGGTTGCGGGTAGAGCAGACCACAGAGCTGATGGGCAACGTCCCCGCTTTTCATAACCTGATCCGTGCCAGGCTGATGAAACGAGGTGGCGTCGGTTACGTGCTCCCCACACCGGATATGTTCCCCACCGTCGAGGAGGTCAACGAGCTGATCCTGGCCTGTGAAGCACTGCCCTGCGCAACCTGGCTGGACGGCACTTCTGAGGGGGAACAGGCTATCGAGGAACTGCTGGAGCTACTGACAGGCAAAGGTGTGGTCGCGCTCAACATCATCCCCGACCGCAACTGGAACATCGCCGATGAGAATGTGAAGCAGGTTAAGCTGCAGAATCTGTACCATGTCGTCAGGCTGGCACAGGAGCTGGACCTGCCAATAATTGTGGGGACGGAGATGAACAGCCCCGGGCAGAAGATTATTGACGACTTCGATGCGCCGGAGTTGCAGCCGGTGCGGCAGGCCTTTCTTGATGGCGCTTACTTCATTTACGGCCATACACTGATGCAGCGGACTCAGGGGCGGGGATACCATAGCCGCTGGGCCAGGGAACATTTCCCCTCGCGACGTCAGCGCAACGAGTTCTACATACAGGCGGGCCGCGGGTAATGGCGCGGGCCGGGCAGGCCTGGGCTTAATTCTACAACCGCATATGCTCAAGGTGACAGTCACCTCTGACCCCTCAAAACGGCCATCCAGACAGGCTGGAAAGCCTGTCCCACAGGCCAGTTCAATAACAACCACTTGTGGTGTTGAAATCAGTACTGTGTGGAGGTACGATGTCTGTCCTGGAATTGCTGAACCTGGGATTGGGAAGCCTGCCGCTGCTCTCCGCAGCCGAGACCCGTTCCATCTCTGCCGAGAATCCTGATGGTGCAAAGGGGGGAGGGGCGAAGGCATCACCGGATGAAGTGCCAGTGCCACCCGAGCTGGGCGGACACCCTGCTTCGATGCTGGGGAAGGGCTGGAAAGTGCTCCCCTGTATCGTCTTGGGTGCAGAGAGCACCATCACACTGGCGGACGTGGCCGGACCGGGCATCATACAACACATCTGGATGACGGTGGACACGCGGGCTTACCGGGATACCATCCTCCGCTTCTACTGGGATGATGAGGAGACCCCTTCGATAGAAGTGCCACTGGGCGATTTTTTCTGCAACGGCCATGGCCTGCGCTACAATGTCAATTCACTGCCGGTAGTCGTGAATCCGAGCGGCGGATTCAACTGCTACTGGCCGATGCCCTTCCGTGGTCGGGCACGCATCACCATAGAAAATCAGCACCCTGAACCGATTACGGGATTCTTTTACCAGATCACTTACGCGCTCACAGAGGTCCCGGAGAACGCGGCTTACCTGCACGCTCAATGGCGCCGCTCGATGACAAAGCGAGAACATCCTGAACACACGATCCTTGACGGTGTGCGTGGTCAGGGGCACTATGTGGGCACCTTCCTGGCATGGACGCAGCTTTCCAATGGCTGGTTTGGGGAGGGAGAGATCAAGTTTTTCATAGACGGCGATTCTGACTATCCCACCATTTGCGGCACCGGGACAGAGGACTATTTCGGAGGGGCCTGGTGCTTTGACGGGCAGACCTACTCGACGCCCTTCCTCGGTTACCCGCTCTATCGCAAGGAACCGGGTGAGGTTCCGCGCCACGGTCTCTACCGCTGGCACATCCTCGACCCCATCCGTTTCAAAAGCGACCTGAGGGTCACCATCCAGGCCCTTGGCTGGTGGCCGAACCGCAAGTTCCAGCCGCTTACGGATGACATCGCCTCGGTCGCCTGGTGGTATCAGACGGAGCCGCACGCTCCCTTCCCGGAGATGTTGCCGGTGCATGAGCGGTGGTCACGGTGACTTTTTCGGAGACGTGGAGATGACCGACCAGAGCTCACTGCCCAACTGTCGGGCTACCGGTATAGGCAGCACGCCGCATAAGGATGTGGCTGCCGCTGTCGAGTTCGTGCTGGAGACATTCCCAGAGGTGCCATTCTGGCCTCAACTGCCACGGCGCACTTTTCTGGAGAACATGTATGTCCAGTTCGCGGAACATCTCCCCGGCGTGCAGCTTGACTTTGAGGCAGAAAGGATCTTTGTACAACTTGATGAAGCATGGCCTGAGCTGGCCGAGCAATTTTACGCCGCGTTTCTGGCAGAGGACGTCGAGCTTTTCGCCACCGGCATGGAGTATGCCGCCGGGCTATACACCTTCCTCGAGCGAGGGCCGTTGACCGGGGCGTGGGCCGTCAAAGGGCACGTGACCGGGCCGATCAGTTTTGGCCTCCAAGTCACCGATCAGCACCGGCGTCCCTCCTGGTACGATGAGATGATGCGCGATGTGATCGTTAAAAACGTGCTGCGCCAGGCTCAATGGCAGGAATCCCGCCTGCGCACGTTGTGCCCGCGCACAATCACCTCGATTGATGAGCCTTTCCTCTCCGCGTTCGGGAGCGCTTACACCTCCATCTCCCGCGAGGAAGTGATCGGAGCATTAGAAGAGGTGTTCTCAGGACTCTCGGGTCTCAAAGCCACACATTGCTGTGCCAACACGGATTGGAGCCTGCTGCTCGAGACATCGGTTGACATCATTTTGTTTGACGCATGGGAGTATGCCGAATACCTGGCACTCTACCCCGATGAACTGCGGCGCTTTCTGGCAAGGGGCGGCATGCTGGGCTGGGGGATAGTCCCCAGCTCCGGCGAGGCAGCAGAGAACGCCACGCCGGAAGGGGTCTGGAACGCGCTGGAACGGGCGCTTACGCTTTTTGAGCGCAAAGGATTTGACCGCCGTGAGCTGTTGCCCCGCTCTTTCATCACCCCAAGTTGCGGCACAGGCCCCGCTACCATTCCGGTGGCTGAGCAGGTAATGCGGCTGACACAGGAGCTTTCTGCCAGGGTACGTGAGGAGTACGGGTTGCTGTAGCTTAAGGTGTGCGTGACCGGGAACTGACATGATCGGCTTGCACGCACTTTCTTCTGCTGCACTGTGATCTGGAGGAAAAAAGATGGAAAAATCATATTACGGCAAGGGTAAAGTAGCCGTTCTGAGGACCACCCCTGAGACAGTATTGGAGGATTATGCCCGTCTGATGGAGCTGGCCGGCTTTCGAGAGGCTCTGCCCCGCGATAAGGAGACGATTCTCAAGATCAACATCTCCTGGCAGACCTGGTATCCAGCCTGCTCCACCGCACCGTGGCAGCTTGAGGGCGTGATACGCGCCCTCCAGGCTGCTGGCTACGAGAACCTTATCGCTGCCCACAACAATACCGTCGTTGTGGACGCCTACACAGGCGAGCGTAACAACAAACACAAATACGTGGTGGAGAAGTATGGCCTGCGTAACGTCCACCTCTATGAGCCGCAATATAAATGGGTGCGTTATGAACCAAAGCAGCCGTTCCTGGTGCTGGACCAGGTATATCCGGAAGGGGTATACATCCCGGAGATCCTCATCGGGAGGAACATCATCCAGCTACCAACGGTGAAAACGCATGTATTCACAGTGATCACCGGCGCGATGAAGAACGCCTTCGGCGGACTGCTGGGCACCAGGCGGCACTGGACCCACTCCGTCATCCACGAGACGCTGGTGGACCTGCTGATGATCCAGCAGGACATCCACCCCGGGCTCTTCGCGGTGATGGACGGGACCTTTGCCGGGGACGGACCCGGTCCGAGGGCGATGCGCTGGCACGAGAAGGACGTCATTCTGGCCTCGGCGGATCAGGTGGCAATTGATGCCATCTCGGCCCACTTGCAGGGCTTCGATCCTCTCTCCCTGCCGTTTATCCGCATCGCGCACGAAATGGGGCTGGGCGTGGGAGACCCGCGCGAGATAGAGATCGTCGGTGAGGACCCGGAGTGGGTGCTCTCCCAGAACTGGGGTTTTATCCAGGAAGACACCTTCGCCAGCCGGGGGCAGAAGATGATCTACCATGGCCCCCTCAAACCGTTTGAGAAACTGCTCCTTCGGACGCCGCTGGTTCCCTGGTCCTACTTCGCCTCCAACTTTTACCATAATGTGTACTGGTATCCCTTTGTGGGGCGCAAGCGGGTGGAGGCGGCGTTGCAGACGAAGTGGGGCCGCCTCTTCAGCGAGTACGGCAGCGAGGCCGGTCTGGGCGGCGCGGTAATGCCCGGGATGGAACCGCGCACAGTGGTCACTGCTGCCGTGGGGCTGGGAATTGTCATGGCAGCGGCCGGAGTGGGTATATTGAAGCTTGTGAGTCGATGTAGGGAGAGGCGGAAGTAAATAACAGAACTTACGTAATTACCTACCCGGCTGCCTTCCGCCGTGTGCCGATTGGAAATCGAGCTTATACGGGCGCCTGCGGCGCCGGGCTTCGGCCTGCGCCGATGCGGAAACAGCGGCCGGCGCAGGCCGACCGAAGGCCTGCGGCCCAAAGTGGGCAACTTCAGTCGCAGGGGTAGGCAGTTACGAACTTACGCAGTTCACGTGACCGGCACTTCCAGATTCCCCCACAGGCACTTCATGGAAGGTGACAGTCACCTGACGCATCACTATGCGTCGGTATAAGCGGCATAGAGATGCCGTCTGTGCGGTTTTTCGGATAGGCTCGAAGTCAGTAAATACCGGGCGAAAGGAGACCACAGATGTTCAGCATCATCAGACGTGGCTTACAGATTCTGGCAGGCGTATTGCTGCTGCTGGTGCTTACTGCAACTATCGCAAGCGCCGGTGATGGGAAAAACAGGCCCATCGCGGATGACGGTGAAGGCACTGCCGATGTGCTGTGGGTCACACTGGCCCCTATCATAGCCATCGCCACCTTCGCGGAGCGCATGCTGGAGGTCTTCTGGGATCGGTGGGAGGCCCCCGGCGTCTGGCCCAACAGGCGGGGAGTGGCAGAGACCTCATACCCTCCCTATGTGGCCTGGAAGCGTCTGCGCTCACACTGGCTCGGGACGGGGATCGCAATTGTCGCCATAGGCCTGACCAATGTCCGGTTCTTCCGTCTGCTGGGCTTAGACATTCTGTTTTCGTCACCCAGACTGCTGTTGTTCAACGCCGGGATCGGTGGTATTTTCGATAACTTCACCGTAGGGACACTGATTGACTGGATATTGACTGCGTGGATTATCGGATGGGGCGGTACCGAACTTACCCACGGCATCATCGAGGCGTTGATCAAAGGGCGCAACCTGTGGAAAGAGATGCGCGAGGTCGAGGCAGGCGAGCGTTCTATCACCGATGCCCGCTTCTTCAACGATTACATCGCGCCGCAACTGGAAAAATACGGCGTCTCGGTCCCCTCACTGCGCCACACCATTCAGACGCTCAGCGAGTTCGGGGTACCGGTTAACCAGTTCATCTCCTCGATGACGGTAGGGAAAGTGGAAGAGTTGCTCGGCCAGCTGGAAGAGCAGCCAGATAAAGCTGAAGCGGCCCGGGCAGTGCGCGCATTTCTGGAAGGTGTCCCGGCCAGCAAACATATAGAATTCCCCAAGGTCTCTACCGTGCTCAGCCTGCTAACCGATGAGCAACGCAGGCGTTTTCTGGGAGCGTAGCAAATGAGGGCACAGGAGATAAAGTTCCATATCGAAACGGCGGAGATTTTCGTGCCGGACGGGATGCCCATCGGGAAAGCGCTGGCGCGCACCACCCACATGGCGATCGGAGCGCATCACGACGATCTGGAAATTATGGCCAGCGACGGCATTCTCCACTGCTTTCAGCGGGACGACCGCTGGTTCTGCGGAGTGGTGGTGACCGATGGCGGTGGTTCCCCGCGTGACGATCTCTACCGCGACTACACTGATGAGCAGATGCGCCTGGTGCGGCGCAAGGAACAGAAGAAGGCCGCCGTCATAGGAGAATACGGTGCTCAGGTGTTGCTCGACTACCCCAGTGCCGTGGTCAAGGATCGTGCCAGTAAGGCGCCGGTGGAGGACCTGATGCTCCTGTTCCAGGCAGCCAGGCCCGAGATCGTCTACACCCACAACCTGGCCGACAAGCACGACACTCACGTGGCTGTGGCACTGCGGGTCATCGAAGCATTGCGTGGCCTGCCGCCCGAGCAAAGGCCAGCACACCTTTACGGGTGCGAGGTCTGGCGAGACCTGGACTGGATGGTTGATGCGGATAAAGTGGCCTTTGACGCCAGTGCTCACGAGAACCTGCAGCGGGCGCTCCTGGGGATATTTGACTCCCAGGTGTGTGGGGGGAAGCAGTACGACCTGGCAACACTGGGCCGGCGGCGGGCCAACGCCACCTATTTCGCGTCGCACAGCGTGGATGTTGCCACGGGTATGATTTTCGCGATGGACCTCACCCCTTTGATCAAGGACCCGTACTTAAGCATAGGGGCTTACGTCCAGGGGTTCATAGACCGCTTTGCTCAGGAGGTAATGGAGCGCCTGGCGCGGCTGGGTTGAGGTGTCATCCGGGGCGGCCCAGGATAATCCCGCCGCGCCCTGCGCCGCGACGGCGTTCCAGGTCGGCCGGGGCCGGGGTCTCTTTCTCCTCCTGCTGCACCAGTGCTAACAGTGCCTCTACGTCTTCCACGTGCAGGCCGAAGACCTCGCCCCGGTCTAGCAACATCTGCACCAGCTCCCTGCTGAATCGCTCCTTAAACTCGTGGGGCGAAGTGAAGTCAACCCAGTCTACCTCAGCCCGACGGATGAACTCTTGGGCAGCAGGGCTGTGCAACACAAGCTTACGGTAGGTGAGCAGGACCTTACCTGTTCTCTGCGCCTCGTTCCACTCCAGCCCCATAGGAGCTGCGAAATCAGTCCCCAGGATCAACACATAAAGGTCACAACTGGCGAGGAATGCCAGTGCCTCGGCAGTACTCTCATCCGGCCGCGGAGTGTGTCTGATTTCCCATCCTTGCGAAATGGGCAATTCGGCCACGGCCAGGCCCACCATCTCCCGCTCGAGCTCCATATCAGGACTGCTGCTCACGAATAATCTGATCGCCCGTGCCATATGCTTTCCTGGGAACAGATTGAAACCCGACGCCGCCACGAATGACCCAGCGTAAGACAACTGCGAGCAGTTGCCCTACAACCTTCTCTCCGGCTCGGGCCGGTCTCCAGTTCGACGCTGCCACTGACCAGAGCATCCGCTGACCAGCGGACGCCGACCACTGGTCGCAGGCCAAAAAGGTGTGCGGGCAAGGCATTCCTCGCCCCTGCATTCGTCGCCTGAATAGCTATACTGGGAACGGGTAAGAATTGGACATTTCGTAACTTGTATACTGGACCTATTCAGCCTGCCCGTGCTGTGCCGGGCGGACCATAGGTGCTGTGCGGACCACAGTCCGCACGAACCAGATTTTGCAGACCTGGCTACACTGAGACGCC
>DAOTYA010000222.1:0-4304 GCA_034435075.1 Anaerolineae bacterium
TCTCAGTGTAGCCAGTGTCTGCAAAGTCTGGTCCGGGCGGACTGTGGTCCGCCCGGCACAGCACGGGCAGGCTGAACAGCCACCTGGAGCGTCTCAGTGTAGCCAGTGTCTGCAAAGTCTGGTCCGGGCGGATTGTGGTCCGCCCGGCACAGCACGGGCAGGCTGAACAGTATACAAGTTACGCGCGAAATTCAGTTATGTGTATATTAACTCGCGTGCAAACCCGATGCTATGATGTGAATTTCCCGGTCTATTGGCCACAATTCAACGAGATTCGAGCGCAGATTGGGCGACTTTGCCCTCCGGTAAATGAGAGCAACTGCACCCGATTGATTTTCATTCATCGGGGTGCAGGGCGACAGCCCTGGAATGGGAGCTGCCTCGAAAACCCGGGCAGCAGTTGATTTGTGATCGTACAGGGTACGAGTATAATTGTCATCAGCCGTAATTACCTACCCGGCTGCCTGCCGCCGTGTGCCGATTGGAAATCGATCTTTACGGGCGTCTGCGCCGACGCGGAAACAGTGGTCGGCGCAGGCCGACCGAAGGCCTGCGGCCCAAAGTGGGCGACTTCAGTCGGCATGGGCAGGCAGTTACCATTAACCAGGGCTTACGCGCTGGACTCCTGTCAGTGTGCTGATTTATGCAGGATGACCTTTCCTGACCATCCAGACAGGTTGGAAAGCCTGTCTCACGGACGGACTGTGTAACCCCTGCCGTCAGCACAATGTGGCACGACGAGCGTAACCGGGAGTCGCCAAACGTCCTGTGTCACTTGTGTGTACCAGACAACTGTCGCGGTTTGCCGGCTTTGCATTACGGCAGACGACTGAAGGTCAATTCACCAGGAGGCAAAATGACCAGAAAACTGCGGGTCAACTGGCTGGGTGGTCTCAAACTGCGCAGCCAGCCGGAGCCGACCGATGCCAGCTATACCGGCATCAGAGTGCCCTACGGGGCCATTGTAGAGGCTATCGGAGAGCCACTCCGCTATGATGAAAGGTTCACTTTCCAGCAGGTACGCACAGCAGAGGGCCGGCAAGGCTGGCTGACCTGCCAGGATGGCAATACCGTATACCTGGAGCCCGTTGAGGAAGAGCCCAGGCGAGAAACTCCGCCGGTTGAGGGTAAAAAGTTGCGTGTCGTCTGGTCTCCGGGCCTGCGCCTGCGTTCGCTCCCTGAACCTGGCATGGCCAGCTTCACCGGTGTCATCGTGCCCAACGGCACCGTCGTGACCGCCATCGGGGAACCGCAGCCATATCCCGGGGGGTATCTGTTCCAGCGCGTCCGCACACCAGAGGGACAGATCGGATGGCTGACCTGCAAGTACGGCGACGTCGTCTACCTGGCCGAAGTAGAGGAGGGGGTGACTCTGTGGGTCAACTGGTTTGACGGGTTGAGGCTGCGCGAGCGGCCGGAACCTGACCTCGCCAGCTTTACTGGTGTGATCGTTCCCTACGGCACCCAGGTCACGGCCCTGGGGGCACCTCAGGAACACCCCGAAGGCTACCGTTTCCAAAAAGTGCGCCTGCCCGACGGTAAAATCGGATGGCTTACACTGAGTTACGGGGATACCGTCTATCTGAGCGAGACCAGGCCTGAGCTGGCAGCCAAACCGATTCCTGTAGCCCAGGTAAGCGGCGCGGCCGATATGTGGGCGGAGATGCGAGCCTCGCCAGCTCCATCCGCCCCGGTTGAGTGGTGTGTTGGCGGGGCCGTTCCCCTGCGGGTGATAGACCCGGTCGGCGCCGCGGCCAAGATAGGCCAGCCCGACCAATGGATCGAGGTTGAGACGCCGGCCTTCAAACGCGGCTTTATCAATGCCCGCTATCTCAAACCTTTCACGCCTGGCGCCCGCAAGCAAGTGGTGAGGCGTGGGGAAAGCCCCTACATCTACGGCATCCATGATCGTTACGAGCGCAAAATCCTTACCTCGGTGGGAGTGACCGGATGGGTGCTCTTCACCTATGCCCTGGGCACAAACTACCAGAGTGTGGGAGGCGATCGGGATACTTTTTACGAGTGGGAAAGGGAGGGGTTCGGCATCCTGGCACGGCTTAACTACGGGTATGGTTCCAGCGGCACCATCCCGGAACCTCACCTGTACGATGATTTTGCCCGCACCTGTGCTGCATTCGTCAGGCGCTCTATTGACCCGGCCGATCCCAGGGGTGGCTGCCATATCTGGATCGTTGGCAATGAAATGAACAACCCGCGTGAGTACCCTGGCAACCGCGATGGAGCAGGAGGTAAGCCCATCACCCCGGAAATGTATGCCGATTGCTTCAACCGCACCTATCGCGCCATCAAGGAGGTCTACACTTCCATTCCTGGCGTCAACCCTTCTGATGCCATAGTGGTGATGGGAGCAGTGGATCCGTACAATGCCGTCGCTGGCTGCAGCGGTGACTGGTTCATCCGGGCGCTACGCGGGATCAAAGCACTCGACGGCTTCGCGCTTCATGCCTATACTCATGGGACTGACCCGGCCCTCATCACCAGCCGCAAGCTATTCGGTGACGAACACAAACCGCCCAAACGCTTCCCTGACAAAAACCTGAGCTGGCAATATTACAACTTTTATGCCTACCGCACCTTTATGGACCTGATCCCGGCCAAATGGCGCGATGTCCCTGTTTTCATCACCGAGACCGATCAGGTACATAAGGACTGGGCTAATGCCAATACCGGTTGGGTAAAGGAGATGTACGCCGAGGTCAACCGCTGGAACAGCGATCCCAATCGCCAGCGCATCTGCTGTGCTCTCCTGTTTCGCTGGGAAGCATTTGATGGCTGGCAGATTAAGGACAAAAGTGGAGTGCTGGAGGACCTCAAAGAGGCAGCTCAGAAGAAGTACAAGTGGACGGTTGAGTGACGATACTCGTTGCAGGGACACGGAAGCGCGGGTTTGGGCAGGGAAACACGCCATCCGTGTCCCATCGGGCATGTTGCGGGCGCAGTTGTTGCTGCGTCCATGCGTTTGATTATTGTTGGGGAATCAGAGCCCGCAGGAGCGGCTCATTCCAGGCTCCCCTCGACCTGTCGAACACGCCGAAGCCTGCACAGAACTCCCAGTAGGCCCAGCTCATACCCCTCTCTTCGGCCTGGCGGGCCACAAAGGCGGTCCATCGGGCACGAGATTCCATATCGGCCTTGCTATAAGCGCCGAACTCGCCCAGGTAGATGGGGCGTTCATGGGCCTTGCCCCAGGACGCCGCCTGGTCGAGGTCCCTCATCACTGCCTGCTGCTGCGCCGGTGTGCCTTCCCACGTCGTGCCCAGCCAGGGTTCACTGCCTTCCACCCATTCGGCGCCCTGATGGGTGAAACGGAACGGCTCATAATAGTGAACGGTGACGATGATGTTCCTGTCATCCTCTGGCAGCTCAAGGTTGGGCAGGGCGCCAATGCTGTTCCACTGTGCCGGGCCGATAATCAGTGTACGCGTGGGGTTAGTCTGGCGTATCACTTTGATCGTGTCCTTCAACAGCCCATTCCAAAGATTGGACACGAGCATATCATGTGGCTCGTTCAAAAGCTCAAATAACAGCTCCGGCGGGTAGTCGCGGTAGTGCTCCGCGATCTGCTCCCACAAAGCCAGAAAGCGCTCGCGATGCTCTGCCGGTTCCTTAAATATTTCTTCATAGTGATGCATATTGATGACCACGAGTAATCCCCTGGAAAGCGCCTGCTCCACAGCCCAGTCCACCCGTTTGAAAAAGCTCTGATCAATGGTATAAGGTGGGTTCGAGCCTGCATGGCTTGACCAGCGCACAGGTATGCGCACCGAATTGAAGCCAGCCTTCTTTGCCAGTTGGAAATACTCCTCTTGCAGCGTCACTCCCCACGCCCCCTCGCGGGGAGCTTCCAGGGCGTTACCCATGTTGACGCCCCTTCCCAGACGCTCGTTCTGCTCGAACGGGTCAGGAGCCGCAGGCACAGGGGTAGGTGAGGGAGCAGTGGTGGGTGTGACGGTGGGAGTGGGTGCTGGCGTAACCCTATCCCTGGCACACCCATAGAGTGCAGAAATGAGGCTGTTCACCAAAAGTAAGATAAGTATACCAGATACACTTCTCATGCTCTTCCTATCTCCATTAAGAGCCTATCCGAAAAACCGTACAAGCGGCATCCCTATGCCGCTTATACCGACGCATGGGGATGCGTCGGTTACGTTTTTCGGATAGGCACTAAGTGGGTGCCCGTCATATTTTTGCATCCGCTGGCTCGGGCCGGTCTTCAGACCACGCCCGACGCCGCACGACCGGCCACAATGTAGGGCAACTGCGAGCAGTTGCCCTACAACTGA
>DAOTYA010000223.1:0-4255 GCA_034435075.1 Anaerolineae bacterium
CGCCGCGCGTCGGCCTACGCCGACGCGCGAGTCGGCGCAGCCGACCAGTGGCCATAGTGGGGGCGCCGTAGGGACGCAGGTAGGGGCGCAGCGCGCTGCGCCCCTACTTTGCGTCGGGCAGCCAATTTTTTGCGGTGACCAAAATGTAAACCAATTTCAGACAGAAAATGAACCATTCCAATGAACCATTTCGAATTTTTCAATCGAAAGCAACTACCTGCGAGGATACGGATGGGCGGTCTTCTTACCAATCGGTGGGGGAAACATGGGAATATTCTGGCCCGTCAGCCTTGGCGTTTGGGGTTATGCCTCTTCATGTTCCTGCCAGGTCAGCACCTTTGGGCTCTCTGCATGCTGGTGCAGGAAATCCAGCAGCCAGCGAGGAGAGGCTCGCGCTCGGGCTGCTCGAAAGAGGTCCCGGTTGCGCTGGTAGTCCAGTGTTATCCCCTGCGGCCGGCCGTAGCCTGCGGGGTAGAGGTGGTTGCCCTGCTCCCCGGCTGGCTTGTCCACCTCGGGCTGGACCGTATGGTCGCGCAGGATCGTAACGGCTGGCGGTCATTCCCAGGAGACCTTCTTGTCAGGAGCACTGCCTGTCAAACGGTCGCTTGACGGGACAGGTTGAAAGCGGTACAATACCAGGCAGGAGACGTCTGGGCTCCTGTGTTGAGTACGGGTTGGAGGCCGTTGTTTAACCAATGCTCGTATGCGCGCCTGTAGGTTCCATATAATGGGGAGACGAGTGAGGTGTAAGTATGCCGTTGTATGAGTACCGCTGTGCTGACTGCGAGACCAAATTTGATGCTCTGCGTTCTATGTCCAAGGCTGATATGCCTATAGCCTGCCCGAAGTGCGGTGGGCAGAACACACGTCGCATTATCTCACTTTTTTCCGCTTTGGGGAGTGAGGGGATAATTGCCGGAGCAGGCTCTTCATGTGGCTCCTGCACACCTTCGGCGTCGTGTGCTTCATGTAGTGCCAGGAGCTAGCGCTTCGGGAACCCCAGGCCGCTGCCATTCGACAGCGGCCTGGCAGGTTATCTTTCCAGCCCTTCCCGCCATTCCCTGATCGAGTCCTCTATAACTGCTCGCACCTCCGGTTCAGCGATATCATCTACCTTTTGATAGCTTCGCAGGCCTACATTAAACCTTAACCCTCCGTCCTTACCGGTCGAGACGCGAATGGTACCGTAGCGTTTCAGTTCCGGCTGCTCGTTCAGACGTAACTGCACCAGCATATCAATCTGCTCGGCCGGCGTAAGCAGTAAAGGCTCGGGCAGGGGTGGGGAGATCATTTCGCGGATAGACCTGTCCATCGCAGCCAATAGCGAACCACCTCCAGCTGCCAGTGATGCAAGAGCACCTGAAGTCTCCGCCGACCCGGCAGCACGCTGTTGCAGGTGCTGGAGAAAAGTCTCTTCGATGGTGTTCTTTGTTGGTGCAGATGGGACGCCCGCAAACGAAAGCACGGCTTTGACGGCTTCCAAAGCCTCCTCCTTCGCTGCCACATCCGTGATCTCCTGCAGATGGCGGTAGAGCCGGCCTTTTATCTGGATCACCCACTCACCTGTTCCAGTACGCAATACACTGAGAAGCTGGCGCTCTTCTGCCTGCAGTACAGAGGGTGGTGGCTCTGGTTTCAATATCTCTTTCGTCGGTTGCACATTTTGCTGCTCTAGAGTTGTGACCTCGCGGGTGGCAGAAGCATCTCTCTTCTTGCTTCTGAGGTAATCTATCACCCACATTGTGATTCCTGCTACTCCAGCAAGACAACCCAGTGCCAACATAAGAGATATATAAGGGAGCATTCTCTCCATGGACGCTACCTCCTGATTGTGACTGCACGGGTGCATCCGCTGCTAAGAGCCTATCCGAAATCGTAACCGACGCATCCATGTGCGTCGGCATAAGCGGCATAGGGTGCCGCTTGTACGGTTTTTCTGACGGGCTCTAACTATAATACCATATAACATTTTGTTTGTCTAATGAGGAGGTGGTCCATATTTTCGGGCACGTGCGCTGTTAAGGCACGTCTGTAACAGACTCAGGGAGTTTTTGTGTTTTGTAAATAGGACAGGTGACACACAATCCTGAAGACAGACAGCATTGCATGCTTCACTCAATTTTCACCTCTTAACTACCAACCGTTTACTGTTACAATGGACAAGTTATGTTAAACTATTGAAATAGTCTGAAAACCTGCTAATTGAGGAGGAGGTTTGTTACACGAGATCAAAAATGTACTGCTGGGACCGCCGTTACCCACACAGGAGCTTGCGCACGAACGGCTGAACAAGGTGCGTGCTCTGGCTGCCTTTTCGCCAGACGCGTTATCGTCCATTGCATACGCGAATCAGGAACTCTACCTGGGATTGGTGGTGGCTGGCAGCGCCGGTCTATCGCTGGCGGTACCCATAAGCCTGGTCATCGTCGGCCTGCTGTTTCTCCTGAGCCTGTCCTATTCACAGGTCATCCATGCCTATCCTTCAGGAGGTGGTTCGTACCAGGTAGTCCGCGAGAACCTTGGTGATTTGCCAGGGCTGGTCGCTGTAAGCGCTTTGTTAATTGATTACACATTGACGGTTGCTGTGAGCCTGACCTCTGGCGTGGAAGCAATCGCTTCAGCATTCCCCATACTATGGTCGCATCGTGTTGCGGCATCGTTTGTACTGCTCGCCATAATTGCGCTGCTCAACCTGCGCGGCGTACGTGAGACCGGGTCCGCCATGGCCATCCCGATCTACCTGTTTGTCGTGATTTATCTCTCCATGCTGTGCTACGGGGTGGTGCGTGCGTTCATTGAGGGGCCTGGCAATCTCGCTGCCGTCGCGCCTGCGGTAGTTGCGCCTTTGACCCCTTTCCTGGTATTGCGTTCTTTTTCCTCCGGCTGCACAGCCCTTACTGGTATTGAGGCCATAAGCGATGGGGTGCCGGCTTTTCGTCCCCCGGAGTCCAGGAATGCCAGCCGTACGCTGATCGTGATGGCATTGTTGATGGGCGTTCTGTTTGTCGGCAGCATTGGACTGACCCAGTTTTTTGCGGTGATCGCCGGGCCCGAAGAAACCATTCTCTCTGCATTGGCACGCCGTATTTTGGGAAGTGGACCGGCCTATTTGCTTGTACAGTTCTCGACGCTGCTTGTGCTGGCCGTTGCCGCGAACACCAGTTTTTCTGGCTTTCCACGTGTGGCCGCAGTCCTGGCCCGTGATCGTTTCCTGCCTCACCAGTTAATGGGGCTTGGGGATCGGCTGGTCTTTGTAAACGGGATTCTGATCCTGGCCGGAGGGGCTGCTCTGCTTATTGCTATCTTTGGTGGTAACGCCCACGCGCTGGTACCCCTTTTTGCTGTGGGGGCGTTTCTGGCGTTTACCACTTCGCAGGTCGGAATGGTAGTGCACTGGTGGCGGGAGCGGGGCAGAGGGTGGTGGCTTAAAGCAATACTGAATGGCCTGGGAGGGCTGGCGACCTGGGTGACTTTGCTCGTGGTAAGCGCCACCAAGTTCAGTCATGGAGCCTGGATGACGCTCCTGGCCATTCCTGCCCTGGTGATCATTTTTCTGAGAATAAGGTCTCACTATGTGGAGACGGCCCGCCAGCTTTCACTGGAGGGGATTGGTGCAATATCCGGGACCGTTCCGTCGCTTCGGATAGTGGTTCCCATCTCAGGTGTCCATCGTGGCGTGGTCAAGGCAATGGAGTATGCCCGCGCCCTTGCTAAGGACGTGATAGCGGTCTATGTGGAGCTTGAACCGGGCAGTGGAGAGGTTATACGTGAAAAATGGAACCGCCTGTGGCCTGATATCCCCCTCGTGATTATGCCATCTCCCTACCGCTCCATTGTAGGTCCTCTATTGGAATTTCTCGATAAGACTGATCAGGAACACAATGACGGTCAGCTTGCTACGGTGTTATTGCCTGAATTTGTCCCTGCCAGGTGGTGGCATGGGTTACTCCACAATCAATCAGCCTGGCTGATTAAAGCGGCGTTGCTTTATCGCCGTCGCAATTTGGGATTTCAACAGGTGATCATAGACGTGCCATATCACCTGGAGCGATAAAGTGGTATTTTGGGCACTTCGTGCTGGCTGAAACAATCCACCGGACCTCCTGTGTGTTGGCCATGTGGGACGCCAGGCTGTGGGAACGCGTCAAATCAAATGATAATGTTACCGGGGAGGGATGGTTCTATCAAATGATAATGTTACCGGGCAGTGCCAGGAGGAGGACGGATTTGAAGGCACTGCAAGGTTTGGAATACG
>DAOTYA010000224.1:0-31029 GCA_034435075.1 Anaerolineae bacterium
TTGGGGTACTTGACCCCGGTAGAATTTGAACTCCAATGGCAGGCCCAGCAGTCTGCCCAGGAGGATGTTCACTAAGAAACCCGTGCAGGGTGCCCAACTTTAGGGGCGCAGTTCAGGGGGATGACTTGCGCCGCTTCACTTATGGTGACCAGCCGTGCGCCATCTCGCCACCTGAAGAAGCCCTGGCGCTGTTCCCGGAACTACGCGAGCAGTAGTCAACGCTTACAACTACCAGCAAAACAATTGTCACCACACGAAAGAGCGTTTTTCGCGGCGGGTAGTGGGGTGTTGCTTGGCACAGGCTTCCCGCCAGGCGGCATTTTGGGACTTGACGTTGCAAGTCATCGGTAGCCCGCCATCATCTGATCTATACAAGCCTCAACCAAAAGATCACCTGTACAAAAAATAAGGTCTAACGTGAACTTGAACGAGCTGTGGATTAAGGTTATTAGCTTCAATATATAGGCTTCTATATTTGTCCAGTTTTTCCTTGTGTCTTTTGGTAGCCTCTTTCAAAAATTCCTGCAGGCTATCCCTTATTTCTTTGCTTTGTCCTTTAACAAAAGGATTAAGCCCCATCTTAATACGCTCTCTAAAATTCTTCCCTATGTGAGATTCCATCCAGGCTGCCCATTGTTTACCTGCTTCTGTTCTCTCAAAATCTCCAAGGTTGATTGGCTTGTAGTCACGCAAGTAATGTTTATCACCCCGTCGAATAACTGTATCTATTTCCACATGACGCTGTTCCCCGTCCTTTATAAAATTTATACGCTGCTCGACTAACCTTACGCCTTCCAATATTTCATCGGGTCGAGCATACAGTGTTCTTAATTCAGCAATGCGGTGAACAATATTTCCAACCTCTGCGGGTGTCAAATTGGCACGTTCCGCCGCCAAGTTAGCCACATAAGTCAGGGGGTCTATATGCTCGCCAAATTCCCGCTTACCTTTCTCTATCAAGTCCCGTAAAGTAACTCCGTCTGGCAAACTTGCTATAAGCTTTTTGGTATCACTCCGTTGCTCAAACCCAGCAAAAGCATCCTCGTAATACTTCTTTATTTCCCTATCATTAAAACGGCCATTCATCCATACTTCGGGTTTATGAGAGGGGAGGCTTTCACTTCCGGGGAATTGCCCTGGATCATGAGAAGCCTCCCCACAGTTAAGAGAGGGGACTTTTTACCTCTTCGGGTTTCTTCTCAAGGATATTTTGTACCTCTTCGGGTTTCTTCTCAAGGATATCTTTTATCTCTTCGAGTTTCTTCTCGATTTGAGAAATTTCATTCTGGATTTCAGATGCTTTGTCGCTCAGGTCAACCTCCAAGCCCACACGATGTGCTTCTCGCAAAGCTTCCTCCAATAGTTGTTTTTCGCGTTGCCAAGCCTGCAAAGCTTTCTCCAACTTCTCCTTTTTTTGCTCCAAGTCTTTCCGGATTTCCGCTTCTTTGTCTTGCAATTCTTCTATTGTCCTTTTGCGGATGTCATCATCTCCTAACTGCTGTGCCGACTTCATGGCTTCTTTAATGCCTTCAATCTTTTTCTCTGCTTCACGAATGGTCTCAAAGTCGGGCAATTCTTTATTGGGTATTGGTTTTTCGATAGACATGGGTTATTCCTTTTGATTAACCATTTGCTCTAAAAGTTCCTCATGATGGGTACAACGCTGTCCTGTCTGCGTATTCATAAAATGCACATAGACGCAAAATCGGCGTCGTGTCGCTTCTTTACTACTTCCTGGCTTTTTCTCAAGCTCTTCATTTATGCATCGAATGACGGCCTTACCAAGTTCTGTGCGCACAGTTTCGTTAGAGAGGGGTAATTCTGAAAAGGTCAAATCTTTTTTGTCTGGTTTCAGTTTTATCCTCAATGCCTCAACTTCATCATCTTTTATACTCATCGTCTCATAAGCTTTTTTAATCAAGTCAACTATGGATTGTTCTGCCCATTCCCTAACTTTGGGGATACAGTGAGAACAAAACCGCGAACATTCTTCAAACGGCATAAATATCTCTGGATGCGTTTCTATGTAAACCTCAAGCATATCCTGTTTCAAGGATGCATCATCGGGTGGCGGCAAGTCTTTTAGTTTCAAGATGTCTTCATTCAAGGGGACCCTTCTTATACGTGAGATTGCTTTTCCCGTAAAAACGAATGCCTCACCCGGCTGAAATGTAACCGGCTCTTTCAGTCGCGGGTCCTTATCCTCATCATCTCCCATTCCCATCGTTAAGCCGATAGCCTTGCGGTCATCGCCTGCAACCAGTTGATGAAGAATTTTGATATTGGTGTTCTTCATTGCCTGGGGGGCCAAAGCAGAAGGCAATTGATCAGCAATAATAATCCCCTCGCCCAAAGCGCGCATTTCAGCCAACATATTGGTAAATAGCTCAATTGCATGCAGTTTGGGATTGGCTCGCTCACTGCTGCCGGTCATGCTATATCCAATAAGATTATGGGCTTCCTCCAAGACCAAGACATGCTTTAACCTGGCATCGGTGGTTTCCTTTGATGTATGCCTCGCTTTAGCATACTCATAAATATGCGTAAAGATAAACATCATCATTAGAGACTTTTCATCAGCGTTAAGTGCGTCTAGCTCCAAGATGACATTTCTTTGCATCAAATCAGACAGGGAAAGACCTCGGCGAACATTCATCATTCGCCCTATCGAACCTCGCTGCAAAGCCTCCAAGCGATTCACAAAAGAAGCCCTGATATTGCTTCCGATCTCACCTTCGTATTTTCCCTCCTTTGCTATCTCCTCTGCAACCGAATACATATCGGAGATAGTCGGGGCCTGGGGTGTGCCTTCGCCTCCCACATCATAGGTTGACCAGTGATTCCTGGCATAAACCCGCCGAATGGCTTTGTCAAAGAACATTGGCAAGGGGTCAAACAAATTAAAAGCGCCCAAAAAGCAACTGTAAAGCCGGCTCATGTGTTTTTCCAAAGGTGTCCCTGCTGGAACATCAAAGGGATTGAAGCGGAAAGGTGAAACCAGTTCGTCTCCCAGTGTAAAAACCAATATATCTGGAAAGAGACTCTTTAATGCTCTATATTCAGTTTTAGCTGGTTCCATCACCAACCACGGTATACCTTGTTGCCGCAACTCGTACAAAATATGAAAAAGCGTAGCAGTTTTACCGGATCCTGGTGTGCCTACAACAAGCATGTGGCGTGTAACATCTCTTAGCTGAATGGTGACAAGTTTGCCATTCTCATCTGCCCCCAAATTGATAGCTTTCTCTTGTGGCTTGGGGAGGCGCAAGCCAATATTGCTATCAACATCACCTATATTAAAACCAGGAAAAGTTGCTCCCAACGGAACAGGCAATGTCCAGAACCCGCCAACTTCATCCAAAGATACCATCTTGTGCAAGCGATAAAGGCTTCTGTTTATTTCCACCCGTTCCCAGACATCTTCCCCTTGATTAATTTCTGGTACTATGTCCACACTTTCCACTGCATTAATTGACTTGTCAAATAGCTCTTTGTCACTATGCAAGGAAACGATAGCCATCTTAGTTTTTGTGGCAGCACTGGATAGAATCTTTGCAAGCGGTTGCGGGTCATACCCACTTGTAAAAATGCGAAACGCATAGAAAAACCATGGCGTAGTATGTTCGGTCAAAGCACCGTGCAAAGCATTGCAAACATCTAGCGCCCTTTTGAGATTAGCATCTTCTTCGGGAATGTCTCTGGTAGTAGGCTGACGGTGTAACTGGCGTAGGCATTCTGCGTAATCACGTAACAACTGCATTTTTTGGTTTAGTACTTGAACTTCCTCGCCGGGCTGAGCAGGACAAAGGGTAACGTCCACCATTGTCCATCCCGGCTGTTCTCGCAGTGTTGTACAGACCTCATCCATCCTGTTGATGTTTCTCTGAAACTGAGAGGCAGGAACATCCCATATATCAGGCAACGCGCCCTCAAGCAGTGAATTCATGCTTGCAACTGACCTTAAAAGCTCGACTTGCTTACATAATTCCAAACCACGTGTAGCCCACTCGCGCACAGATAACGCCATCTGTCGTCTTTTTTGATGAAAGGCTGCACGCTCTTGTTCAGTCGCAGTATCATCTTTAGGAATTGGGTCAAGGTAAATATAGCGGTAATATTGCCTGTTGGGCAATATAACTTTGTAATTTTCCTGTAAAGACGCAATATTACTCAAACTGTGAGGAGACAAAGCTACCCGAATGATGAAAAAGGCTGATATGTAGTCCGGTTCTTCGGGTGTGTGCACCAACCGTAATGCAGCAGCTATGTGGTCACCGCCGAGACCATGAAAAGATTGTAAGGACCGCAATGAATTTTTGACGAGTTCGCTTACTCGTTGCTGTACTGAATCGCCTAATGATTTGGCATATTTCGGGGCTGAAAAGTCTGGCAGGGCAGGGATTTCCCAGACCAAATGAGTTACATAAAACCGCTCTCTCTTTACGTCCTCTTTATCTGTGCCATTCCACACTACCAGATTTTGCTGTTGAATAGGTGGTGATAATCTTGACATTTTTCTCTCCTGATATGCCTGTTGAGTATTGCTAACTTCAGATTGGGACGGATGGATAATCTTGCCCCCAACAGTCCCAAATCAAGTGATTGTTCAAAATTCGGCACTGCTCCTACCCATCCCCCACTCAGGCAGGTTTTTTGGATTTTGAAAGATACTGTTGGCTAACTCGATTTTCATGGGCTGGCGCCCCACAAGTGGCCTGATTTTGACGTGTTTCTCCCACTTGTGCAGCAAAATCGGCCTTAAAATGGCAAGCTCACCCCACAAAAGGCAGTTTGCCAACAGTAACTTTGAAATTGCCTTTCCCCCCACAACAGGCCGACTTATGCTCGTGTTAATGGCCCCTATTCCCCACTGCCGAGCAATCTGGCCAAACTTTGAACAATCACTTTTCACCACAACACGCCACCTTGCAAGCTGTAGAGGGTTGTGATATACTGCCCGTGTATCCATTCAGGCAGTGTGCCTGTGCTGCACCACCGTTTGGTGTCGGTACAGGCCGACAATTGGCACGAAGAGCCTATCCGAAAAACCGTACAGGTGGCATCCCTATGCCGCTTACACCGACGCATAGGGATGCGTCGGTTACGATTTCCGTATAGGCTCTAAGAACCTATCCGAAAAACCGTACAAGCGGCATCCCTATGCCGCTTATACCGACGCATAGGGATGCGTCGGTTACATTTTTCGGATAGGCTCTAAGTGCCCAAGGAGGATGATTTCAATCAGCGTGAATAGTTACGTGGGGCATAAGGAACAGCACACCGTTTCAAAGTGCCTGCTTACCCCCAGAAGCCAAAATTGTATGATTTAAGGTGGCCCATAACCCTGAAGGTGCAGGATAGCCTTTCAGGCAGGCTGAAAGGCCCACTCCACAGTTATTGGGACGGGCACCAAATGCCTCTCACATGAGTCTGCAAATGCGACAAGCTTACTGGAAAATCATGTTAGTCTGGGTCCTGGTTTTGACCAGTTGCACGGGTGGAGGAGGACATGGAGTGCTCTTCCAGGACAGTTTTGAAGACCCGGACAGTGGCTGGGATGTGGACAGCTATGAGGGACTTGAGCGGGGCTATCAGTCCGGCGAGTACTTCATCGAGCTGCATAAACCGAACTGGTTTACCTGGACTACCCCGGGCAGGGGAGCCGGGGATGTGATCGTTGAAACCGATGCTCGTGCTGTAGCTGGCGCGGGGGACGGCCATTTTGGTATTATCTGCCGCTACTCCAATGCCGATAATTTCTACTACTTTGCCATCAGCCAAGACGGCTACTACGCTATTTTTAAGCGGACAGACGGCAGATTTGAGGTACTTACAGGTGATGGAATGCTTCCAACCACCGCGATCAAAGGAGGTGGGGAGATCAACAGTCTGATGGTAGTTTGTCGGGGAGAAAAGCTAAGCTTTTATGTCAACGGTGAGCGGGCAGGTGAAGTTATTGATGAGACCCACCGCAGGGGAGATGTCGGACTGGGAGCAGGGAGTGGGCCGACGGGTAACATAAGGGTACAGTTTGACGATTTCCGTGTAACCTGGCCATAGCACCCCGTCTCCCGTGCACAACCTGCAGAAGGCATGGCCTGCCAGGAGAGCTTTTATGAAGAAACTGCATAGCCTCTGCGCAGTGTTCATTTTGCTCCTGATAACTGCCTGCAGGAGCGTTGAGTCACCTGCATGGTCCGATGACTTCTCTGACTCCGCCAGCGGCTGGAAGGCCGAATCAGACGCTACCGCCGAGGTGGCCTATCACGAAGGTGTAATGCGTATCCTGGTTAAGGCTCCCAATAGCCTGGCCTGGGCCTCGGCCGGACGCAAGTTCTCCGACTTTCGCCTCACGGTCGAGGCGTCACAGGTTTCCGGCCCCGATAATAATGAGTACGGGGTGCTTGTGCGTATGAGGGACCCGCAACACTTCTATCGCTTCTCTATCAGCGGAGACGGGTATTTCCTGGTCAGCAAACACGATGGCGGGAATTGGGAAGCGCTGAGCGGTGATGACTGGTCCCCTTCCGAAGCCATTCACACGGGAAAAGCCACCAATGTGCTGGAAATTTTGTGCCGGGGCACGGAAATGACCTTCAGCGTTAACGGTGTGCAGGTAGCGCAGGTCAGCGACCCAGGCTACTCGCAGGGTGACATCGCCCTGTACGCAGGTACCTTCTTCGAGCCGGATGTCGAAGTCCACTTTGACAACCTGAGTGTCGGGGCTCCGTAATGAAAGTCTATCTCCGCAGTCTTGGCTGTCGCCTGAATCAGAGCGAGGTCGAGACACTGGCCCGTCAGTTTATACAGGCTGGCCATACCGTCGTGGGCGACCCCGCCCAGGCTGACGTCTGCGTGGTCAATACCTGTGCCGTCACCGCCGAGGCGGAGCGCAAATCTCGCCATGCTCTTAGCGCGCTGGCACGTGCCAATCCCCGCTCTCATATTGCCGTCACCGGCTGCTATGCTACACTGGCTCCCCAGACATGCGCCTCAATGCCGGGGGTTGCCTGGGTCTTCTCCAACGCTGAAAAGGGAGAGCTTGTGAGAAGGATATCCCTGCCTGCGGATGGCACCCCGGCATCCGAAAACTGCCCTGCCCGCACCCGCGCGTTCGTCAAGGTACAGGATGGTTGCGACAACCGTTGCGCTTACTGCATCATCGGGCTGTTGCGTGGACCATCCCGCAGTCGCCCGCTGGCTGAGGTCGTGAGCCAGGTGCAATCCCTTGTTGAAGCCGGGTACAGAGAAGTGGTGCTGACGGGGGTCAACCTGGGTGCCTACGGTCATGAGACCGGGTTGCCCGGCGGTCTGCGCACGCTGGTCGAAGCGCTTCTGCGCCATACCGACCTGCAACGCCTGCGCCTCTCATCGGTGGAGCCGTGGGATGTGGACGAAAGTTTCCTCACCTTGTGGGAGAATCCGCGCTTATGCCGGCACCTGCACCTGCCCTTGCAGTCTGGCTGCGACGCGGTGCTGCAACGCATGGGCAGACGGATCACCGCCCGGGAATACGCACGGCTGGTGACAGCAGCTTATGCGGCCGTTCCGGACCTTGCGATCACCACGGACGTGATTGTGGGTTTCCCCGGTGAGGACGAGAGTGCTTTTCGCACCAGTTATGACTTTGTGGCCGCGTTGGGCTTTGCCAGACTGCACGTCTTCCCCTATTCGGCGCGGCCTGGTACCCCGGCAGCCTCTATGCCGGACCAGGTAGAGCGCCGTATTATGGCCAGTCGGGCAGAAGAAATGCGTGCTTTGGGCGTCAGCCTGGCCTGGCAATTTCGCCAGCGGTTTACCGGCAGGGAAATGGAAGTCCTGTGGGAGCATCAGGAGCCCCCTGGCCTGTGGAGCGGCCTGACCGATAACTATCTGCGCGTCCTCGCCCGTAGCGATAGAGACCTTCGTAACCTGATCACTCCTGTACGCCTGACCGGAATGCAGGACGGATACTTGAGAGGCGAGGTGATCGAGTGAGCGAGTGTATTTTCTGTCGTATCGCCCAGGGAGCAGCACCGGCCAGCGTCGTCTATCAGGACGAGGAGATCACCGCGTTCCGTGACATTCATCCCCAGGCACCGGTTCATATTCTGATCATACCCAACCGCCACATCACTAATGTCTCCTGCGTCGAACCGGGTGACATCAGCGTGCTTGGCAAAATGTTTCTCGTCGCTCGTCAACTGGCAGCACAGGAAAACATAGCGGATGGTTACCGTATGGTGATCAACAGCGGCCCTGTGGCAGGGCAGTCAGTTTACCACTTACACATGCATCTACTGGGAGGGCGGCGTATGGGCTGGCCGCCCGGCTAGACAACTTGAGAAATTAAGGAGGTGGTCCGGTGCTTGTCAGAGATCGCATGACGCCCAACCCTGTTACTGTCGGAACTGATACCAGCCTTAAAGAGGCACTGGAACTGGTGCGCAGCAAGCCATTCCGTCACCTGCCGGTGCTGGACGAGCACGGCAGACTTGTCGGTATTGTCACCGAAAAGAGCCTGGTCTACGCCTCTCCAACGGCGACCACCACGCTGAGCGTGTTTGAGGTGGATTACATATTGTCGCGCACGAAGGTCGGGCAGATTATCCAGGGCGAGGTGATCACGGTTGGCCCGGATTTGCCCATTGAGGAAGCCGCGCGCAAAATGATTGACCACCGTATCGGTTGTCTGCCGGTGGTCGAGGACGGCAGGTTGATCGGTATCATAAGCGACACAGACATCTTTCGCGTATTTGTCGAAGGGCTGGGTGGGGGACATCCATCTTTGAGGATCACCGTTGTTATCCCGGAAGAGGTGGGCAGCCTGGCGCATATCACAAGCTGTATCGCCAACGCAGGAGCGAACATCCATTCATTGGGCATGTTCTGGGGCGATAGCCCGGCGGACCGGGTGATCGCTTTCCGACTGGAGCGGGTGGAACGGGACGTCATTCTGCAGGCACTGGAAAGCGAGGGGATCAAAGTCTTACACGTCTGGGAACCGCCTGGCTGACCCGAGCCGTTCCACTTCGGCAAATGAGAGGGACATCACCGTGCGCGTGATCACCGGAAAGGCTAAGGGATACCGGCTTAAGGCGGTGCCGGGCGGGGAGACACGTCCGATCACAGATCGCGCCAAGTCGGCCCTCTTCAGTATCATCGGTGATGACGTCATTGGAGCAAGGTTCCTTGATCTGTTTGCCGGGACCGGACAGGTCGGGATCGAAGCTCTGAGCCGTGGAGCCCGAGAGGTCGTGTTTGTGGAAATGAGCGGGCGGGCACTGCGCACAATCCGCGCCAATCTGGCCCATACGCGCCTGGCAGACAGGGGCAGGGTGGTGCATGCTGACGTATTCGACTTTCTGTCCCGAGGGATACCCGGCGAAGCGTTTAATTACGTCTATGTAGCTCCCCCTCAGTATAAAGGTCTATGGAGCAGGACTTTGACATTACTGGATGCCAGGCCTGAATGGGTGGCAGCAGGTGGTTGGGCCATAGCCCAGATCCATCCCCGTGAGTACCAGGCCCTGGCGTTAGAACACCTGGCTTTATTCGACCAGCGCACCTATGGCAGTGTGATGTTGTGCTTTTACGCACGACGATAACAGGGAGGGCATTATGAGGATCCTGAAGAAAGTCGGCGGGTTGTTCAAAGGCGGTGCCAGGGAATCAGAAGAGCGCGATGTGCACTGGGAGTACGTGCGCTGCTCTCGCTGTGGCGAGAAAATCAGAGTGCGGGTGGACCTGGCGAATGAACTGACACCCCAACTGGATGAGGAAGGAGAGGGTGCTTACTATGTGCGCAAGGGGGTCATCGGTAGCGGCGAAAAACGCTGCTTTCAGTTGATCGAGGTTGAGCTGTTCTTCGACGCCGACCGCAAACCGATCTCACGCTATATCTCAGGTGGGGAGTTTATCACCCGCCAGGAGTTCGAGCAGAGTGATTGAACCCGCAGGATACATCCAAGTGCCTATCCAAAAACGTAACCGACGCATCCCTATGCGTCGGTAAGCGAAATATGGATGCCGCTTGTACGGTTTTTCGGATAGGCTCTAAAGCGCGGAGAGTCAGGGAGCTCCACCCTGACTCTCCAAACAAGGAGGAAAGAGGAACACAAGCGAGCTATCAATACAATACCACACTCCCAGGATAAAATCCCGACCCTAACCTGACGTTTACACTACGAATACCATACCATACGCTGGAGGTATTAAATGGCACAGATATTTTTGGATACCGCAAACCTGGACGAGATCCGCGAAGCAGCGAGCTGGGGTATTCTTGACGGTGTGACGACCAATCCCACACTTATGATGCGTGCCGGGACGGCTGATCTGAAAGCAAATACCCTCAAAATTGTGGAGATGGTCTCCGGACCGGTGAGCGCAGAGGTAGTCAGCACCGACGCAGCCGGGATGATCGAAGAGGCCAGGGAAATCCTCACCTGGGCTGAAAATGTCTACGTCAAAATTCCCACCACCGTCGAGGGGCTGAAGGCGATGAAGGAGATTTCATCCTGGCCCAACGGACGGATCAACGCCACGCTTATCTTTTCCCCGCTCCAGGCTTACCTGGTGGCAAAAGCGGGTGCCAGTTTCGCCTCCATATTTGTAGGGCGGATGGACGATGCCGGGCTGGATGGTATGGAAGTGGTGCGCCAGACGCGCGCCATCTTCGACAATTACGGCTTCAAGTGCAAGGTGCTGGCAGCCAGCATCAGACACCCACTTCACGTCGTTGACGCGCTGCTGGCCGGTGCTGACATCATTACCATGCCCTTCAGCGTGTTCCAAAAGATGATCCACAGCCCCTTTACAGATGCCGGTCTGGAAAGCTTTCTCCGGGATTGGGCTAAGGTCAGGGAACTTTCCGGGCGATAAGGTCATAGCACTGGAGCCTGGGTACTTACGAGCCTCCTCCCGCGTGCCCGCCCGCGCCTGATGACAAAGCACAGCCATGAAGCGAAATACTTTCAAAGCCATTCTGTTTGATCTGGACGACACTTTGCTTGTCAACTCGATGGAGAGATTTGTGCCGGTGTACTTCCAGGCGCTTACCCGCTGGGTGGCCGATTTGATCCCTCCTGAGCGGTTGCTCGCGGCACTGATGCACGCCAGTCGTGCAATGGAGGCGAACGACGGCACAGGTCCCACGAACGCCGAAGCCTTCGCTGCCGTATTCTACCCGGAGGTTGGATACAGCCGCAAAGAACTGGAACCAATCTTCGAGCGCTTCTATGCCGAGGAGTTTCCCAGGCTGCGTTCCCTTACCCGCTGTATACCTGAGGCACGCAAGCTGGTCGAGTGGGCTTTTGCCCGGGGGCTGCAGGTGGTTATTGCTACCAATCCGCTCTTTCCCCGTTCTCCCATCGAGCAGCGGCTGGAATGGGCCGGGGTGCCGGTGAGCGAATTCAATTACGCCCTGGTCACTTCATATGAGAACATGCACGCCACGAAAGCCCACCCGGCCTACTACCGGGAGATACTGGCGTACCTGGGTCGCCGACCAGAGGAGTGTCTGATGGTGGGTGACAATTGGGAGTGGGATGTGGCCCAGGCAGCATCAGCAGGGATATCGGTTTACTGGGTGGCAGAGCCAGGAGTTCCTCAGCCCGGTGATGTGACACTGGTGGGACGGGGCAGGCTGGCCGAACTGTGGAGTCAGATAAAGGAGGGAGAGCTGATCTGAGGGCCTTCTGATTGACCTGCAAAGTGACACAGAGCACCCGCCCGGCGGGTGCTCTGTGTTTATCTGAACATCGTGTCAATCTTACGGGCTGATTCGGGATCCTCTCTGATGGTAGAGGCGGCTGCGGTCAAAAATTGCGGATTGGATGCGGCTTTGGAGGACGGCCTGTTGACCGTAGAAAAAACGCCAGTTGTTATACCTGATCGGCCATTTCTCTCCTCCCTTTATCAGGTCTGTAGTGAAGTTTATCTCCTCGGCGGCACCCACAACGCCGGGATATGAAAAACGTATCCCGTCAGGGGCGACGCCTTTGGTATAGCCATAACCTATATCAACCGAGAGAATCATTAGCGTACTCCTGTGCTTAATTATCGGGGGGTGGGTGACATGCGCTCATCTGCTGGCATCGGCGATACCGGAATCCTGCTCTCCTCCTGCTTCCCGGCTCCTGTGTCCTTCCAGCCAGGTATATACTGCCAATAGGATGGGCCTTGAGTGCATGGCAGGGCCTCAATGCGCTCTCCGGCAAAACGTGCTGCCAGGTCTGTCGTTATGCCGGCGTCATCCTCCAGATGGTGGTACACGCGCAGCGGTATCGCTTCCTTACCGAATAATGCGAGAATCCAGCGCCCGGCTGACTTGTAAGCCTTTAAGTTTGCGGTATGGGCCAGTGTCTCGTCCAGTTGAGCTGCCAGCCTGGCAAGTCGCTCGATCGGGAAGACGTAATGAGCCGGACTGCCGCTGCTGCCGCGTAGATCTTCCAGGCTGATTGGGGGGATCGGCCTGCCCCTGGCCACCACCGGGTAGTTACGGGCCAGGGGCGAACCCGGTACCAATGCCACTGCGTTCGGTCGTTCCGCATCAATGCTCCAGCCATATGGAAGCCATGGCCATGGTTTCGCCTTGCGGAAACCACCCCCCTGGCCATCACAACCTGGTACAACACGCCTTCTGGGCTCACGAAGAGAGCCCCTTCGGGCAGCGTCTCTGTGAGAACCCACTCCTCGGTCAGCGCGGCGGAGGGAAGGGAAGCCATGCTGAAGCCACGTACTGACCGCCGGCAAAATTATTTTTGCCGAGGCGATGATTGAGCGGATTCTGCAGGGAATGGTTCATTTTCTCCGTGGAAAGTGCTTATCAGCGCTCTAATCCTGTTCGTTCGTAGTCAGGCACGAAGCGCCAGCGGAGCGCTGTTCCGGGCTTTTCAGGGGTTCATTACGAGTATCTTCATCAGAGCATTGACAGGCCCTCAACCATTCCAAAAAGTGTTGCACTCAGGCTGGTTTTCTGCTACAATCACGGTCGGCGGAACTATTCAGGCCGATTGAAATCGCCCTCTTTGGACGCTTCGCGCCGTTGGGACGATCCGGCGGATCGCTCCTCCGCTGACACTGTCCGGTGGTGCAGCAAGGAAGGGGCGATTGTTAATCGCCCGTCCCCGGCGAAGGCCAACCGAAAGCCCGCGGCCCAAAAGGGTGTACGGGTGGGGCATCCCTCGCTTCTACAGGCATTGCCTGAATAGCGACGGTCGGCGACAGCCTGGCCGGATTTCCGACCTCATAGCTACACCTGTGGAGGAGATACGATGGCAACTGAGACTCAACCTGTGCGCATTGGAGTGATCGGGGGCAGCGGCCTCTACCGCATGGAAGGTTTGGAAGATGTCGAGGAACGGTACGTCAATACGCCCTTCGGAGCGCCATCTGACGCGATTCTGATCGGCAGGCTGGAAGGGGTGCGGGTTGCCTTCCTGGCACGCCATGGACTGGGGCATCGTATTATGCCCACCGAGGTCAACTATCGGGCCAACATATTCGCTCTCAAAAGCCTTGGCGTCGAGCGGATTGTCTCAATTTCAGCCTGCGGTTCCCTGCGAGAACATCTCCATCCAGGCGAGATCGTCGTCCCAGATCAGTTGTTCGATTTCACGAAGAAGCGGGAGTATACCTTCTTCGGCAACGGGCTGGTGATCCACATCGGTGCAGCCGAACCCTTTTGCCCGCACCTCTCAACCCTCCTGGCTGATGCAGTCGAGGAAGCCGGTGGTACGGTGCATCGGGGAGGAAGGTTCATTGCCATAGAAGGCCCCCGTTTCTCCACCAAAGGGGAGAGCTTTACCTTCCGCACGTGGGGTATGGATGTTATCGGCATGACCGCTGCACCGGAGGCGTTTCTGGCCCGCGAGGCAGAGATATGCTACACGTTGATGGCTCACGTTACCGACTATGATGTGTGGCACGCGAGCGAAGAAGAGGTGAGCGTCGAAGCCGTGATCCGTATCCTCCAGCAGAACACCGCACTGGCCGGGCGAGCGCTCAGGATACTGCTGCCCCGGCTGGCCACGACGGAACGCAGGTGCACCTGTCAGAACGCCCTGGCGAACGCCATCATCACCCAGCGTGATCTGATCCCTGAAGAGGTCAGAAACAGGCTGGCTCCGATTTTGAGCAAATATTTTTAAGGCGTTACACCCTCCAGCCGACTGTGTTTGCAGGAGTTTCTGTGGGAGGTACACCAATGAGACGCGATGAGCTGGTAGCTTACCTCGACGAGTACCTGCAGGTCAAGACTATCCAGGATAACTCTCAGAATGGCCTGCAGGTGGACGGCCCGGAGGAGATTCTTAAAGTAGCCTTTGCTGTGGATGCCTGCCAGGAAGCTTTTGACCAGGCAGTCGCCGCCGGAGCGCAGTTGCTCATTGTTCACCACGGATTGTTCTGGGAAAAGCCTGTCCGGCTGATCGGCCCTCTCTTCAAGCGTGTACGCACGCTCATCACAGGAGGATGCGCACTCTACGCCACACATCTGCCGCTGGATATACACCCGGAGGTTGGTAACAATGCAGAACTGGCACGGCTTTTAGGATTGCAGTGCGCTGCTCCCTTCGGCGAATACCACGGCAGCAACATCGGCATCGGCGGGGTTTTTGATCCACCTGTACCTCTGAGCGAGCTGATCGAGCGCCTGGAGCAGGCAACCGGTCAATCCGTAGTGCGTGTACTGGCCCACGGACCGGTGCTGGTGTCGCGAGCAGGCTGCATCTCAGGGGGAGCCGCTTTCATGACAGAACAGGTTGCCCAGGCCGGGTTCGACACCTTCATCACCGGCGAGACCAGCCACTCACACTTTCATCTTACTGCGGAATACGGCCTGAACGTCGTCTTCGGCGGCCACTATGCCACCGAGACGCCGGGTGTCAAGGCACTGGCCCGCCATCTGTTCGAAAAGTTCGGGCTGGAGACGGTCTTTCTCGACATCCCCACGGGGTTATAGACCCACGCCGTTTTGCGGCCCGGCTGACATCACAACAATTCCAGCCGAAATGTCGTGTAATCTGAAATTTGTTGTCCGGGACTTCTTGCTGGCGCTGGTCGCTGTTTTCATAGCCACGCTGGTAGGGTTAACGTTGATTATCTCCCGCACACCCTTCTGCCGACCGCCTGCACCAACGCCTCCCCATCCGACCATAATGCTGCCGCACGGTACTTTACCGACCTGGCAGGTTGGCCTGGAAGAATGGGTACGGTATCGGGGCGAGGAGTACACTCTGGCTGGCAGTGGCTTCCTGCTGGGCCTGGGCGATGAGCGGGCGATAGGCGTGACCACCGCACACAGCGTCTCGATCGGGAGCATCGGGCATCCGGTCGAGAGGATAGCACTGCGTCTGGTGGGGCAGGAGCAGTTCGTGGTGGAGTGCGATACGTTGTATGGTCACCCGGGTCGGCCGTTCACCGATGAAAACGAGCTGTGGGTGGATTATGTGCTGCTTAACATAACCACCCCGGTTGATCCCAAACTCGTTCTGGAGGCCGATCCGCGCGGCCTGCCCCAGCCAGGGGAGCGTGTCGCGCTGTTCAGCGGACTGGGGGATAGGAAGAGCGGCCTGCACGTGCTGGAGGGAACAGTACAGTCAGCGGACGAGGCCGCCATCTGGGTGCTGATGGACAGGTTGTTTGATCCCGGGATGATGAGCGGGTCACCGCTTTTGAGTCAGCATACCGGCAAGGTGGTAGGAATGGCTGTTGCCTGTTCCCTCCATTACAAATATCTGCTCATAGGTGCCCACCCTACAGGCTCTCTCGTCAGGCTGGCTGAAGAAGCGGATGGGCTTTACAGGCTGGAGGAGTATCGGCGAGAGTGATTGCCGGGCCCGGTTGAAGGGGTCTGATTGAAATGCTTTTCATTATCAAATGAGGCGTCGGAGTAAAGGCTTCAGCCGGGTTCTCCGCCTGGAGGCTCGATTCCCGGGCGTTATTGAACGGTATGGGTTTAGTTGCTCTCAAACAATGCAGGTAGCACTGCACTCTGGCGTGGAGTGTGTCTGGTGGGGCAGACAGAGGCGTAACAGCTTCTCCACTGACCAGGCGTGATCAATCGAAGCCGCTGCCACGGCCGGGAGGGCCCCCAAACCGGTGTGCACCGTGCAGAAGTTGTACACCACGCCACCCCAGAAAAGTTCATCCTCCAAACGCTGTGTCGCCCGGGTCAGGTTGCGCGTGCGCCGTACCTGCGGCGGCAGGCGGGCGCGCAGAGTGGCGTTAAACCGTTCACTGAAAGCGGTGTTGATCACCCCAAACTCGATCTGGGTCACAGCGATAATCTCGTAAACGCAGGCGAGCAAGCGCACACCAGTCGGTGAGAGACGCCCTTAAAAACGCGGCCGCTGTATTGCCTGACCACCTGGACCCGACGTCGGGCGCGCTCTGGAGACCGGCCCGAGCCGGGGAACTGGGTAGTTACGAGCCTGTACGGAAATCGTAACCTACACATCCCTATGCGTCGGTATAAGCGGCATAGGGATGCCGCTTGCACCAGGTGAGTGTGTTGATCTGCCGTAGCGCTCAGTAGCGGCTGAAGTGCATTTGGTGAACTGGCCAATTGGTGATAAACTTACAGTAGTTACACGTGCCGTCAGTCCTGTGAAAGTTGTTTCTATACTGCGCACGGGTGAATTTTGGACTTTTCCTGAGTGTGGTAGCACGTGGTTAAATAGCATTTATTCAGCCTGCGCCCGCCGGACCACAGTCCGGCGGAGCACATGGCACCTGAGCCAGGGGTGTCTCAGTGTAGCCAGTGTCTGCAAAGTCTGGTCCGGGCAGCCTGTGGTCCGCCCGGCACAGCATGGGCAGGCTGAATAGGTCCAGCATACAAGTTACGTTAAATGTCCCATTCTTACCCGTTCCCAGTAATATTGGCTGGGACTTCTGGAGTCTTGCCGTATAACCATAAAGGAGGTGTGATTCTGATAGTGTCGGATTCGCTCGAACTGGCCCGGTACATAGTAGACCTGATCGCCGACAAGAAAGGCGAGGACGTGGTCGTGCTCGATATCCGCGAAATCTCTATCCTTGCCGATTATTTTGTCATCGCCAGCGCGACCAGTCAGCGGCAGTCACAGGCTATACTCGAGGACATACGTGAGAAAACACGGGAGTCCTTTGGCAGGAAGCCACTCCACATCGAAGGTGAGGCGGATGCCGGGTGGATCTTGATTGATTACGGGGAAGTGGTCGTGCACCTGTTTACCCCGGAAGTACGGGCGTATTACGACCTGGAAGGACTGTGGCGGTCCGCCAGAGTCGCCTTGCGCATAATATGATGTACCGCAATCAAACCGTAACCTGAGTGTAATCCTCCCGGTCCCCAGGTCTGGTATACTCGATTAAGGCGACCGTGAAACGCCTTTGGCCTGCTGCGTGTTTGTGCCGGTCGCTTCCGGTCGGCATTGCCGGGCTGCAAATTGCGTTAATCAGCAAATTGCCGACCATCCCAGATGTGTTGCGAGTATAGTGCAGTGGCGGGCAGGCTGCTGCCTTAGTGCCTATCCGAAAAACGTAACCGACGCATCCCTATGCGTCGGTATAAGCGGCATAGGGATGCCGCTTGTACGGTTTTTCGGATAGGCTCTTAGTTAAGTTGTCCTGGACAATGGAGACCGGTTTCTCTAACTTCCGTTTGATATACCGCCTCTCAGCAGCTATCTTGATGCCGATGCTGGCCGTCACTTTGCTGCTCACAGCCGGCCGGCAGCGCACATCACAGGCCGTTGCCTGCCACCCACAGACCGGCGTGATCCCAACCGGCACCTTATGGCCCCCCGAAACATACACCGTTTACGTCCCGATTTCGGTGAGAAATTATCCCCCGCCACCCCAACTGCCGCCTGTACCGATCTACAGGCTCTATGTCAGCCCCAACTATCTTGACTGGCTGGCACAGCAACCCTACCGAAACGAGACGGTACCGGCCACCTTCTGTGCCTCCTCTTCTTCTGGCTCAGGTGAGAGGTGCTGGGAGGTCAGGTTGCGTTACCGGGGTGATACCGCGCGCATCATGCCCAAGAAGAGCTGGAAAATCTTTTTCCCCACTTCGGATCCTTTCTATGGCCAGTTGGGCGTCTCGTATGAGATGAATCTCAATGCCGATTACGTTGACCAGTCTTTGCTGCGCACTTACATTGGCTACGATTTGTTTACCCGTGCTGGCGTGATAGCGCCTCGCTCTGGTTATGTCCGCCTGTACATCAACGACTCCTACTATGGCCTTTTCTCTGAGGTTGAACAGATAGACGAGCGTTTCCTCCAACGCCATGGCATTGAGATGCATGGAAACCTCTATAAACCGTTCTATGGGCGCCTGGGCCTGGAGGAGAATGATTGGTGGTATAACTACCATTATCCCAAGAAGACCAACCGGAACAGCGGTCACCAGGACCTGGTTGCGTTTATCGAGTTGATCAACCGCACTCCCGATGAGCAGTTCCCGACCGCGATCGCCTCGGTGATGGATGTCAACGGCTGGCTGGAATGGTACGCGGTGAACATCCTCATCGGGAATTTTGAGATGACGAACAAGAATTACTACATTTACCACGACTTCAGCACCGATCGGTGGATGATCCTGCCCTGGGACGTGGACATCTCGTTCGGCCACAACGAGGGCAAGCCATGGGGACTGTGGGACCGGGACATCAGTTGGGATAACCCCATTGACACGGGTGCCGACCCCGCCAGCAAGCATAACTATCTGATCGAGCGGATGATGCGTGTGCCGGAGTTCCGCCTCTACCACTGCCGTCGCCTGATCGAATTGATGGCCGCTCAGTTCAGCCCGGCCGAGATGTTTCCCCGCATTGACGCGACCTACGAATACATCTACGAGGCGGCTATGGCCGACCCCAATCGCTGGCGGCCTGAGCTGGAAGGATACCCGGGCTTTCAGGACGGCCCGGCCGAGTTGAAAACTTATATCACCAATCGTATCCAGTTCCTGCAGCAAAGGGTCCCGTCCTTCTGCCCCTCACTTCGTCCCCTGCTCGCCATCAACGAGCTGATGGTTGCTAACAGCACTACCATCACCGACGAGGCAGGTGAACCAGCCCCCTGGATCGAGATACACAACCACAGCTCAACACTGGCATGGGACATAAGCGGCATGTACCTGACCGACGTTTTAAGTGAGCCGAGAAAATGGTCCATCCCTGCCGGCACCGTCATTCCGCCGGATGGTGCGCTCCTCCTCTGGGCGGATGGTGAGCCAGACGAAGGCCTCTACCACACGAACTTCACCCTCCGGGAAAGCGGCGGGCAGATCGGCCTTTTCGACCGGGACGTGTTTGGTAACGCGCCTGTATCCCTGGTTACTTACACCGCGCCGGTGACCGATGTCTCTTACGGGCGGATGCCCGACGGAAGCGAGAGCTGGCAATTCCTTACCAGGCCTTCTCCCGGCCGGCCTAACCTGGGCCTCCCCCCCATTTTCGGCAGGACGGTCCATTCACCGGCCTGGCCCACAGCCGGCACGCCGGTCACCATCACCACTATCATCACCGATGAAGGGAACTTCACCGTTACACTGTGGTATCGTACCTTTACGCCGGGGCAGTTACGGCCAGGTTATACCAGCAGGGTGATGAGTGGCGCCGGTGAGACCAGACAGGCTGTACTTCCACTGTTACCTGAGGGCACCTGGGTTGAGTACTACCTGGAAGCTGTGGACGAAACGGGCAAGCGCAGCCTCGACCGCCCGGGCTGGCCGCAGTGGGATTACCGCTACATCGTCGGCTGGCGGCCGCTCCCCCTCTATATAAACGAGGTGATGGCAATCAACAATCGGACGCTTGCGGATGAGCAGGGCGATTACGACGACTGGATCGAGCTGTACAACGCCGGCTCCACACCTTTGGATGTCGGTGGAATGTATCTCAGCGATAACCTGGATAACGCCACTCCCTATATGATTCCCTACGGGACCGTCATCCCTGCCGGTGGCTATCTCATCCTGTGGGCCGATGGGAGTGGCACAGGCCTGCACCCCAATTTCAACCTGTCAGGCGCAGGCGAGTACGTGGGCCTGTTCGACCGCCAATCCCGCTTCTACGCGCCGGTGGACGCGGTTTACTTTGACCCGCTGACGCCCGATGTCTCCTGGGGGCGTGTCCCTGATGGTGCGCCGGAGCAGTTCGTGCTCGCTGTACCCTCACCCGGTGGGCCGAACAGTCTCCCCCCGCCCACCTTTTCGCAGGTTATGCAGATACCTCGCTGGCCGGAAGGTGGGGAAGCGGTAACCGTAAGCGCCGTCGTTGTCTCAGGTGCTCCTGTAGTCTCTGTGACGCTGTGGTACGCCGTCGGAAACCAGTACCAGCCTGTGGATATGCGACCCGCCGGGGAGAACACGTATGTGGCATCCATCCCGCCATTTGATGAAGGGGTACTGGTGTACTATTACCTGCGCGCGGAGGATAGAGCAGGTCACTACTCCCTCCACCCGCCCGATGCTCCCACCTCTACTATCCGTTACCTGGTCGGTTATACCCCGCCCCAGCTTTTCATCAACGAGTTCCTGGCCTCCAACACGGCTGTCAACAGGGACGAGGCGGGAGAGTACGATGACTGGGTGGAGTTGTACAATGCCGGGCCGCTCACGGTCTCGCTCAGCATGATGTACCTGAGCGACTCGCTGGCCGACCCCACTGAGTGGCAGTTCCCTGCCGGAACGGTGATCCCGCCGGGGGGATTCCTGCTTGTGTGGTGCGACAATGACGTGGGCCAGGGACCGCTGCACGCAAACTTCAAGCTCGACCGCACCGGTGAGGAGATCGGCCTTTTCGAGCGCACCAGTTATGGCCTGGTGTTGCCGGTGGATTGGGTCGTCTTCGGGCCGCAGCAGAAAAATATCTCATACGGCCGTTGGCCGGATGGGGCGGCTGAATGGCGCTTCTTCAACTTTCCGACGCCTGGAGCAGGGAATTGACTTGAGGGGACTGACCGGTTCTGGGGGCCTGTCCGAAAAAGTGGCAGGAGCAGGCAACTGACAGTCAGGGTGGATAGTCATACTATGGCCTTGAATCTCTATCAGGCGAAATCGGGGGGTCGTGGTTACGTTTCGGTGCTTGCACGGATTGTCAGGACACCGCTCCTGACCTTTTGTGCATTCTGTGCCCTGTTGCTCTTTGCCTGCCTGTGGCTTTTTGATACCCCTCCTCTCGCCTATGCTCAGTTCAATCCCCCCATCGTCATTAATGAGATCCAATATAACCCGCGCTCCGGGAATCACGGTGAGGAGTACATCGAGCTGTACAACGTCAGCCCACTCAATGTGGACCTTTCCGGCTGGAGGTTTAATGACGGTATCTTATACACCTTCCCGCCTTCAACTATTCTGCAGCCAGGGGGATACCTGGTCGTTGCCAGCGATCCGGCGGTTGTCGAAGCCGTCTACGGGATCAGTGGTGTGAAGGGGCCTTTCATCAGCGGCCGCCTTTCCAACGGCGGTGAGCGGGTGGCGCTCGTCAACGCTGCCGGCCAGTTGATTGACGAGGTCATCTATGACGATCATCGCCCATGGCCTGAGCTGGCCGATGGGAAAGGGCCATCTTTGGAGCTGATCAACCCGCTGTTTGACAACGATTTCCCCTGCTCCTGGGCAGCCAGCCATGGCCTGGGCACCCCAGGGGCCAGAAATAGTGTCTATGCAGAAGGTAATATCCCTCCCTGCGTCACCGACGTGTCGCATGCCCCTGTCTTCCCCTCCTCCACGCAATACGTCACCGTCACGGCATTGGTGGCCGATAACGCGGGCGTCTCAGCGGTTATGTTACGCTACCGTCCTGAGGGTTCGGCTAATTATACTGCGCTTCCGATGGTGGATGATGGAAGTGGTGGCGATCAGCGTGCTGGCGATATGTGGTATACCGCGCTCATCCCGCCGCAGCCGGATGGCAAATACGTCGAGTTCTACGTTGTCGCCACGGATAATGAGGGGATGCAGCGCGTTGTCCCGGATGGCGCACCGGGCACCACTTCCACGGAAACGGGCCGGCCGCTCACCATCAGTTACCTGTACCTGGTTGAGGATACGCCTCGCACTGACCCGTTGCCGGTCTATCGTCTCATCATGACAGGTCAGAACTGGACCGAGCTGACCACACGCGATCTCTTTTCCAACATCCTGTTGGATGCCACTTTCGTGTATTCGCGGGAGGTCTTCTACAACGTCGGAGTGCGCTATCGGGGCGAAAGTTCCCGCAACGTATGGCCCCGTCCCTACCGCATCAAGTTCCGCGACGAGCACGAGTTTGAAGACCGCGAACGGCTAAACCTGGTGAGCGACAGGTTGGGGCAGGAGGAGTTAGCCCACGACCTCTTCAGACGGGCGGGGCTGCCGGCTCCGCGCACCCGCTTTGTGGCCCTCTTCGTTAACTCCAATAAACAGGGTGATTACCTGGATGTCGAGGAGGTGGATCATGATTTCCTGGAGGCTCATTTTCCAGGCGATGATGCGGGCAATCTCTACCGCGCCCGTGACGGCGGTGACCTGAGCTATCGTGGCCCCGATCCGAATAGTTACCGCCCTTATTACATTAAGCAAAATAATGAGGAGAGCGACGACTATTCTGACATCATCGAACTCACCAATGTGCTCTCTAACAGCCCCGATGAGGGCTACCCGGCTGCGACCGATGCCGTAGCCGATATGCGACAGTGGCTGCGCTGGTTCGCGGTCCAGGCCATATTGGATAACCATGAGGGCGCTTTATGGATAGGACAGGGAGATGATTATTTCCTGTACCATCGTCCGTCTGATGACCGTTTCCTGCTCATTTCCTGGGACCATGACACCACCTTTGTTGATCCCTCTCACAGCATCTGGGAGCCGAACTGGTATGCCCGTCCCGTGGTGCGGCGTATCCTGGGCTATCCGCTCTTCACCCGCTGGTACTACCAGAATATCTACTCCCTGATCGGGAATGAGTTTTCGGTGGCCGAGATGTACCCGCGCATTGATGCACTTCCCCCGGTGGTCGGGGAAAACACCCGCAACTCCCTGAAGGACTATGTTGCCCGGCGTGGACCGGCAGTATTGTCCGAAATCCCTGCCACACGTCTCTCCATCACCACCAGGGGCGGTGCTGACTTTACGACCTCCAGGTCAGAAGTGACACTGGAGGGGGAATGTTCTCCCCTGCGCGATGTCTATGTCAACGGGGATCCCGTGCGAGTCGAATACCCGACGCCTGTTACCTGGCGCTACACCGCCTCACTATGGACAAGGGATAACACCTTCGTCATCACCGATGGGCTCGACAGCCGCGTCATCACAGTCTACCGGAACTTTTTCAGTGGGGGCAGGCTGACGGAAAGCCTCACCCTTCCCACCAGCCGTATGCCGTACATAATCAGCAATGACATCGTCGTGCCGGCAGGGGTCACGCTGACGATTGAGCCCGGCGTGACGCTTCAGTTCGAGGCCGACCGTGCGATACGCGTGGAGGGGGGACGGCTGCTTGCCGAGGGGAGTGCCACGCAGCCCATCACCTTCACCAGGCGAGGAAGCGGATATTGGGGCGGCATCCTTTTCCTGAACAGTCAGCAGGATAACCGCATCGTCCACGCTGTGATCGAGTACGTGCGAGAAGTGATTTCTTCTCCCCGCAGCCAGGGTATCTCGCTGTACGGCTCACGTGCCCTCATCGCCGATAGCATCATCCGCTACACCCAGGCAAGCGTGGCTGTCCAGACCTACCCATGGTCTGGGCAGGAGCCAGTGCTCTATCTGTTGCGCAACGAGATTTACGAAATCCAGAACGACGCCGTTCATCCGACCGGCGGGTTTGCTTTCATTCAGGGCAACCACATCCACGATGTGCGTTCAGGCGTGTACCAGATGGAGGGGATCGAGCTGAGCGACATGATCACGCCCGCTATGGTGTTGGACAATCGCATCCACGATGTTTCCGATGACTGCCTGGACTTAAATCACTCGTCGGCCGTTATCGCGCGCAATATGTTTTACCGGTGTGGTGATAAGGGTATCTCCGTCGGCCATTATCCCTCTGTTGTCACAATTACCAATAACCTCATTTACGCCTGTGCAGGCCGCGACGACGATCCTTTCAGTGGCGCTGGTATCGCGGTCAAGGATGGGGCTGTCGCCTTTATCACCAACAACACTATTGCCGGTTGCAGGCATGGTATCTACCTCTACGAAGGGCATCAGGGGCAGGGCGGGGGCACCGCTACGGTGAAGAATACCATCGTGTGGGGAAATCGTGCCGGGGTGGAACTGGACTCGCTTTCTACCATCACTGTAACCTATTCGGATGTTCAGATGGATAGAGGCGTCTGGCCGGGTGAGGGGAACATCAACGCCGATCCGCTCTTTCGCCTGCCGCAGGAGGGGGATTACAGGCTGCGGAGCGACTCGCCCTGCGTGGATGCGGGCACCCCGATCGAAGCACCTGCCGTGGACATCCTGGGTATTTACAGGCCCCACGGTAGCGGACATGATATGGGAGCGTATGAGTTTCCCATTTTCGCCATCACCACAAATGGCGGCAGGGACTTCGCCACCACCGAGCAGCAGGTGGTGCTGGAAGGGACCTGTCTGCCCACGCATACTGTACAGGTTAACGGCAGCTCTGAGGGTGTATATTACCCGGCCTTTACAAGGTGGGGCTATACCGCCACGCTCTCGGCGCGGGATAATCTGTTCGTTGTCACAGCCGGTACGGAGGTCCGCACCATCACGATTTACTGGGACAGGTTCCATGGCGGCGTGCTGACGGAGGATACCACCATTCCCGGCAGTGCCTATCCCTACGTTATCACTGATGATATCTTCATCCCGGCAGGCATCACGCTGACCATCGAGCCCGGGGCAACCCTGGCCTTTCAGCCGGGCCGCCAGGTCATTGTGGAGGGGCGGTTGTTGGCGCAAGGTATCCCTGCCCGACCGATCACGTTCACCAGTGAGGTGAGCGGTTCCTGGCAGGGTATCGTATTTCGCGGCAGCATGGAGCATAGCACGCTGGTGCACACGGTCGTGGAGTACGCAGGCTCGGAGACCACATCTATGATGGCAGCCATCACTGCCTTCAGCTCCACTTTATTCGTTGAGCGCTCTACCATCCGCTACAGTGATGGCGCGGGCCTGTTTCTGCAAGACAGCATAGCTCAAATTGTGGGCAATACCGTCCACGATGTTTGGGGCACTGGGATCTGTATCCGCGGGGGAAATGTGACTGTACGGGACAATCACATTTACCGGCTGGCGGGCGCCCCTGGTGACGGGGTGGCGCTCGACGCCGTGGCGGAGCCGGCACATGTGGAGGGGAATTGGATACACGAGGTCGCGGGTTCCTGTGTCAGGATCGGCCAGGCGGAGGCGCTGGTCGAGCGGAATATGTTGTACCACTGCGGCGGTGATGGCCTGTCGGTCGGATCGGATGCCCTGGTCACTGCGACGAACAACCTCATCTACGCCTGTAGTGGTGGCGCCGGTGTGATGGTGAGGGATGGGAGCGAGGTCAGCATTACGCATCACACGATAGTGAGCAACAGCGTCGGTATCCTTGTGTACGGAGAGAGCACAGTGACGGTGCTTAATTCCATTGTGTGGGGCAACCTGGAGTCGGTGGAGGGGGATGCCACTTCTTCCGTGACCGTTACCTGCTCCGATGTGTCCCTGAGTGGTACCCTGCAGATAGGGGAGGGGAACATCAATGATGACCCTCGCTTCCGTGCACCGGAAAGGGGCGACTACCGGCTGCGCGAGGATTCGCCGTGTATTGACCGGGGCAGCCCTGTAGGGGCGGTCAGTGAGGACATCCGTGGCATTTCCCGTCCCCGTGGCGAGGGATACGACATGGGGGCTTATGAATTCTTCGAATACTTCTCCTGTTACATGCCGCTGGTGATGCGTTCTCACCGGAGTGGGGAATGAGAGCAGCGTCGAGGTCTATCTGGAGCAACAATTTCCGCCGGGAGGTAACATAAGATGGAACAGAAATACGAGCCGACGTGGGAGTCTCTGGCAGATTATACTGTGCCGGAGTGGTATCAGGACGCCAAGTTCGGGATTTTCATCCACTGGGGTGTCTATTCTGTGCCGGCTTTCGGCAATGAATGGTATCCCCGCAATATGTACATAGAGGGCACACCCGAATTTCAGCATCACCTGGAGATCTGGGGGCCGCACAATAAGTTCGGCTACAAGGACTTTATTCCGATGTTCAGGGCCGAGAAGTTCGACCCGGCCCGTTGGGCCGATCTTTTCAAGAGGGCAGGGGCCAGATACGTGGTTCCGGTGGCCGAACATCACGACGGCTTCGCCATGTACGATTGCTCGTTTTCCCGATGGACGGCAGCCAGGATGGGGCCCAGGCGCGACATCATTGGCGAGCTGGCGGAGGCGGTGCGCAAGGAGGGGCTGGTCTTTGGAGTATCCAGCCACCGGGCCGAGCACTGGTGGTTTTTTAACGGTGGGATGACGTTCGATTCCGATGTGCGGGATCCGCAGTTCTATGACCTGTACGGCCCGGCCAAACCGGGCCCGTCTCTTCATGAGTGGGAGAAATGGCAGAGCAAGGACTGGCATCCCAGGCCGGACGGCAAGTTTCTGGAGGACTGGCTGGCCCGTACCTGCGAATTGGTGGACAGATACTGGCCTCAACTCATCTGGTTCGATTGGTGGGTTGAGCAGATCGTTTTTGAACCATACCTGCAGAGGTTTGCAGCCTATTACTACAATCGCGGGGTGGAGTGGGATCAGGGAGTGGTCATCAACTACAAGAACGAGGCCTTTCCAGAGGGCACGGCTGTACTTGACATTGAGCGGGGTCAGCTCAAGGACATTCGCCCGCTGTTCTGGCAGACGGATACATCGGTGTCCAGGAACTCGTGGGGATATATCACGGATCAGGACTATAAGACGGCGACCTCGCTCACTCATGACCTGATAGATATTGTGAGCAAGAACGGGGCGCTGCTTCTGAACATTGGTCCGCGTCCGGACGGCACCATTCCTGAGCCGGAGGAGGAGATTCTATTGGAGATCGGTCGCTGGCTGGCGGTCAACGGCGAGGCGATCTATGGCACGCGGCCCTGGAAGGTGTATGGCGAGGGGCCGACCGAGGTATTCGAGGGTGCGTTTCAGGATACCAGGCGGGCGGAGTTCACGGCGCAGGATGTGCGTTTCACCACGAAGGGGGATGTACTCTATGCTATCGTGTTGGGCTGGCCCGAGAGTGGTGAGGTGGCGATCAGGTCATTGGGTACCAGCACGATGCTGTATCCTGATGCTATCGGGCGGGTTGAACTGCTTGGTGCCAGGGAGAAGGTGGAGTGGTCACGCGATGCCAATGGGTTAAGAGTGAGGCTGCCATCGCGGAGGACGACGGATGCTGCCTTTGTGTTGAGGATTACCAGGGGTTAGCTCATCTCCACTGTGTCGGACCGATTCTTTGAGGTGGAATATAGGGGAGCCTTTCCGGTCTTGCTTGTGACCCGGGCATGATGGGTTCGTCTGTCTGAAAGGAGTCGAGTTATGAACGACATACAAAAGGACAGTGCTCAACTCATCAAAGAGCTCAACATGCTCCGCACGTTGGTGAACAGTTTGCCTGATCACATCTACGCCAAGGACAGAGAGGGGCGGTTTATCTTCGGCAATGCTGCCCAGGCGCGGTACATGGGCGTGGAGGACCCGAGCGAACTCGTCGGCAAGAGTGATTTTGACTTTTACCCACTCGAGCTGGCCAGCCAGTATTTTGCCGATGAGCAGGCTATTATGGAGTCGGGTGAGCCCCTGATTGCCCATGAAGAGCCTAACGTTGATCATCGGACGGGAGAGAGGACGTGGACTTTGACGACCAAGATGCCGCTGCGGGACGAGAATGGTGAGAGCATCGGCAACTTTGGCATCTCGCGGGACATCACGGCGATGAAAGAGGCACAGGAGGCACTGGAGCGGGCATATGCTGAGGTAGAGCAACGGGCGCGGGAACGGACGGCGGAGCTGGAGCGGGAGGCTGCGGAGCGGGAGCGAGCGCAGGCAGAGAATCTACGTTTGCAGCAAGAGGTGATCGAGGCACAGCGGCAGGCAATTCGGGAACTCTCCGCCCCTGTCATCCCCGTCTTTGAAAACGTGATCGTGATGCCACTGATCGGGAGCGTCAACACGCTGCACGCCCGGGACATTATGCGCCGCCTGTTGGAAGGCATCGCCCGCCACCGTGCTAAGGTGGTTATCCTGGACGTCACGGGCGTGCCAATCGTGGACAGCGGCGTGGCGGCCCATTTGAACAAGACGATCCAGGCAGCACGCCTGGTAAGGTGCCTGGACGATTGTCACCGGCATTTCCGATGCGGTGGCGGAGACCATCGTGGAGTTAGGGATAGATTGGGGTGGGATCGCTACCCTGAGTGACCTGCAGGCCGGGTTGCAAGCGGCGCTGATCAGCGTGGGTTACCGCATCGTCAAGGACAGGGGGAAAGAATAAGCACTATAAAGCTGTCGTCGTGCGTGCATTGATGAATTCAGCGTGGAGGAAACGTACAGACCTTTGTCCAGGCTTTTGCTGATGATGACGCAAGATCGTAGCGTCGCTGACACATCGTCGTTTCTAGTAGATAGAACCGCAGCTCGACGGTGGCAACGTTGAGTCCGACTCGCGTGGCAGGGATTGCGTGCAGAAACAACTGGCGCAGCAAAGCCGGCCTGCTGCCCGGTCAACGGAAGCCGCCATGCTCTCGGCGCGTGAGTGTGAGGTTTTGGCGCTGATCGTAATGGGGTATTCCAACCCGGAGATCGCTGCCGAACCCGGCATTGCCCGTAACACGGTAAAAAATCACCTGCGCAGCATCCTCGCCAGACTGGGGGTCAAGAACCGCGCCCAGGCGGCCGCCTATGCCGTGAGCCACGGGCTGGTGCGCTTGCCGCAAGAAATGATGGAGGCGGGGTAAACATGCCTGGTGCGGCCAGGAGCAGGCGTGGCGTTCGAGGAAGCCTGTGAGGCGGAGGGGATACCTCCGCCTCGTCGGCATGTTGCGATGGCTCGATCAGGCTCGTCTGCGTGCCCTGACCTTGATACTGGCGATTGTATGGTCGAGGGACTCGGGTGCCAGACCTGCCGACTCCAGCATCGTCCGTGTCTCCTCAGATGCGCTCACCTTCAAAAAATCGCGCGAGAGGACCTCGATCTCCTCGAATCCTGCGGCACGCATCCTGTCCAGATAGTCGGATTCCTGGAGCGCACCAGCCACGCAACCGGCCCAGGCCTCCGGCCTCTCGCGGATAGCGGGAGGAAGTTCACCGTGTAGCACGATGTCGGAGATGATCAGCCGCCCACCAGGGCGCAGTACCCGGCAGGCTTCGCGGAAGACCGCGTCCTTATCTGGCGAGAGATTGATGACGCAGTTGGAAATGATCACGTCCACCGACCCGTCGGGGAGGGGGATGTCCTCCATCTCGCCATAGCGGAACTCGACGTTCGTCGCGCCGACCTTTTGGGCGTTGCGCTTGGCCAGCAGTACCATCTCCGGCGTCATGTCCAGTCCGATTACTCGTCCCTGCGGCCCGACTTTCCTGGCGGCCAGAAAACAATCAATGCCCCCGCCCGAACCAAGGTCGAGCACCACCTCGCCGGGCTGCAAGTCGGCAATGGCGGTGGGATTGCCACAGCCCAGCGCGGCGCCGGTCACGCTCTCCGGCAGACCTGTCAGTTCCACGGCAGAGTAGAGCCGGGCAACGTCTGCGATCTCGACGGCTGCTTCCGCCGGACCACAGCAACAGGCGGGCTGCGCAGGGCCGCAGCAGCCCCTCTCCCCTGTCTCTCCAAGAGAGCGGCGTGCGATCCTTCCATAAACCTGACGCACTGTCTTCTTGATGTTCTCACCCCCGGCAATGTCGTTCACTTTGCATTTCCTCCTTCGATATATGTATTTAAATACGTCTATATATTATGGTGAAAAGAAACCTATGTATCGCACCTCTCCTTTGCATCGAACCTGGCGACGAGCATGCCGCAGCATCTGACCACGTTTTCGCGATTGATCGCGTAGAACACCTGCCTGCCCTCCTTGCGGCTGGTCACCAGGCCGAACTGCTTGAGGACATTCAGATGGTGGGAGACGGTCGGCTGGGACATGCGAAAGGCGGCCACAATGTCGCTAACGCACTTTTCCCCTTCCAGCAGCATCTCCAGGATTCCCTGCCGCGTCTCGTCGGCCATCGCCTTGCAGAACTCGACACAGTCAACCTGCATAGGAGCACACCTGAACATATATATTGGCTTCGATATAATAACACCTATCATTAGATTTGTCAACCACAGTTGATGTCGTCCGGTTTTAATAGTTGACAAAATTGCTTGATTATTATATAATTGCAACAAGGAGTGCGGGATGATACGAGTCTCGACACGCGGACGCTACGCGCTGCGGGCGATGATAGACCTGGCGCTGCACGTAGACCAGGGGCCGGTCCTGCGCCAGGAAATCGCCCGGCGGCAGGAGATTTCGGCCGATTACGTCGCGCAATTGTTCCGCTCTCTCCACGAAGCGGGCCTGGTCAAGGGCGTGAAAGGGCCGGGAGGCGGCTACACGCTCGCGCGCGACCCCGCGATGATCACGGCGCTGGACATCATCCAGGCAGTCGAAGGCCCGGTCGCCGTCGTGCAGTGCGTGCTTCCAGATGAGGAACCGGCCTGCAACCGTATAGATCGCTGCGTGACTTATCTGCTCTGGAAGAGGCTATCGGCGATGATCAGCGACGCGCTCGGCGCAGTCACGTTGCAGGATTTGTGCGACGAAGCGCGGCGGCTCGAGTCGTCCACCACGCCGGCCATCGGCCGCGGCGTGGGCGGAGAACCATTGTGTACGTAGCCCCTACCCAACCAACAAACGTAATTATTCAGCCTGCCCATTCTGTGCCGGGCGGACCACAGTCTGTGCCGGGCGGACCACAGTCCGCCCCAGACTTTGCAGACACTGGCTACACAGAGACACCCGCAGGTGGCACAAAGGTGCCATCTGCCCCGCCGGACTGTGGTCCGGCGGGCGCAGGCTGAATAGATACCA
>DAOTYA010000225.1:0-13988 GCA_034435075.1 Anaerolineae bacterium
TCGCGTTGGTGATAATGGGGATCTGCTCGGTGCCGGCGGCCCCTGATGCGGGGGCAAGATATTGGAGCGGCTCAGGATTCTTGAGTTCCGCGGCTGCCTCCAGAGCGCCCTCATGTGCCTCATCGAACACGGCGTTGCCCAGGTTCTTGGGCAGAAATACCATCTTGAGCGCGCGTCCTGGAGTTGCCCTGACTACCTCAGCACCTGCCTGGGCTGGTACAGTTGTTGGTGCTGTTGTTGGCGCCGTGGTTGGTGCTGTTGTTGGTGCTGCCTCTGGGGTAGCCGTCTGCTTCGCACATGCTGTGAGCAGCAATGTTAACAAAATCGTCAATATCATCAATTTCCTGAACATCTTTCTTCTCCTTTCTCCATCACACTTTACTCAGATTGGATGATCTATTGGGGTGTCGCTTACGCTAATCACATCTCACATATTGCCACCTCCTTTCAATCTTCAACATGCGCACGTTTAACGCGATGACGGCTTCTGGCTTCCTTGACTCCTCGCCAGATGTTGGGGACGAGTACTGACAGAATTAGCAAAATGCCAATCACGCCGGTCTGGATTTCACCGGTTATATTAAGCAAGCCCATTCCGTTGCGCAGATTCAGAATTATCAGGATCGACAACAGGACGCCCAACATCGAACCTGCGCCGCCAAAAATGCTGACACCGCCCATCAAAACCATCGTAATGACCTCAAGTTCGGTGCCTGTGGCGGTATCACCCCGCATCGAGCCCAATCGTGCGGCCAGTAATAACCCGGACAGGGCAGCAATGAAGCCTGACACAACGAACAATGTCATCTTCACCCGACGCACGTTGACTCCCGAATAACGTGCCACCTCGCGATTGTTCCCAATGACATAAATTAGGCGACCGACGCCGGACCATTGCAGGATGATTAGAGCGGCAATCAGCAAGATGAAAAAGATGATCAAAGCCAGCGGAACGGGACCAACGAGTGGCTGCTGTCCCAAACGGTTAAACCACTCGGGGAAATTACCTATCGAGCGGTTCTCCAACAGCACGCGCGCCAGTCCACGATAGCCAATCAATCCGGCGAGGGTGACGATCAGCGATGTCAATCCTACGTAAGAGACCATAAAACCGTTGATTGTCCCCGCCAGCACTCCGGTCAAAAGCCCAGCCAAAAGGCACACCTCGAAAGGCACCCCTTTTTCAGACAGATATGCCATCACGCAGCCAGCCAACCCCATTACCGAGCCGACTGTCAGGTCAATCTCGCCGTTAATGATAACAAAGGTCATTATCAGCGCTACAATAATCTTCTCAATGTGTAGCTGAAACAGATTTATCTGGTTCTGAAGCCGCAGGTAATGAGGTGTAGAAACGGCATTGAATATGACGACGACAATGAGAATGGCAAGCAATAACCCTTCCCATCCCCTAAGTCGCTCTAGAATACCGCGCATCAGGCCTTTCCTTTCTTCTCAGATATCCCTTTTTCACCGACGGTCTCGCTCTCTGCGCCTCGCCGGGCCCATATATCGCGCATACGATTTATGATCACCGCATCAACGGTGACTGCTACCAGGATCAACAATCCCAAGAAAGCTCCCACCCAGAAATTACTGATCACCAACCAGCGCAGCAAACTTTGCTGCAGCAAGTTGATCATCATAGCGCCCAACAGCGCGCCGATCATCGTACCGCTGCCACCGTTCGTACTGACCCCGCCGACTACGGCTGCAGCGATCACCATCAATTCCATGCCCTGAGCAGCGGCGGGGGTGAGGTCCCCATAACGGGTCAGGAACATAAATCCCCCGAACCCGGCGATTGACCCACTCATAACGAAGGCCATGAACACAATTCTTTGTGAGGGCAGGCCTCCGATGCGCGCCGCTTCCGGGTTCGAGCCGATTGCGTACAGAAGACGACCGAATCGGAGATAGGAGGTCATAAGTTGAAATATGATGAACATTACCAATCCTGCAGCTACCAGCGGTTTTATATCGAACCCACCAATAGAAAACAGATTCGTACGGCCCAGATTGATAATCCACTCTGGTAGCTCATGGGTCACGACATTTTTGGTGCCGGCTGGAAATGCCACTATGGTTGAGCGGTAGATCGCCATGGTCCCAAAAGTGACGATGAGGGATGGCACTCTACCGTATGCGACCAGGACACCGTTTAGTGTACCCAACACTGCACCCAGGCCCACGGCGAACAGGACAGCAGCGATCGGCGGTACGGTCTCAGGGTAGAAGGAGAGCAACTTGCCGGTAAAGAATGCCGTCAGACCGACAACTGAACCAACAGATAGATCATAGTTGCGTGTCAACAGGCACAGAGTCTCTCCGATAGCAACCACGGCGATAATAGCCATGTCGCTGGTGACGCGGTTGAAGATGCGTGGGCTGAAATAATCCTCGATCTGGGTGCCGAAGAACAGAAAGATCAGTGCAATCAAAAAGACCAGGCTCAGCTCGCGTAGTTGCTCCGGGCGAAGGTAACGTTTCAATGTTTCCATTGACTGATCCCTGATGCGTTATTATTATATTGGCCCATAGCGGCGGTCAGGATGATTTCCTGAGTTGCTTCTTCGCGGTTAAAAATGCCCATCTGTCTGCCCTCGCGCATGACAAGGATGCGGTCACTCATCGCCATGATCTCAGGCAGATCGGATGAAATCAGGATGATACCAAGGCCTTGTGCAGTGAGTTCGTTGATGATTTGGTGTACCTCGGCCTTTGCGCCAACGTCTATGCCTCGTGTAGGTTCATCGAGGATAAGAATCCGCGGCCGTGCATTCAACCACTTGCTCAGCATCACTTTCTGCTGATTACCTCCAGAAAGCAAGGCGACTGGGTGTCGAACTGAGGGCGTACGGATTGAGAGACGTTCTCGATAGTGCTCTGCGGTCGCTTCTTCGCTACGTCTGTCAATCAGGCCGAGTCGTGTCAGGTATTGACGTAGCATGGGAAGGGAAATGTTACTGGCGACGGACATAGGCATTGCGAGGCCTATATTACGCCGGTCCTCAGTCATATAGGCGATCCCCATGCGTAGAGCCTGCTCGGGAGAATGGATTCTCTCTACCTTACCATCCAGGACGATTTCACCTGAGTCGGCAGGCTCGACGCCGAACAACGCCAGACCAACATCGGTACGCCGTGACCCAACGAGCCCGGCAAAACCTAAAACTTCCCCGCAATACAAATCAAAGTTAATGTCATAAAATACATTTTCTTTGCTCAGATCCCGTACTGACATCAAAAGCTCGCCGCGCTGCCTCACACTCTTCGCAAAGAAATCCTCGATTTTCCGCCCCACCATATCACGGATGGCTCTATCTTGTGTAATCTCACTGCGCGGCAGTGTTGAAATGCGCCTGCCATCACGAAATATCGTCACACGGTCAGCGATTTCAAACACTTCTTCCATCCGGTGACTTATAAACAGGATGGACACACCTTGATCGCGGAGCGAGCGCGTCAGTTTGAAAAGCCGTTCCACTTCATGGGCTGAGAGAGAGGCAGTTGGTTCATCCATGATCAGAACACGCACATTGAGTGAGATGGCTTTCGCGATCTCAATGATCTGCTGGGCAGCAAGCGGCAAGCCGCGTGCTGGCATACGCACGTCGAGTTTGACATCTAACCTGGCAAGGATTTTCTCCGCTTCCTGGTACATCCTCCGCCAGTTAACAATGGCGCCCTGAGAGCGGTGCGCGATAAATATGTTCTCAGCTACATTCAAATCAGGAAAGACCGTTGGCTCCTGGTAAATTGCAGCAATACCATACGCCTGGGCGTCCACCGAATTACTTACCCGGATCGGTTTACCATCCAGTAACATTTCACCTTCGTCCGGATAATATACCCCTGTCATGATCTTTATCAGGGTTGATTTACCCGCACCGTTCTCCCCCATCAACCCGTGAATCTCACCCGGGTAGAGATCAAGGGACACATCATCCAGCGCCTGAGTCGTATCAAAGCGCTTGGAAATATGTCTCATCTCCAGGATCGGTTTCGCCATTACCCTTGACTCCATCAGTTATGCTATTTCCAGTAGAACTCGCAGGCGTTGCCTCAAAACCCCACGGCAGGCTGCGGGCTTCAGTAATCATCCCACAACCTGCAAAACGCCACCTGACGACCAGGTCAGCTCCGATGCTTCCTCCTACAACTTGACGAGACTCTGCTCCGGTAGCTACACAGCATCCAGCAGATGGGGCTAATCCCTTAACCGATGAGGATGTGGAAGGTGATGAAATGTTCCCAAGTATCAGAGGGTCGGGAGACAACGTGTCGAAACCCTGCAGCCTGTCATCGTCAGGCCAAAAATGGTGCGGAATACTTTGATGCCGGAGCAGCCATCCGTTCCGGTCTTTGTTGTGAGGAATCCGATCAGGTTCACCTTTGCGAATACTGAGCAAGCCACTACCCAACCTGAGTGGAAATGCGTAGCTCGAAGCCACATGGGCCTGCAACCTGAAGCTGGTAAACATTGATTGCCCGGGGGTTTTGTGGTGGTATAGTTTCAATCAATTATGATTATATCAGAATCTACACAAATTGTCAATAGTAAAAGACAATTAAAAAAAATAAAACACAAATTATCAAAAGCTACGAAGACAACCGAATGATAACACGGTCTCTGGAAAACTTGCTGACACAATTGCGCAGTGCCACCGATCTTTAGAGCAGATATGTCGGTGATGGCATTGACAACGGACTGCAAGGGTGTAAAATAACCCACGGTGTCCTATGTGTTTCTGGCAGGTTCACGTGAACGCTGATAAGGTGTCTGGCAAAACTGAGCGATGCTCAAGCGTGCATCAATTCGCCTGAGTCTGACCCTGTTGGCCTCCGACATGGTGCTCACGGCGCTGGCACTTCATCTGGCCAGACTTCTCCGGCTCACATTGCCCCTGGGTGTTCGTCTGGACGGTCCACTGGCATTCAGTCCATGGTTCTATGTACTGGTGCCAGCCCTGTGGACGCTGGTCTTAATATCCCAGCGTGTCTATGACACCAGGCGCGCGCTGCGCTATCTGGACAACGCTGAGAGCGTGTGGAGCGGCATCACCTGGGCGGCGCTCGTATTCGCGGGCATCGCCTACCTTTTCTTTCGCGAGTTCTCGCGTCTGCTGTTTTTCTATTTTTACGTGCTTAACCTGACCTTCCTGCTCGTCTGGCGTGTGCTTCTGAGACAGTTGCTCCGCCTTGGATTGGGGCGCTGGCTGTGCGAGCCCCGCCGTGTGCTGATCGTTGGAGCCGGTACCCTGGGACAGGAACTTGGGCAGGCACTGCGGGCATACCGCTGGACCGGGCTGGAGCTGACAGGCTACGTTGATGATGCCCCGGGGTCAGGAAGTGAAAGCGCAGCCACTGCCCCTTTATTGGGCGGACTGGAGGCGATAGAGTCCATTGTCGCGCAACATGGGGTTGACGAGGTGCTCGTGGCGCTGACTCCGGATGGGCATAAGCCGGTCCGTGACCTGGTGTCGGCCCTGCAAAATCTACCGGTTAATCTGCGCATTGTTCCAGACGTGATTGATCTGGTGTTTACCCGCGCGGCGGTGGAGGAATTCGCGGGCATGCCGATCATCGGCCTGCGTGAACCTGCCATCGAGGGGACTGACAGGGTGATAAAGAGGCTGTTCGATCTGATCGTGGGGAGTGTGGCGCTGATATGCTTCTCGCCGCTGATCATGGCGGCCGCGCTCGCAGTGCGCCTGGATTCCCCCGGTCCGGTATTGCTCCGCCAGAAGCGTATCGGCGAAGGGGGAAGACCATTCTATATGCTTAAGCTGCGCACAATGTATCAAGGGGCCGAAGCTGAGGAGCAGAAACTGGCCCAGGAGCACGAATCCGGTCCCCCCACCTTTGCCAAGCGACCTGACGACCCGCGCATCACCCGCGTAGGCCGCGTACTGCGGAGGTTCAGCATTGATGAGTTACCTCAACTTATCAACGTGCTTTGGGGCGAGATGAGCCTGGTTGGCCCGCGCCCGGAGCTTCCCTGGCTGGTCGAGAGGTATAGCCCTCAACACCGTAGACGCTTCGCCGTGCCTCAGGGGATGACGGGATGGTGGCAGGTGAACGGCCGGAGCAATCGCGCGGATTACGACCTGCGCATCGAGGACGACCTGTACTATATTCGTAACTGGTCAATCTGGCTCGACCTGCGTATCCTGTGGATGACGGTTGGAGCAGTACTACGCGGCGAGGGAGCTTATTGAGTGAAAGCCCCCTTTACCTCTGGCAGCCCGGATCCAACGCGCCTTGCCGGTGGCGGACTGCATATAGGAATTGGAACATTCCCGGGTTTCGACGGATCATCACATGCCCTGCGCTTCTGCCCGCCCGCTGGTATCTGTCATCATACCTGTTTATAACGGGGCGGGGACATTGCCGGCCTGCCTGAGCGCACTGCAGAGCCAGACTTTCCCACCCGATCAATACGAGATCATCGTTGTAGATGATGGCTCAACCGATGGCACCGCCGAAGTAGCCCGCAGCTTTGGCGTGCGGGTTCTCTCCCAGCCTAATGCCGGCCCTGCAGCAGCCCGGAACCGGGGAGCGATAGAGGCCCGGGGCGAGTTGCTGTGCTTTACGGATGCCGACTGCGCCCCGGCTGCTGACTGGCTCGCCTGCATGGCCGCTGCTCTTGCCTCCCCGGGCGTTGTGGGTGTCAAGGGCGTATATCGCACCAGGCAGAAAGAGCTGGTAGCCCGCTTTGTGCAGGCGGAGTACGAAGACCGCTACGAGCGCATGCAGAAGCTGGAGCAGATTGATTTCATTGACACTTACTCGGCCGGCTACAGGCGCGACGTCTTCCTGGCCGCTGGCGGCTTCGATGTCAGCTTCCCCACCGCCTCGGTGGAGGACCAGGAGCTTTCCTTTCGCCTGGCGGAGGCCGGGCATCGGTTGTGCTTTGTGCCGGAAGCAGCAGTGTATCACATCCACGACCGTACAACATGTGAGTACATCAGGCGCAAGTTCTGGATCGGCTATTGGAAGGTGCGTGTGATGCTGGAACATCCGGGCAAGCTGCTGCGCGACTCTCATACTCCACAGATACTCAAGCTGCAGATAGTGCTGGCAGCAGGAGGGGTGCTTTTGCTTCTGGCAGGTCTGCTGAAGCGCTGGCTTGGGTTGATGGGACTGGCTGCCTGGGCCATGCTTGTGTTCTCAAGCCTGCCATTTCTGGTCAAATTGCTACGCCGGGATCCGCCGGTTGTCCTGCTTGCTCCATTCCTCATCTTCGTCAGAGCCTGGGCCCTGGGGCTGGGTTTGCTGACCGGCACGCTCGCCATCCTCATCCGTCGCATCAAGTCACAATCTACCACCTCAAAGGATGGAAACAGTGCGTCTGGCCATAGTGCATGACTGGCTGAATCAACTCGGCGGCGCGGAGCAGGTGCTGGAAACGCTGGTGGAGATGTTCCCGGAAGCCCCTGTCTACACCTCGATCTACTGGCGGGATGGCATGCCCCTTACCTACCGCTCCTGGGACATCCGTACCACCTGGATGGACAGGCTGCCGGGTATTCATCGCCACCACCAGCCATATTTGCCGTTTTACCCACTTGCCTTTGCCGGGCTGGAACTCTCCGGCTATGACGCGGTGCTCAGCAACAAATCCGGCTTCTGCCACGGTGTGCGCACAGGCAACGCCATCCACATTTGTTATTGCCTGAGCCCCACCCGATACGTATGGGACTTTGAGAACTACGCCAGCCGTGAAGCTTTACCGGCTGTGCTTAAGCGCGCGCTGCGCCCCCTGATAAGATTGCTGCGCAGGTGGGATTATCAGGCTGCTCAGCGCGTGCATCACTTTGTGGCAATTTCCCACGAAATACAGGCGCGTATCAAGCGCTTTTATGGCCGCCCATCCATCATCATCTACCCTCCGGTGGAGACTGGACGTTTCCAGCCTTCCCCTACACATGACGATTACTATCTGATTGTCTCCCGGCTGGTCCCTTACAAACGTATTGATCTGGCCATAAGAGCTTTCAATCAACTCAGGTTGCCCCTGCTCATAGCCGGTACCGGGCGCGACCGTGCCGCGCTGGAGGCGATGGCCGGCCCCACGATTTCATTTCTGGGCTACGTTCCCGATGCCGAACTGCCACGCCTTTTTGCGCGCTGCCGTGCCTACATCCTGCCTGGTGTGGAGGATTTCTCTATCGCGCCGGTGCAGGCTCAGGCGGCCGGGCGGCCGGTGATCGCTTTCGGCGCCGGGGGAGCGCTGGATACAGTGGTCGAAGGGCAGACCGGGGCTTTCTTTTACGAGCCAACCCCTGAGGCGCTGGCAGATGCAGTGCGCAATTTTAACCCGGAGGATGTGGACCCACAGCTCTGCCGCGCCAATGCAGAGCGCTTTGCCGCACCGCTGTTCAGGGAAAGGTTGAGGCAATTCATCGGGGAGTGCATTGGTGACTGTGCAGACACTGCGGATCGGTAATCAGAAGCGGCTGACAGCGGACCTCATCCTGTTAACCGTTGCTCTGATATGGGGTAGCGGGTTCGTGGCACAGCGGGTGGCAGCGGCCCATCTCAGCCCTTTGATGTACAACGGCCTGCGTTTCTTGTTGGGGGCTTTGGTCATCCTGCCCTGGACGGCAAGGCGGTTGCGCGGGGTCACCCGCGCTGAGTGGCTGGGTGGCACGCTTGCGGGAGCCCTTTTATGCGCTGCCTCGCTCTTCCAGCAGACGGGGCTCCAGTTCACTACAGCGGGCAAAGCTGGCTTTATCACAGGCCTGTATGTCATCATCGTCCCTTTGCTGCTGGCTGTGGTATGGCGCCAATGGCCACGTCTGTCGGCCTGGATTGCCGCCCTTCTGGCCGCGGGGGGGCTGTTTATGCTCAGCTCGCATGGTCGGGTGGCACTGGCGCCGGGGGACGGGTGGATCGTGGCCTGTGCGCTCATCTGGGCACTGCACCTCATACTGATCGGCCGGCTCGCGCCCCGCACAGACGCGCTACGGCTGGCGATGATACAATTTACTGTCTGTGCCATACTGAGCCTGAGCCTGGCCCTGGCCTTCGGCTGTGACTCTGTCGAGGGGCTGGTCGCTTCCGGGTGGGCTATCATCTACAGCGGCATAACGTCGGTAGGGATTGGCTTCTCGCTCCAGGTGGTTGGACAGCGCAACTCACCTCCCACCGATGCAGCGGTCATCCTCAGCCTGGAATCGGTTTCGGCTGCCGTTTTCGGCTGGTTGCTGCTGGGCGAGAAGATGACGAGCCTGCAAATCCTTGGGTGTGGGTTGATGCTGGCGGGGATGCTGGTAGCCCAGTTCCGTCCCACGACTTCCATTACAGAGGAAACAGAATCTGCACGGGAGCTTGTTTCCTGGCAGCAGTGATTCAGTTACGGGAGTTACGCATGACCACCCTGAACGTGACCGGCACTTCGGAAACGGGCGCCGGGAGCCTGCACAGGTAGATTTCGCAAGTCAGCTCTCCAGTCCAGAGTCCGAAGTCCGGACTGTGGACCGCGGACTATGGACTGCTCCCAAGAAGTGCCTGTGGTGGGAATATGGAAGTGCCGGTCACGTGAATGCGTAAGTCCTGTCATTTAGTCCTGACTTTGATCACCTTGGGTTTGGTTTCCTCCGCCTTAGGTAAAGTGAGCGTCAGCACCCCGTTTTCGAATACGGCCTCGGCCTTTTCCACGTCTACCGGAACGTTAAGCGTCAGAGTACGCGAAAAGGGGCCATAAGGTCGTTCCTGGAACAGATAGGTGACATTCTCAAGCGGAGGACGCAGTTCCCCTCGGATGGTCAGAGTATCGCCTTCGATCGCGATATCCACTTCCTCCGACGTCAGGCCTGGCAGGGACGCGATCACCACAATCTCCTCAGGGGTGGTGTAGACATCCAGGGGGAGTTTCCACACCCTTTCCCGTGCTCTTTCCCTCCACGCCCAACCAGGTCGCACCACACTCTCCTCAAACAAACGGTCCATTGCATCACGCAGAGTTATCATATCGCGCCATGGATTCCATCTGCTCACAGTCATCTTAAATCCTCCCACCGTAATTATTTAAGCGGGGGAATTGCCTTCCCCCGCTGTGGCATTACTCGCCCTTCGTCTTGACCTTGATGGTCTTCGGCTTGACCTCTTCGGCCTTCGGCAGGGTCAGCGTGAGGACACCATTTTCGAACTCGGCCACTGCCTTATCAGCCACGATCGGTACCGGGAGAGACAGGGAACGGCAGAAGGAACCATAGCGGCACTCACGGCGGATATATTGATCCTCCTTCACCTCCGCCTCCGACTTTGTCTCGCCACGGATGGTCAGAGTATCGCCGGTGACGCTGATATCCAGGTCCTCCGGTTTGACGCCGGGAATGGGCGCTTTGACGACGAGGGCTTCATCGGTTTCATAAATATCCACCGCGAGCGTCCCCTCCCCCGGTGAGGTCAGCCAGCCACCCCAAGGCCTCACAAAGCTTTCCTCAAACAATCTGTCCATCGCTTCCCGCAGGCTGATCAATTCTCTGAAGGGTTCCCATCGCACCAGGTTGGTCATCTCACACCTCCTTAAGCATAAGTTTTTTGTCGGCGCATCAGGCCGCACATCGCTGTTAACGCTTTCCTGTCTGGTGGCCTGATAAACCTGCCGGTTTATTTAAGCACCCAAATTATTGCGTTCAAGCATTAGATTTGTGCAAGAGAGGCATTAGAAATGCGTTAGATTAAACTGCATGGTCCCACTTGACAAAGCTCAGGATATCCTGTATAACCTTAGCCCAACCAGTGGTGGACCGTCGTGGTTACCCATGCGGAGTGAGGAGAATGCTGCGTATTCTTTCCTGCGAGGATGTGCGCCGGGCACTGCCGATGCGGCAAGCTATTGAGGTAATGAAGGCCGCTTTCATCCAGCTCTCAACTTCCCAGGCCGATGTGCCATTACGGGTGCCTCTGCGTGTGCCAAAGCATAACGGCCTCACCCTGTTTATGCCCGCCTACCTTGAAGCAGACGACCGCATGGCGATCAAGATTGTCTCTGTGTTCAATGACAATGTGGCGCGGGGACTGCCCCTGATCCATGCGTTGGTCGTTGTGATAGACGCGGAGACGGGGGCGCCGTCTGCTGTGATGGACGGCACATACCTGACCGCGCTGCGCACCGGGGCAGCGTCCGGCGCAGCCACTGACCTGCTCGCCCGCCCGGATGCCCAAAGTGTTGCCATCTTCGGCGCCGGTGTCCAGGGCCGCACCCAGCTTGAGGCGGTATGCACCGTGCGTCCTATCTGCCAGGCCTGGGTCTACGACGTGATCCAGGAAAGGGCGGCTGCCTATGCGGCCGAAATGAGCAAGAAACTCGCGCTCCCGATCAATGTGGCCCCATGCCCCTCCGAAGCCGTAAGTCGGGCAGACATCATCTGCACCGCAACCACTTCCTCCACGCCGGTATTCGAGGATGCCGACATCAGACCTGGCACACATATCAACGCCGTGGGCGCTTACACCCCGCAGATGCAGGAAATTCCTGCTCAGACGGTGCTCCGGGCCAGAGTAGTGATTGACTACCGTCCGGCCACTCTGGCCGAGGCTGGCGATTTGTTGATCCCGCTGAGTCAGGGACTGATAAGTGAAGCTCATATCAGGGCAGAACTCGGTGAAATCGCCGCCAGGATGAAGGAAGGACGTACCTCCCCGGAGGAGATCACGCTCTTCAAATCGGTGGGCGTGGCAGTCCAGGATGTGGCAGCAGCCGGGGCTGTGCTGGATGCTGCTCGCAAATTGGGGCTGGGCACCGAGGTGGCGTTGTAGTGCGGTCGGAAAATCTGCCCGGATATGGTCTGGCACTTGTCGCTGCCTGTCTGTGGGCGACATTGGGCCTGTTCTACAAAGCTCTGGAATCTTATGGGCTGTCTCGCTTCACCATCGTCTTCTGCCGTGCTGCCTTTGCCACACTGGCATTGTTTGCAGTGCTGGGCTGGCGCAGGCGAAGCTGGTTGAAGCTTGAGCGTCGCGACTGGCCATTATTTCTGGCTTTCGGCTTGCTGGGCGTGGCGGCGTTTTACATACTATACATCTATGCCATCGCCCTGCTCGGGATGGGGATGGCTGCAGCGCTGATGTACACAGCACCGGCCTGGGTCACTGTATTCAGCATCCTGCTCTTCTGGGAACGGCCCAGCCTGATGAAGGGTAGTGCAGTACTGCTGACCTGTGCAGGCTGTGCACTGGTCGGTCAGGCCTACGATCCGGCGAGGATGCGCCTGAACCTGCCCGGAACACTGGCTGGTCTGGGAGCCGGACTCACCTACGGGCTGTACACCATCTTCAGCAAAGCTGCCCAGCGACGCTATACCCTGTGGACCACACTGGCTTATGCGCTTGGTATAGGGACGCTGTTTATGATCCCTTTCCAATCGCCTGCGGACCTGGCACGCGCGCTGAGCGATTCCACCGCTCTGTCCTTGTTGCTGCTTCTGGGCCTGGGGCCCACGCTGGGAGGAGGTCTGGCTTTCAACGCTGCGCTGCGGCGGATCCCAGCCAGCAATGCCAGCGTGGTGGCCACTCTGGAACCTTTTGTCGCCGCGCTTTTGGGCTGGGTTTTTCTGGGTGAGCGTCTGGAAGCATGGCAATGGCTGGGCGCAGCTCTGATTGTAACGGCGGTAGTCATATTGCAGAGCGATCGGGCTGCCCGGTCGGCTCGATGGGATACCTGTGGAGTCGGAAATGGAACTGCCCAAAACGGCTGATGTCGTCATTGTCGGCGGAGGGGTGATGGGTACCAGCACCGCCTATCACCTGGCGCTCAAAGGCTGTAGGAATGTGCTTCTGCTGGAGCGACAACCTTTCTTCGGCATGGAAGCGACCGGTAAATGTGCGGGGGGCATCCGTTACCAGTTTGGCACCGAGATTAACGTACGCCTCTCTCTGCTCAGCCTGCCGATGCTTGACCGTTTTGAGGAGGAGTTGGGCCAGCCGATTAATGTGCGCCATTGCGGCTATCTCTTCCTGCTCACCAATGAGAGGGATGTGGCTGTTTTCCGCCAGAACCTGGAGATGCAGCGCCGGCTGGGGGTGCGCACGGAGTGGCTGGATCCGCCATCAGTTGCCGGGATGGTACCGTTGTTGAACCTGGATGGTGTCCTTGCTGCCACATTCAACCCGGACGATGGCCTGGCAGACCCTTCAGGTGTGGTGCAGGGATACGTATCCGGAGCGCGGCGGCTGGGTGCCAGGTTACTGACCGGGGTTGAGGTAACCGGCATAAATGTTGCAGGGGGGCGGGTAAAAGGCGTTATGACGCGCTACGGAGAGGTCGCCACGCCGATGGTCGTTAATGCAGCCGGTCCCTGGGCGGCTCAGGTGGGCCGTATGGCTGGTGTGGACATCCCCATCTCCCCGGTGCGCCGCCAGATCGTCGTCACAGGGCCGATCGCAGAGCTTCCGCCCGACTTCCCCTTCGTGATTGACTTTACCCGCTCGCTCTACTTCCACCGTGAAGGCCCCGGTATCCTGACCGGTATGTCAAACCCTGACGAGCCGCCGGGTTTCGACCAGTCGGTTGACCGGGAATGGGAACTGGTACACCTGGAGGCGGCTGTGAAGCGGCTTCCTGTGCTGGAACGGGCAGGACTGGCCAGCCGGTGGGCCGGCCTGTACGAGAACTCGCCCGATGCGCACCCTATCCTGGGACGCGTGGCAGAACTGGAGGGATTTTTCTGCATCGGGGGCTTCAGTGGCCACGGTTTCCAGCACGGCCCTGCCTGCGGCCTGTTGCTCGCCGAGGAGATACTGGATGGCAGGGCCCATACCCTGGACATCAGTGCGTTGAACCTGGCCCGCTTCCGCGAGGGAAGGGAGATTTTCGAGTATAACGTCGTTTGATTAGAGGCTACCCACCAGGGGAATGCTTAACCCAACTTTTGTGCAACTGGTAGCCGAATCGTGAAAAACGGCCTCGGATCGCAAGATTTTGCACTTTACCAACTGAACCCAAAAACGGCTATGCTTATTGCCACTCTAAACAT
>DAOTYA010000226.1:0-19360 GCA_034435075.1 Anaerolineae bacterium
CGGGAAATTCGCATCATAGCATCGGGTTTGCACGCGAGTTAATATACACATAACTGAACTTCGCGCGTAGTTTCTGGGGCGGGCGATTGGAAATCGCGCCGGCAGGGGCAGAGCGCCGCTCTGCCCCTGGCCGCCTGCCTGCGCGGACGCCTCCGTCCGCGCAGGCGGACGCCCGGCAGCAAGTCCCTGAGGTGCGACTTAAGTCGCTTAACTTGATGCCAACAGGGCGCAGCGCGCTGCGCCCCTGCTGTGGTCAATGGTCGGCCTCCGCTGACCGGCGCGTCGGCGCAGGCCGACGCCCGGCGCGCAGCGCCCAAACAGGCCGATTTCAATCGGGCGGCATCCGGCGCCTGACTCAGAGTGTCAACCAATTATGAACATCCCGGGTTCAATCCCAGGTAAATAAGGGCGATTACACCCATTTGAATACGCATACCATTGGGGCGTTATATAGGGCGTTTTCTCCCGCGCAGGCTCGGGCTCTGGCGATGCGTTTAGAAATTCACTGTACCCCCAAACACGGGAGTTGGTTGAACCTGGCGGAGATTGAACTTTCGGTTCTGACCCGCCAATGCCTGGATCGCCGGATACCGGATATAGACAGCTTGCGCCAGGAAGCCCAGGCCTGGTATCAGCAGCACAACGATGCGCAGAAGGGGGTGGATTGGCAATTCACTACGGCAGATGCCCGCATCCGCCTCAAGCGCTTATACACACAAATACAAACTTGACAAACCACTATGATTTTCTTCTACGACAAGCGGTAAGGCTAAGGTCGTAGTTTCACTCATCACCAACAATCTCTCTAATCACCTGCTCACGGGGTCCCATAGGGGGCAGGCGGCCTTATGTTTACTTCGCCGGAGCATATTCACTGACTATCAGCTCTCTCAGGGCGCGTTTGGGTACGTGGTGCACGTCGGCTGAGTCGCGATAGTAGCGTATGTCGCCGTCCGGCCCGACCTCTTCAATCACGACCGTCTCCTTGGGCTTCCCCAACGCCAGAATCAGGAGTATTTCGAATTGCTCAGGGATGTTGAGCGCCTGGCGCAGACCGTCGCGGTCAATCGAGCCAATCATGCAGCCGCCCAGCCCGCGCTCGGTCGCGCCGAGCATGATTGATTGGGCAGCTATACCGTGGTCGCAGCCAAAGGATTTGCTGATGGTCGTGTCACCCAGGATGATAATGTAAGCGGCCGGCCGCTCGCCCTCCGCCGGACCGGGCCAATCTTTGAGATAGCCAGCCCAGCGTGTATGGGGAAAGATAAGGGCGTTTGTCTCCGGGGCACAGCTCAGGATATATTTCAACGGTTGCAGGTTCGCCGCGGAAGCTGAGAGGCGTGCCAGATTCACCAGCTCGCGAAGTGTCTCGAGGTCAACCGATACATCCTGATAGAAGCGACGGTAGCTCCGGTTTTTGCGTACCAGTTCCTCCAGCATCTTTTCCTCCTCATCGGGAAATTACCACTGTCTCTTCAACACAGGGCGCTGCGCAGCGAGATTGGAATAACGGAATCGCTCGGCAAACTTGAGGCCGGCCGCAGCACCGTCGGCGCGGGCGCGCTGTCGTATCACCCAGGCCATCCCTCTGGCCCAATCCTCGCTGCTTTCGCCTGCACTGCCTGCTGCGAGCGCAGCCTCGATACCCTCGTCTGCCAGCCCGGCCTGGCGCATCCAATCCTCGAACAGGAAAGCCAGTTGAGTCTTGTGTTCCAGAAGGGCAGCGATTTTAAGTTCCAGCGTCTCTTCAATGTCCACTGCCTTATTCGCATACGAAGTGTCCTTGGCGAAAAAGTACCTTTCAAGCACATAGTGGGGGGCCAGCCCCTCCTCAATTTGCTCGGGGTGGTACAGAGGATAGGGCGCGAAGTTAGCCGCTTCCAATGCCGCGAAGGCGACGGCACGGTGGTCCGGGTGATCCTCGAAGGGAGCGAAAGGGTCGAACGTGAACAAGGTGTCGGGGTGTCGCTCGCGTATGGCGCGCATAAATTGCGCGCGCAGGTATCCGGGCGGCAGCCGGTCTAATTCCCCGTCCGGGTGGCCCAGAAAGGAAACCTCCCGGACTTGCAGGATGGCAGCGGCCCGCAGTGCCTCTATACGGCGCACCTCTTTCAGATGCAGTGTGTCAATTTCAAAGGACCCCTTGTCGCCGCTGGTGGCAATGAGGATGCTGATCTTGGCGCCCTCCCTGGCCATTTTGGCCAGCGTGCCACCAGCAAAGAATTCGGCATCGTCGGGGTGTGGAGCGATCACAAGCACTTTACGTGTCATAGCAGCGCCTCTACCATCGCCATGACCTGTCTGGGCGATAGATTCTTGATGGTGGTGGCTTTGTTAGGGCAGACTACGGCACAGGCTCCACAGCTCTGACACAGGGCCGCGTTGACCGTCGCCAGCGTCTTCCAGGCGTGCATGGCGCGTGCGTCGTAAGGGCATATCTCCACGCAGCGTCCACAACCGGCGCACAGCTCCTCATCCACTGTAGCGACATTCGGCTCAGCTACCATCTCTCCGCGTGCGAAGAGCTGAAGCACTTTGGCAGCCGCGCCTGTCGCCTGTGCCACGCTCTCCCTGATGTCCTTCGGAAACTGAGCGGCGCCGGCCAGGTAGATTCCGGCGGTGAAGCTTTCCACCGGGCGCAGCTTGGGATGGACCTCGGCGAAGAAACCGCTTTCGTCGGTGGCGACGCGCATCAGATGGGCCAGAGCTTCGCTTCCCGCGCCGGGTATCGCTGCCAGTGCCAATATCACCAGGTCGGCGTTGAGATGGAGCGCCTGGCCGCTCAGTGTGTCTGCTCCCCACACTTCCAGTACCCCGTTCCTCTCGATGATCTTCGAGACCTTCCCGCGCAAATAGACAACCTCATATTCCTCCATTACCTGCCGGACGAACTCTTCGTATCCCCGTCCCTGAGAACGTATGTCAATGTAGAAAACGTAGGCCTGTCCCTCTGGAACTGCCCTGCGGTAGAGGGCGGCCTGTCTTGCCACGTACATGCAGCAGATTTTGGAGCAATAGGGGCAGTGAGAGGCCGGATCGCGCGAGCCAGCACATTGCACCCAGACCACCTCCTGGGGCACCCGACCATCCGAAGGACGGCGTATCTCGCCAGCTTTCAGCATGGCCTCGAATTTCAGGCTATCAATCACGTCAGGGTAGCGTCCACCGCCATATTCGGGAAGGTGCTGTTGAGCGTACAGCTTGAAGCCGGTGGCCAGTATCGCCGCCCCAACTTTTATAGGTGAGGGGATGCCCCTGAGAGTAACGGTGAAATTACCTGCCTGACCTTCCCATCCTGTGAGCACGGAATTGGTCAACACATGGATCAGGGGATGGCCGGTGACGGCCTCGATAAGTGGTTTCAGAAGGGCTTCGCTGGCATCGAAATCAGGATAGAGGTAAGAGAGTTGAGCTACATGTCCACCCAGGCGTTCCGAGCGCTCGACAAGGATCACCGGGTAGCCTGCGTTGGCGATTTCCAGGGCAGCGGTCAGGCCAGCCACGCCGCCGCCTATAACCAGCGCACGCCTGGTAACGGGGAAGGTAAGCAGTTCAAGCGGCTCGTCATAACGCACCTTCTCCACGATGGAGGCGATCGTTTCTATCGCCTTTTCAGTGGCCTTATCTGGTTCACTCTGATGTGGCCAGGCAACCTGTTCGCGGATGTTGGCAATCTCTACACAGTAGGGGTTCAGCCCAACGGCTGCAGCGGCCTTGCGAAAGGTGGTCTCATGCATTGTCGGGGAGCAGGCAGCGACGACGATCCCGTCAAGCCCGTACTCGATGATCGCCTGTCGAATCAGCGTCTGGCCAGGATCGGAGCACATATACCTGTAATCGGTGGCGAACACCACATCCGGGTAGCTGCGCACTGACTCGACCACTCGTTGCACATTCACTGTGCCCGCGATATTCAGCCCACAGTGACATACAAAGACGCCAATACGAGCCATCTCAGCCAGCTCCCTCTACCAAGGCCCCGGTCTGGCGCAGGAACATGCTCAGTACCTTAGCTGCCGCACCACCGGCATGAGCTACCGTCTCCGGGATATCCATAGGGCCGGTGACCGTGCCAGCCAGGAATACCCCAGGGCGGATAGTCTCAACCGGGTGGAGCTGAGGCTCTAAGGGCAGCAGCCAGCCGTGCTCATCTGTCGGCAAACCAAGCATCCCGGCCAGGCGGCGCGTTTCTGGATGGGGCAGCATGGCCGGTGCCACCACCACCATATCGGCAGCTATCTCGATCTGGCGGCCACTCAGGGTGTCGGCCCCAAGTACATGTACCTTGCCATCCCTGCGCATCAGCCTGGAGACTTTGCCCCTCAGGTAGAGTACATTTTCCTCTTCCATCGCTCGCTGGGTGAACTCGTCGTAGCGCTTGCCCGCAGCACGGACGTCAATATAGAAAACATAGGCCTGACCATCGTGGACGCGATGGCGATAGAGCATAGCCTGCTTTGCGGCGTACATGCAGCAGATTTTAGAGCAATAGGGGAGGTGTCGCTCCGGATCGCGGGACCCTGCGCACTGGATAAAAACCACCTCGCGCGGCACCGTCCCATCCGAGGGACGCAGGATTTTGCCCGCGGTGGGACCAGAAGCGGAAAGCAGACGTTCGAATGCCAGGGCGTCTATCACGTCTACCATCCGACCGCCCCCATACTCCGGCAGGCGGGAGAGATCGTATAACTCGTAGCCGGTCGCCAGGATGACCGCCTGCACCTCTACCTCGACAAGCTGTGCTTCCTGAGTGTAGTCAATTGCGCCAGTCGGGCAAAAGCGCTCGCAGGCGCGGCATTTCCCTCGCTGGAAGAAAATGCAATGCTGCCGGTCAATCACCGGTTTGTTCGGCACAGCCTGTGGGGAGAGAGTGTAGATTGCCTTGCGTTTCCCCAGGTTACGCTCAAATTCAGAGTCTACGCGGACAGGGCATTTTTCCTGGCAGTAGCCACAGCCTGTGCATACATCCCAGTTAACATACGCAGGGTGACGATGGATGAGCACGCGGAAACCTGCCCTCTCATCCGCCTGGATGGGTCTGATGTCCTTTATCTCGGAATAGGTGATAAGTTCGATCAATGGATGGTGACCCACTTCAACGGTGCGCGGGGTAAGGATACACTGGGCGCAGTCCAGGGTGGGGAAAGTCTCCGAGAGTTGTGCCATGCGGCCACCGATGGATGGCAGTCGTTCCACAAGCACGACGCCATATCCTGCGTTGGCGATCTCCAGCGCAGCCTGCATGCCGGCAATGCCGGCCCCAACGATGAGAGCGCGCAGGGAGGGGCTTTGCTTCACAACTCAAAGTATAAACCGTTTTGGTTTATGAGTCAATATGCATCGAAGGCCCCGGTCTCCGCAGGACAACTGCTCGCAGTTGTCCTGCGCTGCGGCCGGTCGGCGGCGTCGGACGTGGTCTGGAGACCAGCCCGAGCCGGGGGATGCAAAAGAATGACAGGAACCCCGTTCGCAGGCACGACTTGTGCAATTAAAGCACACAATGGTATAATCCATACAAAACATGCGCACGTCACTCTGGCAGGTTCGTCCAGGCTGTTCAGTCATCCCCTATGTTAAAGGAGGAGCCATGTCTGGTCACAGCAAATGGTCAACTATAAAACATAAAAAGGCAGCTACAGATGCCAGGCGTGGTCAACTGTTCACGCGCCTGGCCAGGGAGATCACCATCGCTGCCCGTGATGGTGGCGGCAACCCCGAAGCGAACTTCAGTCTGCGCCTGGCCATAGATAAGGCCAGGGCTGCCAACATGCCGAAGGAAAACATCGAACGGGCTATCAAACGTGGCACCGGCGAACTGAAGGGCGAGGAACTGTTCGAGGTGATGTACGAGGGATATGCCCCTAACGGGGTAGCCCTGCTGATCCACGCTCTGACCGATAACAAGAACCGCACCATTGCCGAAATCCGCCGTGTGCTCACCCGCATGGGCGGCACTCTGGCAGATGCGGGTGCCGTGGCCTGGCAATTTGAACGTAAAGGTTATATCGCCATCGCGCCCGATGGGGCGGATCCGGACCGTGTTTTCGAGATTGCCGTGGAAGCCGGCGCCGATGACGTGATCATCAGCGACAACCTGATCGAAGTCTACGCTTCGCTGGAAAACTTCCAGAGTGTGCGCCAGGCGCTGGAAAGAGCGGGAGTCCAGTTTGAAACCGCCGAACTGGCCATGGTGCCCAAGACCACAGTCCAACTGGGAGAAAAAGAGACCCTCCAGGTTATGGGGGTGATTGACGCACTGGAGGAACTGGACGACACACAACAGGTCTATTCCAACCTTGAGATCAGCGACGACATCATGTCCAAATACGAGAGCGCAGCATAGTTCGATATGCGTGTACTCGGCATTGACCCCGGCACCGCCATCACGGGATACGGCGTGGTGGAGGAAGAAACGGGCAACGTGAGGGCACTGACATTCGGAGCGATCAGGACGCCATCCGATCGGCCACTTGCAGTGCGTTTGCAGCTTATCTACCGGGGGGTGCAACAACTGACAAGGGAATGGCAGCCCAATGTCGCTGCAGTCGAAGAGCTTTTCTTCGGCAGCAACGTACGCACGGCTCTGAGCGTGGGACAGGCTCGTGGGGTGGTGCTTCTGGCGCTTGCCGACGCAGGCCTGGAGGTTATCGAATACACCCCTCTGGTGGTCAAGCAGGCGATCACCGGATATGGAGGCGCCGACAAAGCACAGATGCAGGAGATGGTACGCCTGCTGTTAGGGCTGGCAGAATCCCCATACCCGGACGATGCCGCCGATGCACTGGCGGTCGCCATCTGCCACCTGCACTCGTCCCGCCTGGCTGCGCTCTCAGGAACGAGCTGGTGAGATAGGAGCATCCGGTTCACCGGCCGGCTCCGGGAAAGCCCAGATGATCGCCAGACTAAGCGGCACAGTGTGGAATATCGGCGAGGACTACCTGGTTGTACGCACTGATGGCATTGGATTACAGGTGCGTGTGCCTGCCACAGTCCTGACCCGGGTGAGCGGCATCGGGCAGCCTGTGGAATTGTTCACCTTCCTGTACGTGCGTGAGAACGAGCTGGCCCTCTTTGGATTCCTCACCGAGGAAGAACTCTCGCTCTTCAGACTGCTGCTGACGGTCTCAGGCGTGGGGCCTAAAGTCGCGCTGGCGCTGCTGAACACCGTCTCGCCAGATACCCTGCGCCAGGCGGTGATCAAAGATGAACCAACGCTGCTATCCCGCGTGCCCGGCATAGGACCCAAGACCGCCAAAGCCATCATTTTTCACCTGAAGGACAAGATGCTGCCGGTTGGTGCAGAGGCTATGGCTCTGCCGACAGAGAGAGATGCTGAGGTCATTTCCGCGTTGACTGGCCTGGGATTCAGCCTGATCGAAGCACAGCGGGCGCTTCAAAGCCTTCCCCGCGATGAGAGCCTGCCCATCGAGGAACGGATACGCCTGGCCCTGGCCTACCTGGCCACCCCATAGGAGCAGGGAGAACAATGGTACAGGGGAAATTTGCGAGGAGTCCACGACAGTGGCTCGGACGGATAAGCCATTTCTTCTCGGCAAGCATCCGCAACAAAATCATTATGCCCTACCTGGTGCTCACCTTCATTGTCGCTCTCGTGGGTATCTATGTGGTGACCAGGCTGGTGGTCACATCCGTTGACGAGCGTCTGACCAATCAGTTGCTGGAAGCAGGGCGGGTGGTATCGGATCTCTTAGCGCGCAAAGAGGTAGAGCACATCCAGAAAGCGCGGACCATCGGCTACACCAGAGGAGTGGCTGAAGCACTGGTGGAAGCACGCTACGAAGAGTTGCTCGACCTGGTCACCGTGGAGGCATACAATCAGGGTGTGGAGTGTCTGATCATTACCGACACGGAGGGTCAGGTTGCGGCTCACCTGATGCGGCAGATAGACGGCTCCTATACGCCGATCAAGGAGCCTCTGGACCTGTCACAACTCCAGATGGTGAGTGCCCTGCTTGAGTCAAGGGACCTGACCATCCCCTCCAGACGTGGGCTGGTGCAGCACCCTGTTAACCGGAGCTATTACTATTTCACAGCCATCCCCCTGGGGTTGAACAGAGAACTTGTCGGCGTGGCACTTGTCGGCACCTCGCTTGAGACTTTGTTGCGCCATTTTAAGGACACGGCCCTGGCCGATGTGATCATCTACTTAGACGGAGGCCGCGCTGTTGATGCCACGTTTGCTTTCGCTGAGCCGGCTGAAGAAGTACCGGCTCTGCTGGACGCGCTGTCACTTCCTCAGGCTCTTTATGAGAGCGCTTTATACAGGCGTGGTAACACAGAGATAAGTAACGTCACCGTGCGAGGTCGGCATTACCGCACCGCCAATGGCCCTTTGAGCGTTGGCAATGACACGTTGGGTGTATTCGCCGTAGCCCTTCCCCTGAACTTCATTATCGAGACCAACGTTGCAACCCGTAACACCTACGCATTGATCTTTACCCTGGGTATGGGCAGCGTGATCCTGATCGGATACTGGATTTCCCAACGCATTACCCGCCCTATCAGGAAGCTTGTGCAGACCTCACAGGCTGTGGCGGAAGGAGACCTCCGCCAGCGCACCGGCGTGGTGAGCGAGGACGAGGTGGGCATCCTGGCCGAGTCCTTCGATAAGATGACCGAACGGCTGGCCGAGCGCACCTATAAGCTGGAGGAGACACTGGGCCGTATGCAGGCCATCCTGTCCAGCATGAACGATGGCGTTATCCTGGAAGACGTGGAGGGCAACCTTCTACCGTTAAACGCCACCGCCAGCCAGATGCTGGAGGAGATGGCAAGCAATTTCATGCTCGGCCCCTTACGCGAACTCTCGGCCGGCAGAGGGGAGAAGGGCAGCCCATTCCTGGCACGGCGACGTTTTGAAGTGGGCAACAAAGTGATCAGCGTCCAATCCACAGCAGTGTGCACAGAAGAAGGCAAGCACCTGGGCGCTGTGCTCGTCTTGCGGGACGTCACTTCCGAGGTTGAGGCCGAACGGCTGAAAGACAGGTTCATCACCCACGTCTCGCATGAGTTACGCACCCCCCTTACTGCGATCAAGGGTTATAGCGACCTGATTCTTGCCGGCGCCGGGGGAGAGCTGGACAAAAACCTGCGCGATTTCCTTGAGGTCATTGGCCGTAACACCGATGACCTGATCGCGATGGTCAGCGAACTGCTCGACTTCTCCGAAATGGAAGCGAGCGGACATCTGGGTATGCTGAAACGCCCCATGGATATGCGTGCCGTGGTCGAAGATGTGGCCGAGGAATGGCGCCCACGCATGGAGGAAAAGCCTCTCACGTTCCGGGTTGAGCTGCCCCCCGAGCTACCTCTGATAAACGGTGATGCCAGACGGCTGCGCTGGGCAGTGCTGCACCTGGTCCGTAACGCGCTCCAGTACACTCCGGCAGGTGGGACGGTCACATTGCGCCTGAGTGAACAAGACGGACACATCGTGTTGGATGTGGCGGACACAGGCATAGGTATTTCGGCAAAAGACCAGGAACAGCTCTTCACGCGTTTTTACCGGGTGACGAATATGCCGCCTGAGGATGTGCGTGGACTGGGCGTGGGTTTATACCTGACCAGAGCCATTGTTGAGGCCCACGGAGGCGAAATCCGCGTCACCAGCGAAGTTGGGGCTGGCAGTACCTTCAGCATTATCTTGCCCGTTCTGCACGACTGAACAGGCTGTTGCGGGAAGCCATGCAATGACCGATAGCCCTCACCCGAACAGGCAGAAACATGGGCGGCGTGACCTCCTGCTCTTCCTGCTGCTATTGCTCCTTGGCTTCGCCTGCTTTCTGTGTACAGCCAGCGTCTCGTTCAACCCGGTGCGCTCATGGCTGGTACAGGCTGATATGTCTTCTGCGGTGAAACTGGACCGGGAATTGGAACAACTGGGAGAGGCGGGCGAGGTACGCCATGAGCCACTGCGACCAGAGGTATTGGAACTTCCCCCTGCGGACCTGACCATCCTGACCCCTGTTGGCACACCGGTCATCGTGCCACCCGCCACGCTTGCTCCTTTGCCTGTGCCCACACCTACTCCACAGGTGCTGGCAGAGATTCTCCCATCCCCGCCTCCCACACCCGTACCCACGGCAGGTGAGGAAGTGCCTGTTCCTGCACAAACCTGGCCGGCCTCTCCCACACCTGCTGACACATTAACACCAACCTCAACACCAACTGGCACGCCAACTCCCACCCGAACACCAACCGGTACACCGACTCCAACACCGAGCAGCACGCCAACCCCGACACTGACTGGCACATCTACGCCCACTGCCACATCCACCCGCACGCCGCCACCCCCCGTTGCGACCGACACCCCCGTGCCCACCATGCCACCTACATCAACTCCGCGGCCTTCCGACACTCCCACGACTGTGCCGCCTACCGACACACCGGGACACACACCAACCCCAACTGACATATTTTCACCGACACCACCTCCCACCGACACGCCCACACCCTCGCCAACGCTGCCACCGCCACCTGTTGTCCTCAGCATCACCCCCAACTGGGGGCTGAACACCGTGCCTGTGGATGTACTGATCACGGGAAACTATTTCATCCCTTCACCATTTCCCACAGCCAGATTGGGGTCAAACATTTTCATCAACATTTCTGCGGCCTCTACGACTGCCCTGACAGGCACCGTGCCACAGGGGATAACCCCCGGTGTATACGCGCTCACCGTGATGAACCCCTTGCCAGATGGCCGCTCTGCCACACTTGCGCGGGCTTACACGGCCCTCGCTCCTGCCAGCCCCGACGCAACGCTGGAGGCAGGTTATCTATCTACCTTCGGCGCGCAGGCCTCTGGTGCGGCGGGCGATGACGACCATGTGCAACTCATTTTCTTCGAGGTGCCTGCAGGATACACAGGCCCCATCTACTTCCGCGTCTTCGATGCTGATACCGGCGGTCTGCTGGACGAGGCAACGGTCGGGGCGACAACGATGAAGTACTCCGTGTACGGTGGTGTCGGTGCCTATACCCATCCCGACGCCCGTTCGCCTCACCCGACTGACGGTGTGAGCTCGGGGACATTGCTCTCGGAGACCACCATCGGGAACGAGGCGGCATACGACGGGAATTGGAGTCTCGTCTTCGGCCCCTACGCCGCTGGAGATGGAGAACTGGTCGGCACAAAAAGCCTCTTCAAGTTTGTTGTGGAAGGAAAGGAGGGATGGGAGGGGAATCTCTACAATGTAACGCTCAGCACCGACCCGGGAACAAACTCCCCACTTCCAGGTAGCCGTGTCTTCGCCTATGCCTGGACGCTTCCACTCCCCGGCAGCACCAATCCCGTGAGCCGGGCGACCCTGTATCCCTATGTGCCGCCGGGTGTCAGGCTGTTCGGACAGTACAATTGGGACCTGGATTACGGTGGCCTGCCCGATGAGACTGCGCTGACCATCAACACGCCGATCCGCGAGATCACTGTCCCTGGCGGCGCAGCCTCAGGAGACAACAGCCTGGGTTCCTCGCTGTCACCAGTGGGAGATGGGGAAGACGGTGTGACCTGGAGCGTAACAATGGTCTTTGCCAGCCCTTACTATTGGAACGATTTCACCTTTTGGGCCACTGGTGACGGTGTTGCTCTGCCCATCTTCAACTGCCCGACGCTTTTGCCTCCGCCATAGCCCCCGCCACAAAGAGCACGAATCCTGCCGTGCAGGTTACCAGCCCCCATCCCGGTGTCATAGTTCTGCTCCCGCTCCCGTATAACGCGGCAATGTGGGCCCGAAGAGAGATAAAGCGCCACAGGGCCGGAATAATGCCACTCAAAGCCAGCAACGCACTCAGCGCTCCCCGCGCGTAAGGCGGCAGGCGGGTGCTCCAGGGAGCTATCAGCATAAGCATTGCTGTCACGATAAGGAGATTCACCTGTCCCCTGTACTCCGGCGTTATGGCCGGTGGTGTACGTGCAGCCAGGCTACGGAGCAGGTTGTCCAGGATGGTGTAGGGGAGCAGTAAAGTCAACAGTGCAAAGATAAGGGCGAGTGGAACACAAATACGGATTGATGGGCAGGTGGAGCGGCTGGTCTGGACAGTGATAAGCAGGAACACAGCGATGAGCGGCAAATAGAACCACTCCCGTCCTTCCGGTTTGGGGAAGAAGCGGGCCCATTCCGCAAGCTCAGCACCGGTGATGGTCAGGGCCGCCGTTTTATGGGGAATCCAGGCGCCGAAATACCCCACCAAAGCCAGCATCAGGCCTGCCGCCTGGATCAGTCTACTCTTATGCCCGATACTGGCCATTGCCGCGGAGATAACCGGACCTCAGCACTGAGTTGCGCGCGTACTGTAAGTGTAGAATTGTCGCAGCAGCGATTACAGGCTCTATCCGGCCGATGCGGCGTCTAAGCCAGAATACTTTGCAGCCGCATAGCCAGTGACATGTCACCGGATATCTTAAGCTTGCCCTGCATAAACGCGGCCATCGGGTTCAGAGCGCCGTTGGACATAGCCACAAAGTCCTGCGCACTCATCGAGATGGTCATGTTGGGTGTCAGGGTCTCGCCCTCACTCAGCTCTACCTGACCATTCTCGAACTTCAGCGTCCATTTACCGCCGCCCTCACCAGTGAGGTTAAAGAGGATCACTGCGTTCAGCCCCTGAATTTTGGCTGCATCCACGTTGGCAATTCCTTGGAGCGCCTCCAGAGCAGTTGTAATAGCCATTTCTCCCTCCAGGATACTATTGTCAGCGTCAGTGCACTGGCGCACCCGGTGCGCAGGCCATTATATCCATAAATAAACAGTTGTCAATCACAACTCCCACGGGTTTGACAGAACCATCGGGGCATGTTAACATTTTGCCGTACAGCGGAGAGACAGTGCACCGCCAGGCAGCGAAGATGAGCCGGGGCGGTGCATTTTTCAATCCACAACAACAAGGGGATACAGATATGGCCGAGAAGCTACGCATTGTTCCTCTGGGTGGGCTGGGCGAGGTCGGCAAGAATATGATCTCCATTGAGTACGGGCGCAATATTCTCGTCGTGGATGCCGGTATCATGTTCCCCGAGTCAGACATGCTGGGGATAGATTACGTGATCCCCGACTGGAGTTACCTGCGAAGCAAAAAGGACCTGATCCGTGCCATCGTGATCACGCATGGGCACGAGGATCATATCGGTGCTCTACCTCATTTCCTGGAGGAATTCAATGTCCCCGTTTATGCCACCCGGTTAACCCAGGGACTCATTGACGTGAAGCTGAAAAGAGGTCGCCTCTCCGGAGGAGTGACGTTAAACACATACGCCCCAGGCGATGTGATCCGTATCGGGCCTTTCACGATCGAACCTTACCATGTATGTCATTCCATCCCGGATGGAGTAGGGCTGGGAATAACCACGCCAGCGGGTTTGATCGTGCACAGTGGCGATTTCAAATTTGATCACACCCCGGTGGACGGCCGTCCCACGGACTATGCCAAACTCGCCGAGTTCAGCAGCCGCGGTGTCCTGGTGTTGCTTTCTGATAGCACCAACTCCGAGCGGCCAGGCAACACCCCCTCGGAGATGGCTTTGAATGCGGCCTTTCACGAGGTAATGCGTGAGGCGACCGGCAGGGTGATCGTGGCAACCTTTGCCTCGCTGATCTCCCGTATCCAGCAGGTGGTGGATGTCGCAGCAGACTACGGGAGAAAAATCGCCATCGCCGGCAGAGCGATGGCTGAGAATACCAGAATGGCCTGTAACCTGGGCTACCTGAATATCCCTGAAGGAATGCTGGTAAGCCTGGAAGAGGCGGCGCGCCTGCCACCACAGAAAGTTGTGATTATGGCCACTGGCGTGCAGGGAGAGCCGACTGCCGTCCTGAGCCGCCTGGCCACCGGTCAGCATCCCACGCTCCAGATTCAGGAAGGGGATACGGTGGTGCTCTCTTCCCACACCATCCCGGGCAATGAGGAACTGATCCATCGTGTGATCAACCGGCTCTTCCAGCGGGGCGCGGATGTCTACTACGACCCGCTTGCACCGGTGCATGTCTCCGGCCATGCCAGTCAGGACGAGTTAAAGCTCCTGATCGGCATCCTCCGCCCGCGCTTCTTCGTCCCCATCCACGGCGAGTTGCGTCACCTTAAACAACACGGCAAAATCGCCTGTCAATTAGGCATCGCACCGGAGAACGTCGCCGTCGTCGAAAATGGCTACGTGCTGACCTTCGGCGAGCGACTGGAGATCGGTGAACGGGTGCCCGGCGGCTACGTCTTTGTGGACGGAGCACGGGTAGGTGAGGTCGGGCCAGCGATTATGCACGAGCGAGAGGTGTTAGGGCAGAACGGATTCTTCCTGGCTGTGCTGTGCTACGATCGTAATACCGGTCAACCTGTGGGCAGGCCGCGCATTATCACACAGGGGTTCGTTTCCATACCGGATGCAAGGGGACTGCTGACCAGGGCAGAGGACGTGGTGCTCGAGGCGGCACGCGCCACGCCGCACTCTTCCCCCATGGAGATCGAGCAACTGGTGGAAAATGCTCTCTCCCAGTTCCTCCGTCAGGAGGCTAAAGGACGGCCGGTGTTGATACCAGTGGTGATGGAAGTATAGATGCTTGTGGAAGGGGAGGCCCTTACAGTCAAAACGGAGCGTCTGCGGGAGCTGATAGCCGGTTTGGCTGGCGTGGGCGTGGCTTACTCGGGCGGGGTGGATAGCACACTGCTCCTGGCGCTCTGCTGCGAAGTGCTGGGCACGGCACATGTTGTGGCCCTGACCGTGCACTCGGAGCTGACGCCGGCAGCAGAACGACGCCAGGCTGCGCAAATAGCGGCGTGGCTGGGGGTGAGGCATCGCGTGGTAAATATGGAGATGCTGGAGAACCCGGATGTTGTTGCCAACCGTCCCGATCGCTGCTACCACTGTAAAAAGGCGCTGTTTGCGCACCTGTACGAGATCGCCCGGGCGGAAGGAATGGCCGCGCTTGTGCACGGCGCCAATCTGGATGACGCCGGCGACTACCGGCCTGGCATGCGTGCTGCGGAGGAGCTGGGAGTGCGCGCACCTTTGTTGGAGGCCGGTCTCACTAAGGAAGACATACGCGCGCTCTCGCGGCGCATGGGGCTGCCGACCTGGGACCTTCCCTCGATGGCCTGTCTGGCTTCGCGCATCCCCTACAATACGCCGCTCACCAGCGAAGCGCTGGCTCGCATTGATGCTGCTGAGTCCTATCTGCGGGAGCGTTTTGCTTTGGACCAGCTAAGGGTGCGCGACCATTTCCCGCTGGCGCGTATCGAGGTGCCCGAGGCCGAGATTGCCCGGCTCTCAAGTGCTGACACCCGCGAAGAGATCGTCCGCAGGTTGCGTGAGCTGGGTTATCGCTACGTCACACTCGATCTGGAGGGTTTCCGCAGCGGCAGCTTGAACCCCGATAGCGCACAGGTGAAACAATGAATGAGGAACTGAGGAAACAACTTACCGAACGACAGGACGAATGGCGTCACTTCGCCGTACCCGATTTCGAGCGCGCTCGTCGCAAGGGCGTTCCCGAGATCATCCTGGCAGATGGCAAAACAGTCGAACAAAGCCTGGGCATTGCTCGTGCCTTCCTGGAACGCACCGGGCGTGCCATCCTCAGCCGGGTGGGAGTGGAGCTGGAAGCACGGCTGCATCAGGAATTTGCGACGGTGGCGGAGCTGGAGTGGATAGCTCCTGCCCGTGCCGCTGTGCTGCGCCGCCCGGACTTCGTCCGCCCACAGACGGGCGGACGTGTGGGTGTGCTTTCCGCCGGCACTTCCGATATTCCGGTGGCAGAGGAGGCAGCACTGGTATGCCGGGAGATGGGATGCACCGTATATACCGCCTATGACGTTGGCGTGGCGGGCTTACACCGACTGTTCGAACCGCTGGAAGCCATGCTGTATGGGCATGGCGTGGATGTGCTGATCGTGGCTGCCGGCATGGACGGTGCGCTGCCCTCTGTGGTCGCCGGGCTGGTGGATGTGCCGGTGATCGGCCTCCCCACTTCCATCGGCTACGGCATTGGTGGTGACGGTATCGCGGCGCTCTACTCGATGCTTCAGACCTGCGTCCCTGGCCTGGCTGTAGTCAATATTGACAACGGCATAGGCGCCGGCGCGGTGGCCGGGTTGATCGCCAATAACGCTGCCAGGGCCAGGGCAAGATAAATTGTTACGGAGGAAGCGAGAAGATGCTGTTCGGGGAATCTATCAGACTGCGTGCCATTGAAAGAGAAGACATTCCTGCTTTCGTCCGTTGGTTCAACGACCCCGAGGTACGTCGCTATCTGTTGATGTACAAGCCTCTCTCCAAAGCGCGCGAGGAACGCTGGTTCGAGGCACACCTGGATAAACAGGACGAGTTCATCTTCGCCATAGAGGCCAGAACAGAGGAGGGGTGGGTACACATCGGCAACATCGGTCTCCATCGGGTGGACTGGAAAAACCGCAATGCCACACTGGGCATAGTGCTGGGAGAGAAAGCTTATTGGGGACGCGGGTATGGCACCGATGCTGTACGTACCGCACTTCGCTTCGCCTTCCAGGAATTGAACCTGCACCGGGTCGAGCTGGAAGTGGTGGCCGAGAACCTCCGGGCCATCCGATGCTACGAAAAGGCCGGCTTCATCCGCGAGGGGACGCGCAGGGAGGCCCTCTTTGGAGACGGTCGTTACCATGACGCCTATATGATGGCCGTTCTGGCAGGGGAAGCGGCCGGCTGACCGGCCTGAGTATGCGGGGATGGCGCCCGGGCATCAGCCGTGATTAACGCTACGAAGCGCAGAAGATTTGCGGACTCCCTGGGCTTTCCAGGACGGTTGCGGTATTTGTCAGTGATTACTCGTAATTACCTACCCGGCTGGCCGCCACTACGCGTTGATTGGCAATCAGTCCCCCTGGGCATACTGTGCCTGGCGGCGCCCGCGCCGACCTGCTCCTTGCCACCCTACCGGGCAATGTCAGCGCAGGCTGACACCTGGTGCGAAGCGCCTGAGGAGGGCGATTTCAATTCAATCGCCTGAATGTTACGTTTGACAAAAACATACCCGCCATATAGAATCAAGAACGATGATGAAGTTCTACAATCCGTGTGCATCCCGGTGGGTACGTGTCTCAAAGATGAGGTTGCGGACGGAGATGCCTTGTTAAGAATCCGGGAGGACCCGTGCGAAAATTGAAAACCACTTTGATCTACCCCGGCATTGCCGGCTTTGGGTTCAACTCACTCAAGCGGGGGATGGAGGCAGGGTGGATCTCACATGGGCTGGCCTCTCTCAGCGCCGCGGCCAAAGCCCAGGGTTTCCAGGTCAATCTGATTGATCTCCGGGCCTTGAGCGGCTGGGACCATTTTCGGGCAGTGCTGGCCGAACGCGCGCCTGATGTTGTCGGTGTGACGATGATGAGCGTTGACTATAACCCTGCCCGTCAGGCCATCGCCATCGTTAAAGAAGTCAATCCCGAGGTCATCACTGTTATCGGAGGTCCTCACGTCACCATCGCCCTGGAGGATGCGTTACGCATTCCTCATGTTGATTACCTGGTAACCGGCGAGGGGGAGGTGACTTTCCCCAAGTTACTGCAACTGCTTGAGGCGGGCACCCCGCCGCCCTATCGCGTGCTGCGCGGCGAACCCCCTGACCTGAACGCCATCCCCTTTGCCGACCGGGAACTGTTCCTTGATGAGTGGCGTAAGTGGGGCTACGATCTTGATTCACCGGAAGTCCCCTTTGTCGAGGAATTACCCCCTCCCTTCGTCACCATTATTGCCGGCCGCGGATGCATCTATAACTGCGCTTTCTGCAAGCCCGGGGAGGATTATCTGTTTGGCAAACGCACCCGTCGCCGCAGTGTGGATAATGTCATTGCCGAACTGCACGAATTGGTCGGGCGTTATCGTATTGCTTCGTTCATGTTCCACGATGACTGCCTTACAGAGGATCGTGAATGGGTGATGGAATTCACTGAGCGTTATAAGCGGGAGGGTTTCACTCAGCCCTTCTTCTGTCAGAGCCGGGCGGACATCATCGTGAAGCATGAGGATATGGTGGCTCGTATGGTTGAAGCAGGCCTGCGCGGCTACTTCATTGGCTTTGAGAGCGGGAATGACCGGGTGCTCCGCTTCATCCGCAAAGGCACCACTGTGGAGCAAAACCGCCAGGCTGCTCGCATCTGTCGCAAATACGGCATTTCAATATGGGCCAATTATATGTTGGGACTTCCGACTGAGACAAAGGAAGAGGTCATGGACACGGTGCGGCTGATGAAGGAAATTGATCCGGATTATTACAGCCCTGCCTTCTTTACCCCTCACCCGGGCACTGACCTGTATGACTATGTGGTCGAACATGGCCTCAGCCGCATCACCGACTACGATTCCTACCGACGCAACCCCACCGAACCGAAGATTAAAGGGCAGGATTATGCATTCCTGCACCGCGCAATGATGGAAAGCCAGCGCCGCAAACCGTTCAACTTTTTCAAGCGCTGGATCCGCCGCCAGTGGCGGAGGGCGCGTCGCGTTACCCCGGCCAGACTGGTGCACAAGCTCTATGAGGTAGTGCGATGAATCGAGTACCGGGCCAGCAGGGAAAATGGCCCTCACCCGACCTCCCTATAACAGAGTTAGGACTTCCTGCGCGGATCAGAAACATCCTGCTCAGTGCAGGCTTCAACTCTGTCGGCGATGTCCTGGCTGCACTCAGCCGCGGTGATGAAGCACTTACCAGCCTGGAGGGCTTTGGACCGCGTTCCCTGGCCACTCTGAAGGCGCGCCTCCAGGAGTGCGGCTTTCCTCTGCCGACCGAAGCACCCCCTGCTCTCGATTCTCTGGCTGCCGCCCTGGCAAGAGAGTTACAGGAACTGATCGCTATGGAAGAGTTGCCGGAGCAGCCGCTGCCCCCGCCCCAACCTCTGCCGCGGACAGAAGCCCGGCTACACCCCACTGCAGAACATGTCCGTCACAGAGGCTTTCCACTTCGCTATTTACTCTTTGGACTGTGCGTCCTGGCGGCGGCGCTGCTCTTGTTTTCACTCATCATATTGAATTGGCTGGGCCTCACCGGCTACGAGACGCTCAGCGCTGCCGGCAACTCCGCCTCCCATCCCGACGGGATAACGCTCAGCGTTGACCAAGCCACTTTCACCGGCTGGCTGCGGGTGCGCCTCTCCTCGATCCCGCGCCTGGAACTGCTCGAAGGATCGGCCGGGCGCGAACTGCACCGGGCGGTTGTGGCACTTCCTCCCCACCTGACCATCAAAAGCCCGCTCTACCTCATCAAGGTGCGTGGCAAAGTGACGCAGCCGGTGACGATAGACGTGCTGGTCCCTAACGACGCAGAACCGTGGGAGACGCTCGACCTCTACACCTGGACGGGCGAGAGCTGGGAGT
>DAOTYA010000227.1:0-5503 GCA_034435075.1 Anaerolineae bacterium
TATTGAAGTGAACGGTGACCGGGAAAGCTTTATCGCCTTTGTGCATGAGAGAGCCGAAACTCAAGCCGAGCCAATGCATAAGAACCTCTCTATCAAAAGCACCGAAACGGCAGCACTACCCACCTGTGGACTCACTTGAGATGCGGCCCAGATGAGAGCAACTGCACCCTTTCAATATCTGCGTCAGATAGAAGCGATACCAGAAAACCGACCGCAGGTAACGGGGCCATCTTGAAGGTCAAGGGGGGGTTGTCGGGCAGCAGAGACCACCGGGGGCTTTACGCGTTCTTGGGGATAGGGAACAGCCAATTTGCACCCGGCGTTTATGGCGATGAAGTGGTGATTCTCAGTAGTCGTAGTCTGGCTCGTCTGCGGAGCGTTTGTACCTGTAAACGATCCGTCCACGGGTCAGGTCGTAAGGAGACAGCTCCACCCGCACGCGGTCGCCGAGCAGAATGCGAATATAGTACTTACGCATTCTCCCCGAGAGGTAAGCCAACACCTCATGGCCGCTGTCGAGCCTGACCCGGAACTGAGTGGAAGGCAATGCCTCGACAACGGTCCCCTCCATATCAATCTTATCCTCTTTCTTCTTGCTCATTTAACCACTGCGCTCTCCTCGACTTCTTCCGCTTCTGCGTACTCTCCTTCGGCAGCGAGATCCGGCTCAGATACGCCGGTCTGCTCATCAAGCAGGCTTTTACCGGCCGCAGCCTGGGCTCTCTGTTGTTCCGCAACCCAGCGTTCCCACTCGCCTTTGCGCACCTGTCTGGCGCTCAGGGCCAGGCGTCTACGCCGATCGTCAATACGGATGATCTTGACCGGCAACCTGTCACCAGGGTGGACAAGGTCGCGCGGGCTCAATTCTGGTGTCCCGATCATCTCATTGGCATGGAGCAGTCCTTCCACACCAAGGTCCAGCTCAATGAAAGCACCGAAGTCAAGCACACGGGTAACCCGTCCTTCGACCAGTTGTCCCTCTTTGTAATGCTCACTGACGAGTGTCCAGGGGTCCGGCTGCAACCTTTTAAGGCTCAATGCGATGCGTTTCTGTTTCTCGTCCACCTCAAGCACGTAGACGTCTATTTCATCGCCCACCTTGAGCAACTGGTGAGGGTCCTCAACGCGGCTCCAACTGAGTTCTGATACGTGGATCAGGCCGTCCGCACCTCCCAGATCAATGAAGACACCAAAGTCTGTTATGCTGGTGACCCTGCCGCGCCTTATCTCGCCCGGGGCAAGCGCGGCCATGACCCTTTTCCGCTGCAATTCCTGCCACTCACGCTGTGCCTTACGCTGAGAAAAGATCAAACGACGGCGTGGACGGTCCACTTCAATAATTTTAAGTCCTATACGCTGCCCTACCATCGCCTCCAGGCGCTTGCGACGTTGCTCTTCCCGCATACGCCTGGGCATATCCACGATCTGCGAGACGGGGACAAAGCCACGCAGCTTGCCAAATTTCACGATCAGACCGCCCTTGTTGTAGCCGGCGACCTCACCTTCGTAAAGCTCACCGCTCTCCATCATCTGCTCAGCCCTGACCCAGTCCTTGTGCATGCGGGCCTGGTAGATGGAAAGGATGGGATGGCCGTCTTTATCTTCGGGGCGTACTACAAAAGCAGGCACCTCGGCACCGACCTGAAGCCCGGCACGCGCCTCTTCATCAAGGCGCTGCAGGTCTTCATACGGCACGATGCCCTCGCGTTTGAAGCCTATATCCAGGATGAGGCCGTGTTCATTCTCACCCACGACGACCCCCATACGGATCTCCCCGTACCTGGGGGCCGCGTAGTCATACTCTTGAGCCAGGTATTCATCAAAGTTACGCTCTGGTTCTTCTGGTGCTTCTATCACAGCTTCCCGGTCTGAATCGGGCAGCTCAACAAATATATCCTGTTGCTGGGTCAAAGTCTCTGCATCCATTAATTTACATAACTCCCCGTGAAGCTGTTACACTGGCGGATGTCCAACAAAAAACCCAGCTACCTGCATAGTATGCGGTCACGCCGGGTCCGGGAAGCAGTTCCAGAGGCAGGCCCGGTACTGAAGTGGTGACCTGCCATCAAACCTGAGGAGCATCTGCCAGGTAACGGCGATGTTAAATCGTGACCGTTCAGAACCATATCCAGTGAGAGACCTGCGCTGACCTGCTGCCTGCCAAAAAAGAGCAATCCACAATCATCCCGACGGGCACGAAACACCCACAAGGGAAGTCTTAGTGGGCTGAACGGTCACTTTAAATCAATACAATTCTATCACGACATGGCGGAATGTCAAATGTTCATGCTCTATCAGGTAGGCGTGTGCCGGTAGAGAGCGGGTGATGGGGCGGAATCCTGCCACAACATAAACCTCCGGGGCGCACGAAGGCAGCACCCGGAGGTCTGTGAAAGATAACCGTTCAGGTTTGTGTCGGCGCAGAAGATGCCTGGCACGAAGCACCTGACGGTGGCGATCTCAATCGGCCCGGATGGCTACTGTGAGAGTAACTTTGTCAGCTTCAGATGCGAGGCAGGTCCTTCAGTGCCTCCTGGATCCTCTCATCCTCCAGCTCGTAATCGGGCAGTTCACGGCGATGGAAAGCATCGTAGGCGCCCAGGTCGAAATGACCATGGCCACTCGCGTTGAACAGGATGACCCTGGACTCACCGCTCTCCTTGCAGGCCATCGCTTCATCATAAACAGCCCTGACCGCGTGAGCGGTCTCGGGAGCTACGATAAAGCCCTCGGCGCGCGCAAATCCTTCAGCCGCTTCCAGCACCGCGTTCTGGTGATATGCCCTGGCCTCCACCTCCCCCTGCTGAAGCAGGGCGCAGATTGTAGGCGCCATACCGTGGTAACGCAGCCCTCCCGCATGCACTGGTGCCGGAATAAAACTGTGCCCCACAGTATGCATCTTGACCACAGGGCCCGTTTTAGCGGTGTCCCCCCAGTCGTAAGCGTAAACACCCCGGGTCATACTCGGGCAGGCAGTGGATTCCACGAAAATGGCGCGCAGATTGGGCCTCTCACCGGTCAGCTTATCCTTCAGGAAAGGATAGATCAGCCCGGCCGCGTTGCTCCCACCACCAGCACAGCCGATGATGATGTCAGGATAGTCACCTGCCATCTCTATCTGCTTTCTGGCCTCTAAACCTATTACTGTCTGGTGGAGGAGCACAAAGTTCACCACGCTGCCCAGCGAGTACTTAAAGCCCTCGTGGGTAACGGCGTATTCCAGCGCTTCGCTGATGGCGATGCCCAGGCTGCCAGTGGTTTCTGGATCACGTGCCAGAATCTCTCGCCCGGCCTTCGTCTCTGTGCTTGGGCTTGGCACGACCTCCCCGCCCCATGTTTCCATCGCGATACGCCGATAGGGCTTCTGCTGATAACTGATCGCCACCATGAAGACTTTACATTTCAGCCCGAATAGATTGGTAGCGAAGCAGAGAGCGCTGCCCCACTGTCCTGCCCCTGTCTCGGTGGCGAAACCCTTCAGGCCTTCCTTCTTAGCGTAATATGCCTGCGCGACAGCAGTGTTTGGCTTATGGCTGCCGGGCGGGCTTACCCCTTCCCATTTGTAATAAATTCTGGCTGGGGTGTCCAGCGCCTTCTCCCAGCGATAGGCTCTGTAGAGAGGAGAGGGACGCCACATCTTCAGCACATCCAGCACTTCGTCTGGGATCTCGATCCACCGCTCCCGGCTCACCTCTTGCTCGATCAACGCTTGAGGAAAAACTGGAGCCAGATCATCAGGTTTCAGCAGCTCTAACGTCACCGGGTGACGATACGGAGGCGGTGGCTCCTTCATATCCGCGACGATGTTGTACCAATGGGTGGGCAGCTCCTTCTCTTCCAGAATATATTTGTATTGTCTCATCTCTTCTGTGTCTCCTTTCTGTGATTTTATGTAACTGCCTGCCCCTGCCGACTGAAGTCACCCACTTTGGGCCTTCGGCCAGCGTTCGGCACAGGCGCCCGTGAAGTTCGATTTCCAATCGGCACACGGCGGCAGGCAACCAGGCAGGTAATTACGATTTTATTTGATGTCGCGATCAAAAACGTCTGGTATTTCTCAATAGCATTCCCCCTTTCGCGCTCTGGTTTCAAGCTCAGGCATTCTCCAAAAAGGGACGCCGGTCCACGAAAAACTGTCTGTACACCCTGTAATGTGCCGTGTCTTCGTAAGCTACCTCTTCGATACGGTTGCCGTCAAAGCTGAAAATCTGGGCCCCCGGACAGGCCAGGATGATCGGAGAATGGGTGGCAATGATAAACTGTGCCCCACCGTGGGTCTCCAGGCGCTGTAGCAATTTCAAGAATGCCACTTGGCTGGATGGAGAGAGAGCAGTCTCTGGTTCATCAAGCAGGTAAAGTCCCTTGAGCCGATAACGGCCGCTAAAGTAGCTGAGGATCGCTTCACCATGGGATAACGTGTTCAGGATGCGTCCCCCATGGTACTCCAGCCGGCCTGGATCGCAGAGCGCCACGTCGTCGAGAAAATCTGCGAAGTCACGGAACGTCTCCGCCTGGAACAGGGAGCCGGGCACAGTCCCGTTGGCCCACTCTACCGTGATATAGTCAGCCAGTCGTGTCTCATACGGGTTTTCATGCGCCAGATGCCGCCTGGGCCTGTCCCAGATATGGATGCCACATTTGCGTGCAATTGCATCCAGGAGGGTGGATTTGCCCGATCCATTCTCACCGGCGAAGAAGGTAACCGCACCCCTGAAGGTCAACGCTGGCGAGTTGCGCAGAGCCGGTATGTTAAAAGGATAGCAGCGTCTGGTGGGGTAGGCATCGCTGTTTACCGTCACACTGCTGATGTACATCACACACCCTCTTCAAAAACTTGCACGAACAGCTCATAAACAAAAACGCCCGTCCCTTCCAGGGACGGGCGCTGTGCTACGCTCGTGGTGCCACCCTGATTAGGCTGCTCTTCGATCACAATGTCCTGGCGTAATTACCTGCCCGGCTGCCTTCCACCGTGTGCCGATTGGAAATCGAGCTTATACGGGCGCCTGCGGCGCCGGGCGTCGGCCTGCGGCCCAAAGTGGGCGACTTCAGTCGCAGGGGTAGGCAGTTACGTCCTGGCTGCGAAGAGTCAGCCTCACTCTTGCGGGGTACGGTCATACCCTCAACCATGATAACGGTGGTTGACTCCGGCCCGGACTACTCTCCTGCAGGGATTTCGGCGGGCGGCTCCCGGGTCCATTCAGCACCGGCGCTGGTATCGAACTCACACCATGCGTTCGACTCTCTGTACCCCGCTACGATGCCTACTATTCCCGATCTTCGCCATTATGCCTGTGAGGTTGCGCTTATAGTTTACCATAATACGGCAGAGTGTCAAGCCTGGAACCCGGGCAGGGTGTCCGTCACTTTTTTGCGCGAAGAGGGAGTGAGAGCAGGCTATGGCTGGCCGTGGCGACGTCAGTTGTAGGGCAACTGCGAGCAGTTGCCCTACATTGTGGCCGGTCGTGCGGCGTCGGGCGTGGTCTGAAGACCGGCCCGAGCC
>DAOTYA010000228.1:0-29735 GCA_034435075.1 Anaerolineae bacterium
TTTGGGGATGATGTCGAGCAAGAAATCGGACTGCGGGTGAGCCACCGCGCGGCCCGGACAGGACGGTCGCGCTCAATACCTCCGTCACCCCAGGTAGCCTGCCTGTTGGGCCGCAGCGTCCATCGCCACAGTGATGATACGCTCCGCTGTAAGCAACACCTCACGCTCAACCCTGCGCATGTCAATTGTTTTCAAGTAATGTCTGCATACCTGACAAACATAAAGCCTGTAAACATCATCCGCGCTCGGGTAGTAAACGATCTGAGTGTGGTCGGAGGTCCCGCAGAAAGGACAACCGATGCGTCGGTAGGGCCACTGAGCGTCACAACGTGAGCACAGCAGGCGACGTGCGCCAGTTTCGGCGTCGAGGGCCGCGAAATCCGGTTTCCCCCCGCACACGGGGCAGTAACCACGACGCCACAAATCTCGATTGATGTAGGGCATGACCTGCCGGGCAGCCTGGCGCAGATATGGTTTCAGCGCCAGATTGATCGCCATCTGCGCGAGAGAAGCATCACCCACGGGCGAGGCAGGAGCCTCCTCCGAGATGGCCATACCGTTGGCAAAGTACTGACGCGCCAGCGCGATCCACTCCCCCTCATCAGCAGGCAGGACGGGATCGCCTGTTTCAACCTTAAAGTCCTGCAATACCTTTGCCAGTTCCAGAGCCAGTTGTGCAAAACGCGGGGGGTCAATCGGCAACCGGTCAAAAGTAATTGCCGGCAAACCCTGGCGCGTCCGGGTTGCCACCTCCTCCTCTGCGATTTCTACTGGCACAGTAATTGCCTGCTCTGCCTGCTCCTGCAGCGCCAGCAGAGCCTGATGGAATTCATAGTAGGGCGCCAGTTGCGGCTCCCTTTGCGCTGCCTGGATCAGGATTTCGGATACGGTAACCATAGCCAGGTCTCCACCGCTCGTCGGGACACAGTTTCATACGGACACATCCCTCTGCCTCCTGCCCCTTTAGAGCCTATCCGAAAAACCGTACAGGCGGCATCCCTATGCCGCTTATACCGACGCATAGGGATGCGTCGGTTACGTTTTCCGGATAGGCACTTAGAAACAGGTGGGGCACTGTACAGTGCCCCACCCGCGAGCTGCCCTAGTGTGCACCCTCTGTTACTGTTTTGCGCAGCACAGGAATATAGCGCACAGCCGCGGAATAGAAGAGGATGGCAGCGCAGACGGCAGCGATAGTAATCCCCCATTCCATCCAGTAGGGCGTGTAGCTATATTCAGGTGGCGCAGCCAGAGCAAACCATGCGATAGAGAGGCGGTTGATAGCGATGCCCAACACCACACACACTGTGGCAACGATCAGCGCTGCCTGGCTGGAGCGGGCGCGAGAGCCGAAGATGATCAGCGGCACAATCACACCCACGACCATCTCTGCGATAAACAGGAGACTGAAGCGCCCACTGCCGAAGATCAGTCCCAGCTCGCCTGAGACCAGCAGGTCACCCAGCTTGAGGATCAGATAGATCACCTGGATGACGATGATCACCCTGATCAGCCCCTGCAGCAGCTTCATCGGCGCCTCCTGACCCATCGCGCGCCAGGTAACGATACCCAGGAAGACGGCCACGGAGAAACCGGTGAACAGCGCCGAGGTCAGGAACAGGAGGGGCAACAACGGTGTCCACCACAGCGGATGCAGCCGCAACCGCAGGATAACGAAAACGGCCCCCAGCGAACTCTGATGTACCGTGGAGAGCAGCACGCCTACAGCAGCGATCAGTACGATCAGGCGCTTGAGCCAGGTTATCACTACGGCGTTGCTGTGCTCAAACACAACGCTCAGCATCTCCAAAACGAGTACGCCGAAGTAAAGGGTGATGGAGATGGCGACTTCGAACATAAACGAGTGGAGATTCCAGCGCCAGGGCATCAGCACGCTGTAGAACTGGTCCCAGCGCCCGATGTCCATTATCAGCACCAGGATGACCATCAGGTAGCCCAGGAAGCCGGCCAGGACGGTCAGGCGTGACAATCCGTGGTACTTCTCCTGATTAAAGATGTGGACCACGGCGGCCATAGTGAAGGCGACGGCGGAGAAGGGGATGGTGAAAACGTCAAAGGCGATCCACATTCCCCATGGATAACCGCTGTTCAGGTTAGTGGTGGGTCCCAGGCCACGCACCAGGCGGATGACGCCCAGTACGGCGCCCACGAGAGCGATGGCCGCCAGGATCACGTAAGTAACAGGGACAGTAAATCTTTCTTTAGTTACGGCGCTCATCGCTATTTCTCCTTTGCACGCTCCTGCATTCCTTCAGCCCGACGCTTGGTGAGCCAGTATATCCCGCCCAGCAGAGCTGCCACACCGAGCAACATACTCGGTGTGCCGTAAGTGGCGATGGCCTCGCTCAGCTCAGGGACAGGCTCCTCGTCCAGCTCAGGGAAGCCGAGTGCCGTGAAAGGCACCGGGGAGATGTACAGCCATGATGTGCCGCCAGCCTCCTTTTCGCCGTAGATATGGTTCACGTACTTATCCGGACGGGCGGCAATACGTCTTCTGGCTTCAGCAAGCAGCTCATCACGCTCGCCATAAGTCAGCGCATCGGTTGGGCACGCTTTGACACATGCTGGCTCCAGTCCCGCACTCTGTCTATCAGCGCAGAAGGTGCACTTTTTGATCGGTGGCAGGACCTCGTCCCAGTTAATGCGGGGGACGTGAAAGGGGCAGGCGATCATGCAGTAGCGGCAACCGATGCAGTTCTGGGCTTTGTAGACAACCGGGCCACTGCTCAGTTTTTGCAGAGCACTGACCGGACAGGCCGAGACACATGCCGGGTGCTCGCAGTGCATACACTGCCGCTTGGTGAAGACCCAATGCAACTGACCGCTTTCGTCCTCCAACTCTGTGAACCGGATCAGGCTCCAGGTATCGCCGGTGAAATCCGGTGGGTTGTCATAGCAGCCCAGACAGATAGTCGTGAGATCGCCCGGGTTGTCGTTCCAGGCCTTGCAGGCTACCTGGCAGGCCCGACATCCCATGCAGCGAACCAGGTCCACAAGCACTGCCTTGCTCATCACACGCCTCCTTTCTTGACCCGGACCAGGAAGGCCTTATATTCAGGGATCGTTGTATTGGCGTCGCCCACATGCGGGGTAAGCTGGTTGGCGCTGTCGCCGGTACACATGCCCGCGAAACCCCAGTGCCAGGGCAGACCGATCTGGTGCACGACTTTGCCCGCGATCAGCATCGGTTTGAAGCGTTTGGTGACAATGGCCGTGCCCTGCACGCTACCACGTATAGATTCCACGGTGACCAGTTCGCCGGTCTTGATGCCCAACTCTTCCGCCAGCTCTTCGCTCATTTCCACAAACATCTGCGGCATCAATTCGACCAGCCAGGGGATGTTGCGGGTCATCTGCCCGGCCTGCCAGTGTTCCGTCACCCGGAATGTGGTGCAGACAACGGGGTATTCGTCGGGACTGGCAATCTCTTCAGGCCGCCAGATTTTGATGGTCGGGTTGTTTTGCGTGCCGGATAGCAGGTTGCGGACCGGGCTTTCCACCGGCTCATAGTGCTCCGGGAACGGGCCATCCACCAGCCCAGGCCCGAAGATATGGGCCAGCCCCGTCGCTTTCATGATGAATGGGTAACGTGTGCCCTCCATATTCATCGGAGGCCACCCGCCATCAGGCACATCGCCGACCCAGCCTCCCTTGCCCTCGTTCGCGGCCGGATCCCACTTGATCACAAAGTGTTCAGGATCCCAGGGCTTCCCCTCCAGGTCCACCGAGGCCCGGTTGTAGATGATGCGCCGGTTCATAGGCCAGCACCAGCTCCACTTCGAGTAAAGCCCTATCCCGGCAGGATGGTAGTCAGTGCTATCGCGGGATTGTTGCTTATTTCCATCCTTATCGGTATAGGAGTTGGTGTAAATCCAGCATGCGGACGAGGTGGAGCCGTCATCCTTGAGGTGGGCAAATGTGGTAATAAGCTGGCCTTTTTCATACTGGACCGACCCGTCCTCGTTGAGGATCTGTGCCTCGGCCCAGCCGTTGATCTCGCGGGAGACCAGATCAACCAGGCTGGTGGCCCCGCGCGGGAGCGGACTGGCATTGTACCAGTTCTTCCAGCGCAGTTTTGTGATAGCATCGGCCACCGGGCCGCCTTCCTTCTCGTAGAGTTCGATGATCCTGAGCATCAGCTCCGCAATGATCTCAAGGTCAGGGCGGGCCTCACCAACGGGTTCCAATGCCTTCCAGCGCCACTGGCTCCAGCGTCCGCTGTTGGTGATGCTGCCTTCTTTCTCAAACGAAGCGGCTGCCGGCAGGACAAAGACTTCGGTCTTTACTGAGGCCGGGTCTACACCAGGTTCCTGCCAGAACAGGCAAGTCTCTGTCTCCCACAGGTCCGCGCTGACCAGCCAGTCCAGGTTGTGAAGTGCCCGGCGCTCGCGGAAGGAGTTGGGCCCCCCTACAGCCGGGTTCTGTCCCCAGCAGAATAGCCCTTTGATAGTACCCGCAGCCATAGCCTCGAAGAGGGCGATGTGGGAGTAGTTGGTGCCGGGGTTGAGTTTGGGCAGCCAGGCATAGCCGAAGTCGTTGTCAGGCGTCGCGTTATCACCATACCAGCTTTTGAGCAGGCTGACGAAGTACTTGGGGTAGTTCAGCCACCAGCTCGCACTCTTCGGATCGGAGGTGGCATAGACGGCCAGTCTGGCTTTCAGGTGATCCTGTAACGTGGCCTGGTCAGCTGCGGGCGGGCTGAGATAGCCGGGCAGGGTGTGGAAAAGCAAACCATGATCGGTTGACCCCTGGACATTGCTCTCGCCGCGCAGTGCGTTGACACCCCCGCCCGCTACGCCGATATTACCAAGCAGTAACTGGAGGATCGAATAGGCACGGATGTTTTGTGTGCCGTGGGTATGTTGTGTTGTACCCATCGCGTACAGGATGGTGCCGCTCTTGCCCACCGCCCCCGTGCTGGCATAGGCTTCGCAGGCCCTCAGGTAAGCGGCCTTATCCGCTCCGGTGATGCTGCAAACGGTGTCCACATCGTAGCGGGCGAATTGCTTTTTGAGCAGTTGAAAGACGCAGTTAGGGTCCTTGAGCGTCGGGTCCCGCAGTGGTATGCCTTTCTCGTCCGTCTGCCACTTCCAGGTACTCTTGTCGTACTTGCCGAAGGCGGGGTTCTGGTCGCTGGGCTGGAAGCCGGAGAACTTGCCGTCCAGCTCGGCAGCCGTCTTGAACGCCGGATCAATCAGGAAGCTCGCGTTGGTATATTCGACCAGGTACGTCATGTTGTACTTTTCGGGGTGGGCTTCCATGTCGTCCAGCACCCACTTGATCATCCCGCCGATGAAGGCAATGTCCGTGCCAGAACGTATACGGACGTAGATGTCAGCCTTGGCGGACGAGCGCGTGAAGCGCGGATCGACACTTATCAGCGTCGCACCGTTCTCCTCAATCGCTTGGGTCACCCATTTGAAAGCCATAGGGTGGTTCTCGGCAGCGTTGCTGCCGATAATCATGATGCAATCGCTGTTCTTGATATCCGTCCAGGGATTGGTCATTGCTCCTCTACCGAACGACTCTGCCAGAGCCGCAACAGTAGGGGAGTGTCATATGCGGGCCTGATGCTCTATATAGACCAGCCCCAGCGAGCGCATCGCCTTGGAGATCAGCGCACATTCTTCGTTGTCCAAGGCGGCGCCGCCCAGGCTGGCAATAGCCTCCAGCCGATTGACGGTGCGGCCCTCGCTGTCGGTCTCGATAAAATACCGATCTCGGGTGTCTTTGACCAGCCGGGCGATACGATCCAATGCCCAGTCCCAATCCTTCTCCTCCCACACAGAGGAACCAGGAGCACGATATCTGACCTTCTGCAAGCGCTTAGGATTAGTTTTTCCGTCAACTGTGTTGATCTGCGCCAGCGCCATGCCCTTGCTGCACAGAGAACCCTGATTGGTGGGATTATCGGGGTCGCCCTCGATATTGAGCACCCGGCTGCCCGCTGCCGCTACAATAGCGCCGCACCCTACACCGCAGAAGCAGCATATGGTGGGTGTCTCACCAACGGGCTTGTGCAAAGGGAAGCTGGCTGCGAGTGCGGCCTTCGACAGACCGGCGGGGAGCATCATACCGCCAGCCGCGGCCACTGAGAGCTTCAAGAAATCCCTTCGACTGAGCTCCATACGGCAACCTCCTTAGATGTAATGTCGGGTTAACTTCTCTGGTGACTGGTAGCTCAATAATACGCGTGACTTCACCTCCTGAATAAATAAAAAGGCCTGCTCTCCCGTTCAAGTGAGTGGGACAACAGGCTTGCCTCCGGACCTTCTTTTTGCAGTGTGCTGATAGCAATGTCATCATCAACAGTACTACAACCAGCAAAATCAGCGGGGCGTGAATGCCAACAGCCCCATATGTGCCCACAAGGCTTTCAGTTTCATTCGCTGCCGCTGAAATTATATTGGAATAGGTTGAAAAGTCAAGCCTGCGTGCTGCGCGGTCATAACCCGCACCTTATTCCCGTCGAATTGGTTAGAACTTAATTCCCCCCCACAGGCACTTCCTGGGATGCGAAACCTTCCTGTGCAGGCTCCCGGTGACCATTTCCGAAGTGCCGGTCACGTTCAGGGTGGGAACTGCGTAAATCCTATTGGTTATTCGTAGGGCAGGTGCTCTAATATCTCTGCTATACCCGGGCGATCACCAGAGTTGCTACCGATGTGGCTCCATACAATGTTGCCACGTGTGTCAATGACAAACACGGAGGGTGCCGCCAGCCCATCACCGAGCAGGTTATATACCCCATATGCCTCGGCAACTTTGTGGTCTGGATCGGCGAGCATGGGATATGCAGCCCCGGTTGCCTGACGCACCCCGCCAACGGCAGAAGCAGAAGCCACAGCCAGTGCCACCACTTCGGCGTTCTTCTCCAAAAATGCCTGATAATTCTGTTGCAACTGCACGAGTTGCGTCCTGTCCGGCCCTCAGCCACATCGCTGGAAAAACACCAGCACTACAGGCCCTGATGCCAGTTGTTTGGTCAGTGTGAACCATCCTCCATCAACGCGCTCAAGCGTGAAATCCGGGGCATTTGTTGGAAGATTTGCAATCAAACCGGCAGGCGTTGGGGAACTCACGACAGGCGGCGACGCGGTCGGTGAGGGCAGTACAGTCGGTGTCGGGGCCGCTGTCAGGGTGGATGGGGTTGGAAACACAGTGGTTTGCTGAAGCTCTGTATTGATCTCTATTTTGGCTTCTGCCAGCCTGCCCTTCAGCCAGGTGTTCTCATCGTACCCTTGCGCTCTCAGCGCTTCGACAGCCGCCTGTACTCTCAGGAGGCGGCCGACAGATTGCTCCAGCACTGTCCTGCTCAGACCAATCTCCCGAAGTGCTTTGGCAACAGCACTGTCTTCGACTCCCCAGCTCTGCTCCATTGCTGCGATGTGTGCTTCGATCTCGGAATGGGACGGGGTTCGCGCGGAGGGGAAGGCCTCCAGTATCAATGCTTCATTGATCAGACGCTGCAATGTCTCCTCTGGCGTCGGGGCGGGCTGCCCGGCCATGCCGCTCATGACCTGGTCTAACAGCACGCTTTCCACCCAAAGGGTATGCGAGATGGCACGACCGTTTACGGTCGCGATAACCTGCTCCCGGGGTAGCCCAGGTGAAGGCTGCGGGATCGGCGTGGGTGTGGCTGTGGCAGCCCGATTCAGGTACATCATCAACAGCCCTACCCCGCCCAATGCCAGAACACCTACCATCAGCAGAGCCAAAAAGCGAAATGTACTCCGTCCATTCATAGACTGTGCTCCATATTTCCAGACTGTAGCTAAGAGCCTATCCGAAAAACCGTACAAGCGGCATCCCTATGCCGCTTTTACCAACGCATAGGGATGCATCGGTTACGTTTTCCGGATAGGCACTAAAATCCTGGATGAGTGCAGTGACACACGGTGTCAGCCACGCACTCACAGGTCGGACTGTGTTAAAGATGCCGGTGCACACAGGTCACTGCACACCGGCGCTGGCTCGCTTCAACCGGATGGCTTAAAACGCATTGTTGCAAAAGCGCGCGTGGAGCAGCCTTTCCAGGCTGCTGACAGGCTAGAAAGCCTGCCCCACGTGTCACTTTTGCCATCATGCCTTAAAACAATGGGATTTGAACTGCCCCCTGCTCAACAAGGGGGTCCAATCCGAGCATGTTCTTAAACGCATTCCTGTCCAGCTCTCGCTCTGCCAGGAGGAGGCGCAGGTGACGAAACTTCAGAAACTGCCATCCGCCAGATGCGGTCGCTTGAGACAGCCGAGGATCGCGTTGCAGGCGGAAGTTGACCAGCCGCGCACGTCCTCCCGGTATCACCAGATAGCGCTGTAACGCGGCATCTTTTTGCCGACCGGCAAGCAGGTAACGCCCCAGCGAGGCCGTTGACGAAATGGTGAACAGGTAAAGCCCGTCTCTGTCCTGCCAGCGCACTTCCCACTTCGCACCCGGTTTGACCACGAATCCCAGATGCCGCCCCAGTTTCACCAGATCACGCCTGATGGCTTTAAGCTCTTCCGCCCGGTGGTGAGGGATATCCTCAGGCCTGAGGCGGAGCAGTTCCCCATCCCGCAGACTGTAGGAATCCACACAGAGCAGGACAAGCGCCAGTTCAGGTGTCAGTGGACCATGGAAACGAGCATAGACCGCATTCACCAGGTCGTCCAGTTGCCAGACCGGCTGACGGGCCAGCAATTCCCACACCAGAAGCTCGACGCGATCGGCAAGAGGTACGGCGGCACGTTTCTCATCAGGGAGCCACCACAGAACCTCTTCGTCCCAGCCTGCAAGTTGGAGGAGCTGAGCACGCTCGAAGCCGCAGCGCACCGTCTCGGCGATGAGTGCGAACACGTCGTTGTGCTGCCCCTCAGGGAGGGATATGGCGCTTGCTGCAAGCCCACTCGCTGCCAGAGCCGCGTAGACGCTGCCGTAGAGCAACATGGAACCGGTCGGCTCTCCCCGCTCGCGCAATGAGCGCAGGACCACATCTTCTGTCCGAGCAAGCAGTTTCTGTTTCAGCGCCTCTGTGTTGACGGGCTGCGGCTCACTTTGCGCCCGGCGGGGCTGTCGGCGCCACACTGACCGGTATCCAACCTGAGGGCTGTAGCCCCATCCCTCAAGTTCATATCCCGCCCCACAGGCTGCCAGGGACACGGATTCCAGCAGAGCAGGGTTGGGATCAGAGAAAAGGATAAGCAGATGGCCATCTGGGGTAAGCAACGGGGCGACCGCTTCAAGTGATGCCCGCAGGGCGCGGCAGTGCCATTCCCAATCGAAGCGACGACGCGCCAGGAAAGGCCACATAGGACGGGCAGCCTGAGAGCCCCACAGCCAGCCTGTCCACAGAGCCGAAAGGGCCCAGAAGACGCCATCAGGGCGGGGTGGATCAGCCAGTATCAGTGCCACACTCCCGGGCGGCACAAATTTCGGCACTCCACGGGCTGCGCATTCTATTACCGCATATCCCTCAGCCTCTCCTCTTATCAAAGCGGTAACGTCTGATGCTTCTGCCACTCCTGTGTCGGCGGAAGCATCCTCACCACATTGCAGGCTTGATAGTTCCTCTTCCAGGCACAGCCACACATTACGCTCCAGGTAGCGAGATGGGAGGCGCAGGGTACGTGGGCGTGGGCGTACCTCACCGTAGGGGTCAAGGCTGCTGCCACTGTCCAGACTGGCAAGGAGCAGGCCTGTCAATGCCAGGCGCGTCTGATCATCGGTATCAATAGTCTCCAGACGGGTCACCAGGTCCATCAATGCGGACAGGTTGCGTGGAGTGTACAGCGCAACGAGTTCGGCAGCACGTTCTCTTGCCGGATGGTTGAGTGGCACCGTGCGGTCGAGTGCGTAGTAATAGGCCAGGCCACGTGGCGGTATGCGGCGGGCGGCTGCCTGGTCCTCATCATCTGTTGGCCCCTCGCGTGCCTCCTGACAACGCGGGCAGTCCACCATCTTGCGAAACGGATGATTCCCTTCGCGCTCCCAGGCAAACCACCTGGCCACTCCTGGAGTGCCACAGTGCGGACAGGCCGAGCGACAAAGAGCGTTCAGATGATGACGGAGTAAAGTCTCTCCCTTGGGGCTGTCGGCAAGACGGGTGAAGGCGCGGTTAAGTGCGTGAGCATCGGGGGGCTGCAGTTCCAGGCGGGTGATCAGGACAAGCAGTGGATTAACGCTGAAGCCCAGCGCACGGCGGCCGGCTGTGCTCACCTCGCGCAGAGCAACTCCCCCCTGGCAAAACAGGTCCAGCACCAGTTCGCCCGGGCGGGTGAAGTGGCGCACGTAAGATTCCACCACCCGCGTCGCCTGGATGGGGCGATAACGGGCAAGCGGCCCAAGAGAAGAGCCAGGCCTGCCGGGGATAAACCAGTGCTGTTCCATCGGGTGCGTTTTCAACGGGGCAAGAGCAGCTCAGACGCGGTGGGAGAGACGCTCCAGCATAGGTACAAGCTTGTACTTGCGCCAGTGGATGCTCAATAACTGACTCAGGTACGCCTCCCATTCTGCGCCACGGCCTGCAGCCAGCAGGATGTCCCGCCCGCGCTGCAACCAGTTCACAGCGATGCCGTACTGGTCCGCTTTACCAGCGTCAATGATTCGTTCGGCCTGTTCACGACATTTCCGGAATGCCCAGTCAGGGTACTCCCCCTTGACCGCATCTATGAACGCTCCAAGGTCACCGAACCAGGGTTTGTGTTCCACAATCTCCATAGCCTGACGGTACATATGCTCATGGAGGTAAATGTTCACGACCTCTGTCAGGCGCTGGCTTGATTCCACCAGCTTCAGTGCCTGCGGCCGTAGCTTCGGCCATTGCTCTGCGTGTTCTGCCAGCCATACATAGTTGGCAAGGGTAACGTCTGCCTCCAGAGCCTTCCATGCGGCATCCAGGGCCAGCTCTGTCCGGCCGCGTGAGTATGCTTCATCCCTCAACCAGCCGGCCAGCTCTCCTTTGCCTCTGGGCGACTCAAGGCTCAGACCATATGCGGCCAGCTCAAGACCCTGCTCCACATTGCCATGCTCCACCAGTGCACGGGCAACAATATGCACTTCCTGCGGTTCGGTCAGGAACTCCAGCGCCTCCTTTAGCGCCACGTCACTACGTCCCAGACGGATCAGCATCTGGAGGTAGAGCAGGAACTGCCCCTCGGCCTGCGCCAGGTTGAGGTACTCCTCAAACTGCCCGCGTCGCTCCAGGATACTCAGACGGATGAGAGCCAGATCATCGGCGAACTCTGGAGCATCGCCCTCCCATGCGCCATCTTCGGTGATGTGGCCCTGCATGGCAGCGACCAGCGGCGGGTAATCCCATCCGTGCCCGGCAGCGGTTACAGCGATATCCAGTGCCTCACCACCGGCCATGGTCCGGGCCCAGTTGCTCAGGGTCTTGCTCCAGCGCGCTCGCTCCTGAGCGGTCAGGTCGGCCTGGAGCAAGGCACGGGCCCATGCTCTGCCCAGGTCGGCCAGGTGCTCATCCTCTACAATGTAGTCTACTATCTCCTCGTCCAGAGCACGGGTCCCGTCTATCCAGGCTACGGTTGCTGCCTCCAACACAGCGAGCGCCCCGCGCGCATCGTCTGCTGTCAGCAATGTATCCACACATTTAAGGGCAGGCTCCAGGGCAGCACCGAACTCCACATAGTCACCATCCCAGTAGTCATTGTAGTATTCCCGGCGGGAAGCACGCAAATCGGCTTTGATCTGCCGCTGTAGGGCAGCCAGATCTAGGGGAGGCGGAGTTGCCGCAGGCGAGGTGGGCACAACAGCCGGGGCATGGACAAATTCTTCTATCGTCTCCACGATCTCGGGGTGGATTTCAGCCAGTTGCAGGAGCAGTTCCAACAATCGCTCGCGGCTCAGATCGCTCAGAAGGTCAGCCAGTGCCGGGCGGATTTCTATTTCCTGAGGGCGGTGGATCAGGTAGAGCAGGGTGGCGATAATATGTTTACAATCGCCGCCCCAATCGTATGGACAGTTGCAATTTGCTGAGAGAATCGCTCCCCCGGGGTCAAAGGTTACCTGGACCAGGTAAGGCTCGTACTGGCTCCCCTCTACCCGGGCAGTGAGCGTACCGTCCCGCCAGATAACCTGGCTCACACGACCCTCGTAGAAGTAATCAACTCCGCGTTCCCAGGATTGAGGGGTAGCGCGCTGACGGATGACAGTTTCAGTGATTACAGGAAGAGAACCCATTGTGATAACTCGAGCGAAATGTTGTGTGGATCAGGCTACCCGAGACGTCGGATAACCATCACCACTTTGCCCTGTACCTCGACCAGCCGGGGATCGTCCACATAAATGGGCTTCATGGTGGGATTGGCCGGCTGCAACCTGACGCGCCCTTCCTCAAGGTAGAAGCGCTTGAGTGTCACCTCTTCGCGGTCTCTGAGCCAGACGGCGGCCATCTCGCCGTTCTCAACCTGTTGCTGGTGGCGCATGATGACTATGTCGCCGTCGTGTACAAGCGCATCTATCATAGAATCTCCTTCGACCTGGAGGGCATATAACCCTTTGGGATCGCCTACCAGATCGCGGGTCAGTTCAATCACCTCGTCCCCCATTAAGGAGAAGTCGCTTGCTGGAACGGGGATGGGAGCTCCAGCCACAATGCGACCAAGTAACGGTATCTGTACCACATTCTTCAGCGCGGGAGTGAGGCCGGCGGGCAACTTCAATCCCCGGGAAACCATGCGATCCCGGCCGATATATCCCAGCTCCTCCAATCTATTCAGATTGTAACTGACGACGGAGGTGGAGCTGATGCCGACTGAGAGGGCGATCTCGCGGAGGGAAGGGGCATAGCCGTTCTCCTCGATATATTCGTAGATAAATTCCAGGATTTCCCGCTGTTTTTCAGAAAGATGATCGTTTTGGGAACGCGTGTACATCGCCAGCCTCCTGCTGTGACTGCCACCCGGGTATTCTCAGGCGAACTGCAGGGCAGTTCAATGAAATTATACAAGAACATGTGTTCTATGTCAAACTGTCGTTCACGTGAATGACACCGACAATGGTACTTCGTTGACTGTAGCTCGAGAGCATGGTAAGATACCTTATCGAAAACTACCCTGGTGGCAAGGCTCAATGATCATCGTGAAGCTGGGAGGCTCGCTCATCACCGATAAGGGGCGGCCTTTCGCCGCCCGTTATGAGATCATCGCCCGTCTGGCAGATGAGGTACGCCGGGCACTGGAAGTTGCCCCCGCCCTTAAGTTGCTGCTTGGCCACGGTTCCGGCTCCTTCGGGCATTGGGCTGCCGCTCCTTACGGCACCCGGCAGGGAGTACAAACGGCAGCCCAGTGGCGAGGTTACGCAGAAGTCGCCGCTGCCGCAGCGCGTCTTAACCGCATTGTTACAGATGCCTTTCTGGATGCCGGTGTACCGGTGCTCAGCCTGCAGCCTTCCGCCTCCGCCCACTGCCACGATGGCGTGCTGGAACATCTTGATGTGCAGCCCATCCAGGCAGCACTGAGGCATGGCCTGGTACCGCTCGTCTACGGCGATGTCGCGTTCGACGATGTACGGGGCGGCACGATCATTTCCACAGAGGACATTTTCGTTTTCCTGACATACGCGTTCAATGAACGCGGCGACATGTTCCGTCCCACCCGCATCTTGCTGCTCGGCGAGGTGGACGGTGTGCTGGACGCGGAAGGAAATGTGATCCCCTGCATCTCGCCGGATGAGCAGCCTGCTCTGAATGCCGTACTGGGCAGAGCACAGGGCGTTGATGTCACAGGCGGTATGATAGACAAAGTGACGCGGATGTTTGAACTGGTGGAAAGGTACCCCGAAATACGCGTCCATATCCTGAACGGCACATACCCTGGCCTGCTGACACGAGCGCTCCTCGACGAAAGCCTGGAGGCCGGCACTCGCATCGTAGCCGCATCACGGGCTATCGAGCGGGACGAATAGAAGCCATCCGGTCGAGCAAAATCTCCGGAGCAGAGAGCGCCCGAGCATAGCAGTTACGTTTCGTCAGCGTAACTACCCAGGCTGTGGCCGGTCTCTGACCGGGCCACCCAACCCGGCGGTTATTTGGCCGGATTACGGCATCCACTTCCCATCGTGGCGGCGTCGGGCGCGGTCTGGAGACCGGCCCGAGCCGGGGAACTGGGTAGTTACTCGTCAGCCTGCCTTGTCCACGCACAATCTGAAAGTTATGCAAACAGGTTACAAGATGTGCTTTGACATACGTCCCATCAGTCCTGCAGACAGGGATAGAGTCGCTGAACTCATCGCGGAACGCTGGGGTACTGACGCCATCGTTGTTCACGGCATTGTGTATAAGCCTTCCACCCTGCCCGGGTTTATAGCTTATTGTGGAGAAGAATGGCTGGGGCTTATTACTTACCACATAGAAGGGGGTCAGTGTGAAATTGTAACCCTGGATAGTTTCCGCCCATCTATGGGGATCGGAACGGCATTGCTGTGGGCGGTAAGGCAGGCTGCAATTGAAACGCAGTGTGGGCGCTTATGGCTGATCACCACCAACGACAATCTCAGTGCCCTGCGCTTCTACCAGAAACGCGGGTTTGTGCTTGTAGCGGTGCACCGGAACGCCGTGGCAGAAGCGCGGAAACTGAAACCGGAGATTCCTGCAACAGGATCGGATGGGATTCCCATCAGGGACGAAATCGAGTTGGAGATGATTCTGCCGGATACAACCATTCCCTGACCGTACCGCTGTAGCGACGTCGGCGCGGCGGAGACCGGCCCGGGCTGGCTATGTTGCTTGCAGCCGGTGGCAAATCGGGTAAAATACGTTCAATCAAACCTATCTTGGCGGCTCTCTGGCTCCTCATGTCTAAAGTCTCCGTAGTCATCACAGTACTGAACGAGGCTGAACACCTGCCACGGTTGCTGGAGAGCCTGGCCATCCAGACCCGCCAGCCGGATGAGGTCATCATCTGCGATGGAGGCTCGACCGACCAGACGCCGGAAGTGCTGGCAACATGGCAGGCGAGCGGTCGGCTGCCTCTTTCGGTTCTGCTGCGGCCGGGGAACATCTCCCAGGGACGGAACGCAGCTATCGCAAAAACCACAGGCGAGATTATCGCCGTGACCGATGCCGGGGTGCGGTTGAGTCCGCAGTGGTTGGAGGAACTGACGGCCCCGTTTGCGGACGAACGGGTCCATGCTGTGGCAGGCTTTTTCGTGCCCGATCCTCAGTCGGTTTTTGAAACCGCTATGGGCGCCACCGTGCTCCCGGAGCTACGGGAGATCAAAGCGGCGCGTTTTCTGCCCTCCAGCCGTTCAGTGGCTTTCCGCAAGACGGTGTGGGCAGCAGTCGGAGGATATCCGGAGTGGCTTGACTATTGCGAAGACCTTATTTTCGATCTGCGTATTTATAAGAAGTACGGCCCGTTTGTCTTTGCACCAGACGCGCTGGTCCACTTCCGCCCACGCTCGAGCCTGCGTGATTTCTTCATCCAGTACTATCGCTACGCACGCGGCGATGGAAAAGCGGACCTGTGGCGTATGCGGCATGCCATCCGCTACCTTACCTATCTCGTGGCTGTGCCGGCCATCGGGCTGGCCGGAGCAACAGCTCACCCAGCCTGGCTGGCGTTTTATCTGCTTGCGATACCGGGCATGTTCTGGCCTGGGTGGCGCCGCCTGTGCAGGGTAGGGAAAGAGCTGAGTACAGCGCATAAGCTACAGGCTGCGCTGTGGGTACCGATCATCCGCATCACTGGCGATGTGGCGAAGATGATCGGATACCCTGTTGGGGTATGGTGGCGTCTAAAACACAGGGCAAATATACCGGACTGGCGTGAGATATAACCGGCGTGCAGCCGGGCGGGGGCTGCACCATAATAAATTTGCTGGGGAGGCCCCATTCAATGGCTAAATCCAAGAAAGCGGAATCAATTATCAGATGTGAAGGGATGCGTCGCCTGCTGGAAGGGGGATGCGAGGATGACCTGAACGACGATGAGCGGGCACTCCTTCTGGCATTGATCAGCACGGAGAGCGAGACGGGCAGAGAGTTGACTGAAGACGAGAAAGCAGTGCTCGAAAGGCTCAAGTCCCAGGTCGAGAGCTACGACCCGGAGGAACTGGCACAGGCGGTAAGATACATGGTCAAGTCCCGTTCTCGGGAAGAGCGCAGGCTGGAATGGCCGGAATTGAAAGCACAAAAGAAGAAGTGAAGGCGATTTAAGCTAATCTAACCTGCGGGAGGGTTAAAAACCTATCCGAAAACACATAGGGATGCATCGGTTACGAGTTCCGGATGGGCTCTAATTGGGTTTAAGGCGTGACGACCACGCGATAGGTGTTCATCTGCAATGCGGCCTGCAGACCTTCCTCCAGCCTTTCCAGGGGAAGGACGAGTGAGACCAGCGGAGAGAGGTTGACCAGGCGGTCGGCGATCATGCGGACCGCCTGGCGCACGTCTTCACGGCCCTGACCCAGTGTGCCGGTGAGCACAATCTCTTTGTTGTGGAAAAGGTTAGGGTCCACGCTGATACGCGTTCCCCTGGGGTGAATGCTGGCGAACACCTGCACCCGCCCGCCCTTGGCCACGCTCTCCACCGCCTCCTCGACCACACCGGCCACACTTGCCGTGCAGAATACCACGTCTGCTCCCCGGCCATCGGTCATATCCCTGACCGCCTTGACAAATGGGGTGTGCGCCGGGTCTATCATCGCGTCGGCACCCATCCGGCAGGCAAAGGCAGCGCGGTCGGCATGCGGCTCGCTGACGATGACCTTCGCCCCGGCTCGTTTCAACAACATCAGGTGGAGCAGCCCCATTATCCCCGCACCTACTACGACCGCCACGTCACCAGGTCTGACCCCGGCTCTCCGCACACTGCGGATGACACAGGCGAGCGGCTCCGCCAGACATAAGTGCTCGAACGCCACCTCGTTACTGGCTTTATACACCTGATATTCGTCGGCAAGCACGTACTCCGCCAGCCCGGCCGGCCCGGCCACACCACCCGGTTCACAGAAGCTCTGCCGGGCATTGTCGCACAGGTTATCCATCCCACGCCGACAGGACTCACAGCAACCGCAGCGTGTCAACAGCGAGACCACCACGCGATCCCCGATCCGGGCGTCGGTGTAGGCCGGATGACCCAGGCGCACCAGCTCACCCGACACCTCGTGCCCGCTGGCCAGGGGATAGAAAGGCTCCTCCCCGGTGTAGGAACGCTGCTCCCAGGTACACAACGCGCAGGCCCGCACCCGTATCAAAGCCTGATGCGGACCCGGCTCAGGTATGGGCAACTCATCAAAGCGGATCTGCCGTGGCCCGACAAAAACTGCCCGCCTGTATGTTCCTGCCATCCTCTACTCCAGGTATCCCAGTGCACCGTCCACCGAGATTCCCTCATGCACCACCGCAACCACAGCAGCCGTCAGTTTCTCAGGCTCGGGATAGCGAAAAATGTTCCGCCCGATCGCCACACCGCTCGCCCCTGCCTCCATCGCAGCGGCTATTTCCTCGAGCAATGCGCGAGGCGCTTTGGCACGCGCTCCTCCCAGCACGACCACCGGCACGTACACCCGCTCGACTATGCGGCGGAAACCGGGGACATCGCCAGTGTAAACGGTCTTGATCAGATCCACGCCTAACTCTGCCCCAATCCGGCATGCATTTCCCACGTTCTCTACCGTCCACCAGATTGAAGAATCCTCAAACCCGCCTGGCAACATCTCAGCCAACACCGGCACATCCCACTCCGCGCACTTGCCCACCAATGCTGAAAGGTATGGCAGGGTCTCCGCTTCGGTATCGCTTCCGGGCATGCCCATAGCTGCCACTCCGTCAGCGCCGACGCGCAGCGCGTCGCTCACGCTGTAGGTGAGGCTCATCGCTTCCCGCTTCCTGGCGAGACCGGAGATGCCACCATCAACCCGCAGGATAACCCCCATCCTGCCCGTCTCTTCGGCAAAGCGGGTGCAAATCCCATAGGTGGTGAGGATGGCATCGGCTCCGGCAGCACGCACCCGGCGGATCAGCTCACCTGGCCTCTCCAATCCCTCGATCATGCCGAACACCGCCGCATGGTCCATAGCCACGATCACCGTGCGGCCATCCTCCCTGAATATGCGCTGCAAACGACGAGTTTTACCTGCGCCCATTATGACCCTCATATAAGTGTGATTAATCCAGTCCGAAGTCCACAGTCCGTAGTCCGTGGTCCGTAGTCCGTAGTCCACAGTCCGCAGTCCATGCGCCCATTATGACCTCCAATATGGGTGTGATTAACTGCTCCGCGGATCCAGGGACTCCCGCAGCCAGTCTCCTATCAGATTGATTCCCATCACGGTTATGAAAATCGCCATACCTGGAAAGAACGAGATCCACCAGGCGCTGGTGACGTACTCCCTGCCGTCAGAGACCAACCGGCCCCAGGTTGGCGTGCCGGGAGGCACGCCCAGCCCAAGGAAGCTGAGCGAAGCTTCGAAAATCATCATGTTGGCGATCAGGAGTGTGGCGACAACAATGATGGATGCGACAACGTTAGGCAAAATGTGCCGGAAGATAATGCGCACGCTGGAGCATCCAACCGCACGTGCCGCCCACACATATTGCTCTTCCCGTGCCGCGAGCACCTCCGCACGCACTACGCGGAAATAATTAACCCACGTGGTCACAGACAGCACAAGTACAAGATTCAACAGCCCCGCCCCAGCTACAGCCGCCACACCGATGGCCAGCACCATGAATGGCACCGCCTGTTGAATGTCGGCAATACGTGAGAGCAGGCTGTCTGGTATCCCGCCGAAGTAGCCGGCGAACAACCCCAGCGAAACCCCCACCACTCCTGACAGGACTGCTGCCGAAAGGCTGATGCCTGAGGAGATGCGTGCTCCGTGCAGAATGCGGCTCAGGATATCACGTCCCAGGCCATCGGTTCCCAAAGGATGATCGGGCCAGGTGGGCGGTTGAAGACGCCGGTTAATATCCTGCAATTCAGGATCGTGAGGGCTGATCCATGGCGCCAGCAGGGAGAGGAGGAGCACGCATCCCACGATCAACAGTCCTATCATCCCACCCGGGTTCATCGGTCTGCCCGGGAGCAGCTCTTTGCCTCCCGTCCTTTCCTGGCTAGTGATCATTCTGGTACAGACGAATTCTCGGGTCCAGCCAGGCGTACACCAGATCAACCACCAGATTGACCACCACAACCATAGCTGCCATCACAGTCACAAAGCACTGGATGACAGGAAGGTCACGGTAGCCGATCGAGTTGACCGCCAGATACCCCAGGCCCGGATAGGCAAAGATCACCTCGGCGATCACCGAACCACCAAGTAACCAGCCGGTCTGGATGGCGATCATGCTCACCGCCGGTATCGCCGCATTTTTCAGCGCGTGGCGTGTCAGGACCTGAGCTGACGAGAGTCCTTTGGCACGGGCAGTAAGGATGTAATCCTTCCCCAATACTTCGAGCAGGCCGGAGCGCAGCAGGCGTGCGATGCTGGCCATCGAGAAAGAGCCAGCCGTCACAGCCGGGAGGATCAGGCTACGCCAGCCTGTATAGCCCGAGACTGGTAGCCAGCGCAACCGTACAGAAAAGAGCATCATCAGCATCAGTGCCAGCCAGAATCCAGGCACGGCCTGGCCGATCAAAACCAGCACCCGGACGGCGACATCGAGAAAGCTATCTTTCTTGAGCGCCGCGATCGCGCCTGCGGGCAATGCCAGAATCAACGAGAATGAGAGCGCTGCAGCCGCCAGCCTCAAAGTAGCCGGCAACCGCTGCAACACGATCTCCAGCGCATCAGTGCGGTAATGATAGGAATAGCCGAAATCGCCCCGCACCATCCGGGAAACGAAGAGGAGGTACTGGATGGGGAGCGGGCGGTCCAGCCCCATCTTGTGGCGGAATGCCTCGACTTCCTCGGGTGGTGTGTCGAGTGGAAGCAGTACTGTCGCAGGGTCTCCGCTCAGGTGCATCAGCAGGAACACGATCACTGAGACCCCCCACAGCACCAGCAGGCCGTGGCACAGGCGTTGAAGCACGTAGCTTAGCATCGAGATGTCCTTATCCGGCCTGCGCCATCATGCAGGCCGGAATATGCTTAAGATGAGCGCCGGCTGTTACTGAAACGTACTATTCAGCCGATTGAAATCGTCTTCCCTGGGCACTTCGTGCCGGTTGTCGTCGGCCTTCGCCGACAGCCCTTAGAGCCTATCCGAAAAACCGTACAAGCGGCATCCCTATGCCGCTTATACCGACGCATAGGGATGCGTCGGTTACGTTTTTCGGATAGGCACTTACTTGCGCATTATGATAGAACTGGTCGGCGAAGGCCGAGCATTGGCCGCAGGTCCAGGAAGGTTGACTTCAGTCAGCGCTGAATAGTTACACTGAAACTTGCTTACTCCGCCAGTGTAATCCCAGACACAATGATCGCCAGCAGAGGCGATGGCCGGAAGCCCCGGACGCGAGGGCTGAGTCCGTAAACCTGGGTCGAAGTCCACAGATAAATGCCGACCGGGTCATCATGCAGCAACTGGCTCGCCCGGCTGTAGAGAGAGGCCCGTTCCTCCTGGTCCATCGTGGACTGGGCCGCGTCAAGCAGTGCCGTCACTTCCTTATTGCAATAGCGACTGATCCAGCCCGTGCAGGAGGCAAACATCCCGATACTCTGCGGATCGGGAGTGTTGCCCCAGCGCACCTGCCACAGCGGGCTTTGCTTGCGGTCAATCCAGTTCTGATTGAACTGCCCCAGCTCGAACGTGCGGATGGTCACCCGCACCCCGACCCGGGCGAGCTGACCGGCCACGGCTTCGGCCGTGTCGGAGCGGTCGGTGGTGGTGATGTCCATCACCGTCTCAAAGCCCTCTGGGTAACCAGCTTCCGCCAGCAGCTCCAAAGCTCTGTCCGGATCGTATGGATATGGCGTCACATCCGGGTTATAGCCGAGGTAGCCCGGCCCGATGGGGCTGGCGATACGCCTGCCGTAGCCGGCCAGCAGGTTCTTGATGATGGTATCCACATCCACCGCATAGTTGAGTGCCTGGCGCACCCGCACGTCATGCGTGGGCAGATTCTCATCATCTGCGATCGTCATGATGTAGGCGAGCTGAAATGTCTCGGCCGGCAGTACCACCATCCCGGCAGCCTCTACAGTGGCGATCTGGTCCGCCGGCAGGTCCTGTATCAGATCAATGCCACCGGTCTGCAGCTCGGCCAGGCGGGTGGCGATTTCCGGAAGGACGCGGAAAACGACTTTAGCGACCTGTGGTTTTCCTTTGTAGCTCCCCTCCCAGTAGTTCTCGTTGGCAGCCAGCGTGATATGGCTATCTGGCATCCATTCCACAAAGCGGAAGGGGCCGGTGCCAACGGGAGCCTTTGCGAACCCTTCTGCCCCCACTGAGGCGAAGTAGCCAGGCGGGAGCATGGCCAGCCGGCTGGTCAAACTGTCCAAAAGCGTTCCGTCCGGCCGGTTGAGCTTGAAACGCACCGTGTATTCGTCCACAATCTCAACCGAGTCAATCGAGGTGAACTTGCTCCGGTTGGGTGCATCCTCTGTCGTCAACATCCTCTCGACCGAGAATTTGACCGCCTGAGCGTTGAAAGGTTCCCCGTTATGGAAGGTCACGCCACGCCGCAACTTGAACTCAAGCGTGTGGTCATCCAGCACCGCCCAGGATTCCGCCAGGCCGGGCACCAGTCTGCTCTCGAAATCACGCTCGATCAGGTGGTCAAACACGGCGTGTACCACCGACCAGCCGGCAGCCTGGTTTACATAGAAGGGGTCCATGCTCTCGGCGTCAGCCGAAAGCCCCACCGTCAATGTGGCAGCCGCCGGTGGTTTTACCGGCGTCTGTGTCGGCGCGGCAGGCGTTCCGCTACCGCATGCCACCAGCACTGTACACGCCAGTACTAAAAGCGTAATTCTGCTCAGATTCCTCATCGTTCAAATCCTCCTCCCTGGCAAAATAGTTGTACCGGATAGCCGGCGCTCATCGCATCCTCATTGCACTTGCAGCATCAGCGGCCTGCCCCCTATTCAGGTCACCACCCGGGCCAGCTGATGGAAGGATTCCCTTAAGTCAGGGTACAGGCGTTTGTACACTTCGTATAGCTCGCTGTATCTGCGGTGTTCTGCTGTGTGCGGTTCCAGCCTCTCTTTTACCCGCACCATGTTCTCCATTCCCATCCTCACGTCAGGGAACAGGCCAGCACCCACAGCAGCCAGGATAGCTGCCCCCAACAGAGCGGCTTCGGTCACCTGTAGCACCGCCACAGGGAGACCGGTGACATCCGCCTTCAACTGATTCCACACCATGCTCCTGGCCTGTCCGCCACAGACTCGCAGCTCGCATACCTGCGCACCCGCGCGGGCCAGTCTTTCCGCCAGATGTCTGATTGCGAACGCCACAGATTCAAACACCGCGCGCGCCAGATGGTTACGTGTGTGGCGCAATGTCAGACCGAAGAAGACTCCTCTGGCCTGCTGGTCCCAGATGGGTGCGCGCTCGCCGGCCAGATAGGGCAGAAAGAGCAGGCCATCGGCCCCCGGAGGCACGGTCATGGCACCTGTGAGGATGTCCTCAATGCTGCTTCCCGGCAACGCAATCTGCTCGCGGTACCAGTCAACGCTTAACCCCAGGGCAGCCATCGCCCCCCCGACGATATATTGGCCTGGGGTGACCCATGCCTCGCAGAAAATGTCCTGCTCTTCGACAGGGCGATCCCAACATAAGGCCAGTCCCCCAGATGCTCCATCCACATCAGCAGCCAGACCTGCTCTCACCAGTCCAGCCCCCATAAACGTGGCCATTCCATCGTGCACTCCTGTCACTACCGGTAACCCGACCGGCAGCCCCGTTTCCTCCGCGGCAGGGGCGGTGAGCCGGCCCAGCGGTTGACCGGCCTCGATCTGAGGAGCCAGCAGTGATGCCGGTAACCCCGCCACTTCCCGCAGTGCAGGAGGAAAGGGATGGAATTCGGCCATCACCGAAGTGGCGGCCTGTCCACAAAGACGCAGGGCGACGAAATCCCACGAGGTCAGTATCCAACGCGCCCCGGCGGCCCTCAAATCATCCTGCTGGAGCAGGCACATTGCCTGAGGTATATGGGTGAAAGGCGACACCGGCCTGCCCAGCCGCGCGGACAGCTCCTCGCGCATGCTGGCCGCACGCGCATCCATCCACAAGATCACATTGCGGAGCGGTACCCCATTTTGGTCAACCAGCACAGGGCTTGGGCCCTGACCCTGTACACACAAAGCAGCCAGAGAATCTGCAGGCACTCCTTGAGAGACCTCACGCAACGTCTCGCGGACCGCCTGCCACCACACCAGAGGGTCCTGCTCTGCACGACCTGGTTCCTCGCCGCCAAGGATGGGGTATCCACGGGCAGAGAGGCGCAGCAGATTGCCCGCTATATCAAACAGCCCGGCCTTGGTCTCAGTGGTGCCTACGTCCACGCCGATCAGGAGGGGACGCATGTGCAAAAGCTACCTCCGCCGCATTAAAAACACCCGGAAATCTGGCTCTCAGGCGGATTTTATGGCTGAAGCACTCCGCGCCTTATGAAATTTGGCATTGTGGCAAAAGCCGCACGTGGAGCAGCCTTTCCAGGCTGCTGGCAGGCTAGAGAGCCTGCCCCACGTGTCACTTTTGCCATCATGCGAAATTGGGCCTGACACGCGATGTGTTATTATACCCCTTATGGCCATTATCAGCCAGCGTTCGCCTGGATTTATACAGACTCTGGCGGTCCGCGTTTTGATTGACTTCTCGCCTGTTTCAGTGTAACATTAACATCCGGGAGCAGCCGGATGAGCCATCAGCTACAGCGCCGCGTTCAATCCCCTGATGCGGAAAGCGGGGCCGCTTCCACCGCCTCACGCCTCGTTGTCATTGTTGCCTGTCTGGCAGCCATAGCCTCTCTGCTCTACCGGGGATGGGAGACGGTGGCACATAACCCGAAAATAGCGGCGACGACAACCTCGTGGACGCCGTATGCCATCACTCCGCCTCAGTCTGCCGGCTCCTCTGCCGTTACCCCATTCTCCCCTGCACATACTGCTGTTGCTGCGCCTGCCTCCACGTATTATCCCAACGTGCGTGTCGGCATAGTCGCCGGGCACTGGTCAAGTGACGCAAGCGACACGGGCGCCGTTTGTCCAGACGGCCTGACGGAGGTGGAGGTAAACCTCGAGATAGCCCGCCTGGTGGTCAAAAAGCTCCAGGAGATCGGATACCAGACTGATCTGCTGGAAGAGTATGACGCGCGTCTGAAAGATTATCGGGCCGATGCCCTGGTCTCCATACATGCCGATTCGTGTGAGACGTTCCCCGAAGCCACGCCTCCGGCAAGCGGGTTTAAGGTGTCAAGTGTGGCGGACAGTGTGGTGCCCCAGGCGGAAGCTTTGCTGGTGTCCTGCCTTTCCCAGTGCTACGCAGCCCGCACCGGTATGTATTTCCACGCCAACAGTATCACGTATGACATGCTTTATTATCATAACTTCTACGAAATTCACGACCAGACGCCTGCCGCCATTATAGAAGTGGGCTTCCTGGGCAACGATCGCGCCATGCTTACTGAACATCCGGACCTGGTAGCGCAGGGCATTGTCGAGGGGATCGTCTGCTTCATTGAAAGCCGCTAACCTTGTCTTGCGCAGCATAGATCGGGGGCATACACAGCGCAGGCGGTATCATCCGGCACGACCGCTTACCCCGGCTGGAGGCACCCTTCCCGCGCGCCTCCTCAGTTTAAGCGAGTCGCAACACCTCTGCGTCTCCGCCTTAAGACGGCTTGGCGGTTTGAGGCCTGGCCGTGCCATACAGGAGGAGGCAATACATGCTCTGCCTCTCCAGTCCATACCGGCATAAAGCAACCAGATGACAATCTCGACCCGGGCTTAAAGGTCAAGGACGGTCTGCATTCACAACAGCGAGTGGGAAGTGGCATAATAATGAATGGAGAACGTAGAATAGAGTGGAAAAGCGTGCTTGAAGTCATTGTGCTGGTGGGGATGGGAGTATTTCTATATGGCGACAGCGTGAGATTACCGTTTTTCTCCGACGACATTGTCCACAACTGGTGGGTCGAGGGGAACTCATTCCTCGACCTGTGGCGATTCTCCACTGCGCTGGGACATTACCGCCCACTGCCCTTTGTGATGTGGAAGGTCAGCCTGTGGTTGACCGGCTCGCTCCACGCGCCGCTGCTGCTGCCGACAGACTACCGGATCGCTGTGGGGGTGTATGACCTGGAAAGTGGACGACGGCTTCCGGCCCTTTCGGCGGAGGGACGCCGGTTTGAGAACGATGCCGTCCCTGTCGGCAGATAGGTTTATCAGTGCGGGTTCGCCCCTGACCACCGGATATTTTCAACTGTATTCCCACTGCTCGCACAGGAAATCAGCGCAGACGGTACTCCGTGTTGCGCGGACAGGCTGAACTGCGGGTGCACTGCCTGCGTGAGGTGGTGGATTTTACGCAAAACTACGCTCAGGAGGTGTCTGATGCCATTCGCTAAGGCCGGTTTGCTGGTCGGCAGCGGTGAAGCGACCCAGGCCGATCTCGAGGTTATCCGCCAAGCAGGACTGGAAGCCCTGAAGCTGCGTGCGCTCGTCAATCCGCCTTCTGATGTACCTGTCTACCGGGAGGCGGGAGTGGAGACTTTCCTTGTACAGCTTCTAAGCCCGGAACCTGCCACGACCCCCACCTCGCCCCAAAGGTTTGTGGACTATTTCGCTCCAGCTATCGAAGGGTTCATCCAGGCCAATGTGTACGACTTCGAGATACATGGGGAGCCTAACCTGGCCGGGCGCGGGTATGGGGTTTCCTGGGTCAACGCTGCCGCCTTCGGAGAGTGGTTTATCCGCGTCGTCGAGATACTCAAAGCGACTTTCGGGCCTCAGGTGCGAGCGGGCTTTCCCGGCCTCACCCCACCTCCACCGCGCCCGACAGGAGTCAACCCTGTCGTGTCTCAGGCGGAGTTTCTGGCCTCCTGCTCTGCCGCCGTGCAGCAGGCAGATTTTCTGTGCTGCAATATCTACTGGAGCAGCGCTGAGGAGATGCGGGCCTGGGATGGGGGTATGCGCTTTATTCACCAATATCTGGAGGCTTTCCCAACCCTCCCACTGGTCATCTCGGAGTTTGCCAATGTCAATCCGGCCACTTCCAGCAAGATCAAGGGCGACCAGTACGCCGAGTTTTACTTCACCTGCTCCCAGTACGATGAGTGCTTTCAGGAATGGCCTGCCAACCGGGTGGCCTGGCCGCGCCTCCAGGCCGCTTACGCCTTTCTGCTGCGCTCTCCAGACCCTGCATACTCCTCTATGGTATGGCTGGCAGACGGGATGCCGCGTCCGGTGGTGGCGAGCGTGGCCTCACGGCCCAGGATGCCCCATCCGGCTGCGCTGCGCCTGACCTGGCCTACCGAATTCCGCTACTACACTCAATACTACGGCGAGAATCAGCAACGGTATTATCAGACTTCCTGGAACCACTCGCTGCGCGGCGGCCACAACGGCGTTGATCTGCACGTGAATTATCAGACTCCGGAAAGGTCCCCCATCCGTTCGTGTCTTGACGGTGTGGTGACACAAAAGGAGATGAGGGAGACCGGCTACGGCCACCACGTCTATATCGAGAGTCAGGTGGAAGGGATAGGACGGGTGACGCTTCTCTACGCACATATGAGCCACATTGCCGTGGAAAAAGGAGAGCCGGTACAGGCAGGCCAGGTCATCGGTGCGGCCGGCATGACCGGCGCTACCAGCGGCCCTCACCTGCACCTTTCGCTTAAGATTGAGGGACTGAGGTTGCCTGCCAACGGCGATCATCTGAACCCCCGCCCCTATCTGGACCCACTGCCCCGCCCAAGAGGCCATCCACGCGTTCAGTACTCCCGCACTTATGTGTTGCTGCCGCCGGCGGCAGACGAGGCCTGGGCACAGGCAGTGGTGGAAGCCACGTGGGACTCATGCCGCTTCACCATAGGTGGCAGTGCCGACGACGCCGGTGTGGGCGATCTGGACTATCGGCGCGTGATCGCCGTGAACCCCACATCCTGGGGCGGTGACCTGGGCGCCTTCTTCGAGCTGTACTATCCCGGGATCATTTACCTGCCCGTGGAAGCTGAGAATCCTGCTGCGCTTCGCGCGGCTCTGGCCAACATCCCAGAAATGCCGACTCAGCCACCACCGCAGCCTCCGCAACCACGCGGGAGGCCGCGTGTCAATTACGAGCGCACCTATGTGTTGCTTCCTCCCGGTGCGGATGCGAGCTGGGCCAGCGCTGTCATCAGGGCGACCTGGAACAGGCGGCGTTTCACCGTGGGCGGGAGCGCTGACGATGCCGGCATCGGTGACCTGCCATACCGGCGCGTGATCGCAGTCAATCCGGCAGCCTGGGGAGGCAACCTGCGCACCTTCTTCGAGACTTACTACCCCGGTGTGACCTGCATCCCGCTTGAAGCAGCAACACCGCAGAGACTTGCGGAACGGCTCGAGCAATTTTAGGGCAGGCGCTGCGGCTACTTCCCCTCCTGTTTGCGCTTGCGTCCCGTGGTCAACGCCTGTCCCCCGCGTTACGAGGTGGCCGAAGTGCTGGACCCCCAGGCTGTGCGCGACGCCGCGCGGGCCAGACGGCATTGATACCCCCACAGATGTGGGGATGGTGGTGTGGTAAAATAGGGTGTGAAACGATGAAAAGCGGGAGGGACTATGCTCAATTTGACAGAGGTTGAGAGCACGACGCAACAATACCTGGAGCAGTTCGTGCCGGCAATGTTGCAGCAGGGATACCACCTCATTCTGGTCAAGGGCGGACCGGAGTACCCGCATCTGTCGGAACAGTCCCACTTCGCCCACATTGTGAACGGCGTCTTCGGTCTGATGCAATTCGTCCGCTTTCTGGTCACGCATCATACCTGCCCGGTCTGGCTGGACGCGGAGACATTGCGCCGGGGCATCGCCGCCTACACGGTGCACGAAGTCCACAAAGACCGCGATGTGGCACTGCTGGGGGAGTCCTCCTTCAGCATCCCGCTGGAGCGACTGCGGGAGGAGTACCAGCGGTTAGGCCTGGAGAGTTTTGCCCAGGTGGACGATCACCTGTTGCGCGCCGCCAACGTCCACAAGCGCAGCCCCAAACACGGCGACCTGCTGATGAGCGGTGATCCCAACGCGGCACGGCTCTGGCTGCTGGTGCGCATCGCCGATAGCCTGGCCTCGGCCCAGACGCCGGCCGAGGCAGCGGCTTCGCTCCAGGGCTACCTGGCCGACCTGGGGCCTGCCTTTGCACCCCAAAGCCCGCCCGGCAAATACGCGCTCTACTACCACGAGATCAGGGACGTGCGCGGCGTACTGACCAACGCCGTGCATCAGGCTGTCGCCCGATACCTGGAGGACAGGTTGGGCTTTTTCCCACTCCTCTTTTTTGCTACCGGCACGCTTTACATCGGGCCGGTCGGAGCCGACCGGGAGGCCGCCGACAGCCTGATCCAGAGTCCTGAGTTCAGAGTCAGTCCTGAGTCCAGAGTCCTGAGTCAAGAGTCCGCAAGAGTGGGGCGGGATATTGCTGGCAACCTGATCCCCGCCGTCGCCGATCTGGTGCTCCGCTCTCTGACCCAGGGCAGCGGCGCCGACGCCATCCGCGATGGGCTGCGCCGTCAAAAGTTCGACTTTGAGCCATATGTCTATGCCTTCGCACCGGTGGAGGACCTGCTCCAGGTCGTCCACGAGGATACCCTGACCGCAAATCCCAATCCCAGGATCGCGCTCGATGAAATCGAGGGCCTGGCCGGCAGGCGCCAGGACCTGCCGGCGGATTGGCGGGAGACGGTGGAAGAACGGCTCGGCATCCGCCTGTTGGACCCGAAGGAGCACAAGACGTTCAACGAGCTCTGGTCCCTGGTACGCCGTTACCTGCTCTACTTGGACACGCTGGTGCGCGACCTGGCCCCGGCGGAGAATCGCCTGGATTGGTTCCTGCGCGCTTTCGACGTCCCCTCGCCCTATGCCGACAACCTGCGCCGGGAGGCCGACATCTGGGCCAGAGGCGGAGTGGGCAAGTACGTCCTGGTCATCTCCTACCATTTTCTGCGCGGGCCGGACTTCGACCGGCCGGCCGAGGCGTGGCCCCCCGAGGAGGTATTGGCCCGGCTGCACCGGCGGGTGCTGGCGGCGATGAGTCGGATGGATACACAGGCCGGCCGGCAGGCTGCCGTGGCCCAACTGGGTTTGCGGCAAGACCTGGAGTCTTATCTGCGGGAGAGCCTGTACCTCTCCTTTGCCCCGGCCACCCATCTGGAGGACGACGGCCTGGCCGGTTACACGAGCCCCAAGCGCAAGGGACACGCTGGCCAGGTCTGTTCCCTCTGCAATCGTCGCAGCGAGTTCGCCCAGGAACTGCGCACCGGCATCCTGGATGACTTTGGCCGGGTCTTTTCCAACCGGGTACTGCCTGCTCCCGAGGCACCGCAAGGGAACCGCCTCTGGTGTCCCATCTGCCAGCTGGAAGCTATCCTGCGCAAGATGGCAGGGATAGGCCTGCCCACCGGAGCCCATTACAAGAACTCGCGCCGCATCTACCTCTACGTCCTGCCCACCTACTCCTTCACCCCGGAGCATCTGCGCCTGTTCGAGTCGCTGCTCAGGCCCTTCCATCGCGTGACCAGCCTGCCGGTGCGCGATTACGGCCGGGACCGGGGCCTGCCCCACTACTGGCTGGAGCGGCGCACGCTGGACCCGGAATGGCTGGATGAGTTGCAGGGCGTGCTGGAGCGGG
>DAOTYA010000229.1:0-11911 GCA_034435075.1 Anaerolineae bacterium
GTGATTTATAGCCTTTGAATAAAAGCGATTGTAACTGTGCGCTGACTGTAGGGGCGAGGTATACCTGGCCCGTACACCTTCCTGGGCCTGCGGCCGATGGTCGGCCTTCGCCGACCTTTATTTTGGGATGCCCGTGGAAGGGTGTCGGCCTTCGCCGACACCCGGCACGAAGTGCCCAGGCAGGACGATTTCAATCGGCTGAATAGTTACGCGCGAAGTTCAGTTTGGGCGACTTTGCTCTCTGGTAAATGAGAGTAACTGCACCCATTTCAAATCGGCATACGGCGGCAGGCAGCCGGGCAGGTAATTACATTGGAACGCTGATAAGCCCTCATGCTCCGGTGGGCTGGTTGAGACTTTCGGTACAACCAGCCTGTGTCTGGATGAACCGGGTGGTCTCTGGAGATTCTCCTCCAGGGGCACTCTTTTCGTGATGAACGGCGGACTCAGGATGGAGATACTTCTATTGTACCAGAATAATTGGTTTGTTAAGTTTACCCGATCTGGGGGTTGAGTGGACGGGTTCGAATGGTTGCCTTTAAATTTGTCCTTACTGTACTGGTGTGGTAAAATCATTCCCTCCTGACATCAGGTTTGCACGCGAGTGTGAGATACGCAAACTGGATTCCGCGCGTCGTTCCTACCTGACGTGCCCGCCGGACTTGCCCGCGGGACGTGCCCGGCGGTCCGGTCGGCGGTCAGCACCCGGCCGGCGTGGATTGTGATCCACGCGGCGCATAGTCAGAGCGGCGCATAGTCAGATTGGCCAGAGCCTTGCGCCTCGGAATCAGAGTTATGCGAATAAGAAAGCCTGTAGAAAGTTGATGCTAAAAGGCAGGATTTCTGCATGTCCGGGTGTTCTGCAAGGAGCATCCTGCGGAGCAGATATGCGGCAGGAAGTTCTTGTGTGTAACTGCTGCGGTCCATCATCTCTGCCTGGAGTGCGTAATTTGAGCTACAAGGAATGGATCGAACCCTCTCCCGTCGAAGTGTCCCCTCAGATGCAGAGGGCAGCAGGCGGCCATCTGCTTCTGGCACAGATACTGGCCCGCCGCGGCATCACTGATGCAGAAACAGCATTGGCCTTCCTCGACCCGGCTCACTATCACCCTGCTCCCCCGGAAGAGCTGCCAGATGTGGATAAGGCTGTCAGGCGGCTGGAGCAGGCCATCCGAGAGAGAAGGCGTATTTTTGTGTGGGGCGACTTTGATGTAGACGGCCAGACGGCGACGACAATCCTGGTCTCCACACTCGAAGCGCTGGGGGCATCCCCTGTCGGCTATTACATCCCCGACCGTGAACGGGAATCCCATGGCGTCAACCTGCCGGCTCTGGAGCGTCTCATAGCCGACGGAGCGGAGCTGATCCTGACATGCGACACGGGCATCACCGCCCATGAGCCGGTCGCCTATGCCAGGTCGCGGGGTGTGGATGTGATCATTACCGACCACCACGATCTGCCTGCGCAATTGCCTGAGGCCTGCGCGGTCATCAACCCCAGCATGCTCCCCAACGACCACCCTTTGCGTCACCTGCCCGGTGTAGGGGTGGCCTACAAACTGGCTGAGGCGTTGTACGAACGGGCTGGTCGTTCTCGGGAAGTGGAGCAATATCTCGACCTGGTGGCACTGGGGATCGTAGCCGACGTGGCCACACTGCGTGGTGATACGCGCTATTTGCTCCAGCGCGGACTTGGTGCCTTACGTTGTACCAACAGGGCCGGGTTGCTGGCCATACTGGAGCTGGCCGGGATCAACCCGGAACGGCTGACCGAGGAGCACATCGCTTTTGAATTGGCGCCCCGCCTGAATGCTATGGGACGGCTGGATGATGCCACTGCGGCCGTCGAATTCCTGAGAAGTGTTGACGTTGCTCAGGCGCGTATCCTGGCTGCCAGGCTGGAGGGACTGCACGCTCAGCGCAAACGGCTGTGCGACCAGGTGATGCAGGCGGCCGAGGCGCGTATCGCCCAGGAGCCGGCGCTGCTGGAAGAGGCGGTGCTGATCCTCAGCCACCCCTCCTGGCCGGTCGGTGTGATCGGTGTCGTGGCCGGCCGCCTGGCCGAACGCTATCATAAACCGACCATCCTCATTGCCACACCCCCCGGCGAGCATGCCCGCGGTTCCGCCCGCTCGGTCGAGGGTTGCGATATCCACGCAGCCATCGCGGCCCACGCTGACCTGCTCGTGCGCTTTGGTGGTCACCCTATGGCTGCCGGCCTGTCCATTGCCCCTGAGCACATCCCCGAATTCCGACGCGCCCTGTCCAGAACCGTCGCGCAGATGTGCCAGGGGGTGAAGCAAAAAGCCCATCTACAGATAGAAGCCTATCTCTCACTCTCCGAACTCTCGCTGGAGCTGGCAGAGCAACTGGAGCGGCTGGCGCCGTTTGGGCCGGGCAACCCGCCGCCCGTTTTTGCGACACGCAGCCTGACGCTCAGAAATCATTCCTCTCTCGGACGCAGTGGCGAACACCTCCAATTGACCGTTGAGGACGGGAACGGGAATACCGGCAGGGTCATCTGGTGGCAGGGAGCGGGTTTCTCGCTGCCGGTGGGGCGCTTTGATATGGCTTACACAGTGCGGGCCAGCGATTACCGGGGGCGGCGGGAGCTTCAGGTGGAATGGGTGGATGCACGCGAGGAGAGCGCGCCCCCGACGCTTATGCCCTCCACTCAGAGAGGCCGACCTCGGGTGATAGATTACCGCCAATGCGAGGATGACCGGGAACTCCACAGGCTGCTGATGGAACTGCGGGCGCAGAAAGGGGCGGAACTTATGCTCTGGGCTGAGGCAGAGGCCAGGGCACATCTGGCGGGCCGGGACCGTTACGAATTGATGCCAGCCGAAGCACTGATCTTGTGGACCGCGCCTCCAGGCCCTGCCGAGCTGAGAGCTGCACTGAAGCAGGTTTCCCCCCAGGAGATATATCTGTTTTGTGTGCCCACGGGGCTGGACGAGCTGGAAACGTTATTGAAAAGGTTGGGCGGCCTGGTCAAACACGCACTCGATACCAGCGAAGGGATTGTCCGCCTCTCTACACTGGCCGCAGCAACTGCGCAGCGTGAGGTAACCGTCGAGGTCGGGCTGCAATGGCTGGCCGCCCGGGGTCTGGTGACAGTCCGGCGGCAGGATGACGAACTGTACATCAAGCCGGGTCAGCCGGCAACGGGTCAGACCGCCCCCCAGCTCGCAGCCAGGCTGCGCTCACTCCTGGAGGAGACGGCTGCCTATCGTGCCTTCCTGCGCCGGGTGGACCGTTTGTACTTCGTCACGGTCCAGGCTGACTGAGGATCGTGTCCCTCGGGGGCGACTCAGGCTCACTCCCAGTCTCTACCTGCGCCCGGAATAGGAGCGCAGCACCACTGGCAGATAGAGAGTGTGCGAAGTGATCGTAACAGTGTGTCTTTCGATAAACATCCCCCCGCAGTTCTCCACCGTAAGCGTCGCTGTGTATACGCCGGGCACGTTCCACCTGTACACAGCACTCCTCTCAGTCCAGGGCCCGATGATCGTGCCGGTCGGACCCCAGGTGTAATAGATCGGAGAAGTGGCCTCAGCGGGGGTGAGCACGGCAGTAAACGTGTATGGAGTGTTGATGTAGCCTTTAACTGGCCCCACGATACCGGCGCCTGTGAGTGGTACAGGACAGACATTTGTGATGACTATGGTGTGATGGGCCTGCACCGCGCCGCCGCAGTTTCGTACACTTACCGTGATACGTTGGGTGGCGGTGGTACTCCACGTGTAGGTGACCACCGGTGTACCCTGCCCTGCCTCCGGCTGAGGTGACCAATCGTACAGCACAGGCTCCGTGGCGTCTGCCGGGGTGATGACGGCTGTGAAGCTGTAAGGGATACCAGGTGCACCGGTCGTCGGGCCGACAATGCGGACACCTTCCAGCGGGCGCGGACAGAGAACGTGGGACGTGGCCGTGCCGATCCCTGTGATTCCCTCGGCGGTGGCAACCTCAACGACATTGGTCAGCGTCCCCTCGCATTCCAGACCAACCGTGGCGGTGAACATATACGTCCACACGCTCCCTGCCGGGATGGTCGCGTTCCACTGCAGCGCAGAGGTCGTGGACAGGCAATCCGGCAGGCGGTCAACGATGGTGGCGTGCAGATCGGTGCGTCCGGTGTTAGTGATGCGGATGGTGTAACTCAGCACTGCTCCCCTCATCACAGGGTCGGGCCGGGCCTGTTTGGCTGCCTCAATTGAAAGAGGCGACTCGTCCGCACCGATGTCATATTTGCCACCTTGTGGACGCGGTTCGCCATCTATATCCTCGTACAGACCTGCAGCAATACCCCTGTTGAGGGCTGCGCTGCCGCCACTGATATGGTAGTCCCCGCCACCAGCGTCTGCGAACCCGGATGCCCCGCTGACATCCTGCACTCTGACCACGCTCCCGGTGCTCTCGGTGGCGTTGCCGGACCATAACGTGGCCGTCAATGTGGCTGCCCCGACGGAAGCGTCTATACCGACGGTGTGACTGGCGATGATGGTATTGGTAAAATGGGCAACAGAGCTGATATAGGCGCCGACGATGTTGCTGGCTAAAGTATTGTGCCGCAGCCTTCCTGTGCCTGTCCCGCCTGTTCGCAGTCCGGCCCCGGCATTATCTGCCAGGATGTTGTTGTCGAGCCGATAGTCGCCGGCCTCAACCACCACCCCGTCGCCATCGTTGCGATGCACCCATGTGCGCTCGAGGGTGAGGGCGCCGCTGATGATATGCACACCGTCTCCGCTGTGGCCGTAAACATGGCAGCGGGTGATGGCGACAGATGAGAGCGTGGCTGTAATGCCCACGGCGCCGTTTGTGATGCGGATGCCGGCGAGCGTCACCGTCGCCGGGCCGGTGAGGAGCACGCCGATCCCGCCGCGCGCGTCAAGCGTCGTCGGGAAACGAGCGGGATCGTAGACCCAGGTGGGCAGCGTCGGCGAATACCCGCCTGTAATATTGAGTGACTTGTGCGTGAGGCTGATCACCGCACCGGAACCGGTGTAGACGCCCGTGGCCACGCGCACCGCATCGCCATCCATTGCCTGCCCGACCGCATGTTGGATTGTGCGGCAGGGATAGGTGGGGAACAGGCAGTTATTGGGCACGCCCTGCGGCGTATCATCGCCTGTGGTTGTCACGTAGCGGGTGCCGGCCCTGGAACCCACGACAAAGGTCACCGCTTGAGATGGTTGAGCGTTCACCCAGGCCACATTGGTGATCAGGGTGCCCGCTCCCAGCCGCTCGATGACACGGGCCGTGAAGTTCACATACGAGACCCGGCCCGGCCCTGTCACACCGCTCCAGGAGACGCGGCATGGATTGCGCAGGTACTGGCCGCTGCCACTGCTCCACCCGACCCCTTCCAGTCGCCCCTCCTCGCAGTCCAGCAGGGAGGGGAGCGTATCGGTAATCGAGGCGGTCTGGCCGCCGTTCCCCACCCGTGTGATGACGACGGTGTAAGTGACGATGCCGCCAGGTGGCACGGTGTCCGGATATACCAGCTTTACCGACGACAGGCCGTACTCATAGGCGCCGATGTCATACCCGTCGAAGAGTGGGCGCCGATTGCCATCCCGATCTGTCCTGAGGGTAGTCGCTGGATCGCCGGTATCTATGCAGGGCGAGCCTTCCCTCAGGCGGAAATTCTCGCCCCCGCTGGAGACGAAAAGCGGGTCGCTCAGGATGGAGTGCGCGCCTGTGAACACGCCCGAGCCGAAGATGTGGTCCGGCATGTTGGCCCACCAGTCGTTGTAATCGGAGGCCACAACCCCTCCGGCTTTGTATAGGGCATGATTGGCATTATGGCTGAAGACAGTGTTGCTGATGCTCAGTCTGCCGCCGAGTATCTCGATCCCTCCGCCGAAAACGGCTGTATTGCTGTAGAACGTGCTGTTCCACACCGTCGCCTCGCCGTCGGCCAGGTAAAGGCCACCACCCTCGTCCACGGCAGCGTTACGGTAGATCAGGTTGTTCCACACGGTCGGTTTTCCGCCCCCGATGTAGATACCCGCGCCGTCCATCGCCGTGTTGTTGCGGAAGGTGTCCCCGTCCAGTACCGGAGAGCCGGCGCTGTAGATGCCACCCCCCCTGTTTTCCGGGCCAACTGCCCTGTTCTCATAGATCAGGTTATCCCGTATCACAGGTGAGGACCCGGCAGCGATGTACAATCCGGCGCCGTTATCGGCCACTCCTCCGCGTATGTGGAAGCCCTCGATGGTGGGGGAGATGCCAGAGGCGATGTAGACCACGCGCCCTCTCCAGCCGGCATCCAGAATCGTCTGGTTAATCAGCGGGTCGGGCAGGGCCGACCATTCCACAGGGGAATATCCTCCCTGCAGCCTGATCTCCTTATCAAGATAAACCACCTGTGTGTAGGGCCGGTTCGCTCCCGGGGAAGGAGCCGGTATGTAGTAGACTCCGCCGGCCACTTTGACCAGATCGCCCTCCCAGGCCTTGTCCACGGCATGTTGGGGGGTCCGACATGGCCCGTACTCAAGCGGCACCAGACAATTATTATTCTCGTCCAGACCATTGGGCGCGACGTGGCGTGTGCCGGTGAGTGCCTCTGCCGTCGTCAGGTCAACGACGACCACCTGCCAGTCACTCTGCCCACGCAACACACCCAGAACCTCACTCTGCTCCACTTCGCCGGGCGCGGCCTGCGGAGGCAGCAGGATGTTGACGACCACCGGCCCGTAAGAGGCGCCTGGCCGCAGGGGGCCTACCACACCGGAGATGGGCGAGACGATTTGTGCGTAGGCGAACGTAGAATGCGTGGTAAGATCAAAAGTCTCGGTGTAGTTACCAGTGTTCGTGAGGGTATGAGTACAGGTGACCATCCCACCGGGTCGGGCCAGGCTGTAGCAGGTCGGGCCGAAAGCCGCTTCCATACCACCGGCCCTGGGCTTGCCGGCCGGCAGATAGCCCACCGTGGTGGTGTCGGTGACGGTATCGGAGAAACTGATGGAGCGAGAGGAGGCCGTGACAAGCAGTATGTCCACCGTGCCACTCAGTACCTCCGTTGGTGTGAGCGGTAAGGTGAGCCTGACCGTGGCATGGGCTGAGCCGCCTGGTGGCAGCGGACCGACCTGGGTCGGCTCGATTTCCACCCGCCAGCCCCTGGAGTCCAGGAAACTGAGAGTGTAGGAATCGGTGATCACCCCGGTATTGGTGAGCACATGCTGGAAGTGGATCGTGTCGCCAGGCAGTGCCTTTGCTTCCTGAGAAGGCTCCAGGTCCACCTCACAGATGTTAACGTAAGTTATATCCTCAACCGAAGAGTCCAGTGGGGTGAAACGGACCGCCAGTCCGTCTGCGATCGCCTCCCTGTTCACGCTATACTGTGTTCCTACTGCGCCGCTTTCGTTCTCGATCCCCACCGTGGCCGAGCGGCCATCGCCCATAATCCAGTCGGACATTCTATTGTATTGGAAGACGATTGTGCCATCCTCGTAGAGAATCGCTTCATACTCGTAAGGGGGCAGGAGGGGAGACGGATAGGTGCTTGTGACGGGTCTGGTGCGCCACTGGACTACCAGGTAACGATTCGGTGCGCTGCCAAAAGTCTGGTAGTAGACGCGCTCGTTGTCGGGCCGGGATACTCGCTGGTCGTCCCAGAATGGCGCGATGAAATCGTTGGGCGGTGCCGGCCAGGGGATATGAGCGTTAACAGGCTCGCCGTTCCCTGCACCAAAGGTGAGCAGCCCGTTTGAGCTGGCAAAAACGGTGTTGTAAGTATGGCCGTAGAAGGGGAAGTCGAAGCCTATGGGCAGTGAGCCGAAAACGTCGTTACCGTTCAGCCCCAGGTCGGTGCCGGTTTCCGATATTTCCATCCAGGCGAACCGTGGGCCGGTAGGGCTGCGGCTGTCCTCGACTCCGTACCTGCCGCCCGCACCGATGGTGAAAAATATATCCGTGCCCCGCGGAGTGGCGGTAACGACGGTGGAATCCACCACCGCGTTCGCGCATTCCGGTTCGATGGGCGGCACTGTGACCCTGACGGAGACTGGGACGCTGCCCCCAGGTGGGATAGAGATGACCGTGGAAGGAACGATCTCTATCGGCCAGCCGTTACTGCTGGAGCCCTCCAGATCAATGGTGAACGTGCAGTTGCCGCTGTTGGTAAGCACGTGGTTATAAGTCACCGTCGTGCTCTGGGTAGCGTGGGAGCGCACGCGCGCGGACCTGTCCGGCTCCAGCAGGATCACCGGACATTTGGCGACGGTAACTGTGTCAATAACCCTGGCCACGGGAATTGACCCGAAATCTATCACATGTATACGATCGCTCGCGCCGCAGAGCCTGTCATTTGGTATGGCGACATTGTTTGTGAAAAACGCCCACTCATCCCTGAGCAGGAGTATTTCGGCAGGCGAGGGATAGGCGTAATAATGGGGCCATTGCTCCGGTATGGAATTGAGCATGATCGCACGCCCGTAGTTGCCTTTATTTTCCAGTGTGTGGGTGAGATGGAGCGTGTCCCAGGAGCAGCCGCAGGCCTCCACCTGAGGAGCTATAATCGAAAGCGGGCATGCGCTCAGCCATGTCTCCAGCACCACCTCTTTTGAGACCGGTGGCACACATTCGGGGAACCGGGAGACGGCCGTGACCGAGGTATAGTCAATGAGCGGATCGCTGACGCAGTCCTGCGGGATAGGCGACCATTCCACCGTGACGCGCACGGTTTGGGCGTAGTCAGGCCCAAGTGTCACTTCGGCTGGCTCCAGCATCACCGTAAATCCACGCATGTCGGTGTAGGAAAGCGCGAAGGTATTGGTCCAGCTACCGGTGTTCTCGACCCGTATCCAGTGGACTGCTCGCGTGGTAATCGAGGGGTCATAAATGAGACGCGGAGGGGAGCTTTCCAGTTTGACACCGCAGGAGAGACCGACGGTGGTCGTGTCCACCACCTGCCTGCGGATGGCAGGGTATACCTCAGCCCCCGGAGTGGTGGTCAGAATGGCGGTGACCACTGCCACATCCACATCCCCGCTGATGGCGTTACCGGGGATATTTACCCCCACCACCACCGTCACCGTCTGGCCGGCCTCTACTGTGGTCGAGGGCGGGCACATTGTCCACAGGCCAGTGCAACTGAAGTAAAAGTCCTCCGCGTTGTTTCCGGTATTCGTGAGGGCATGCAGGTGCTGGACCTGCGTACTCCGGTATCCCAAAGCACTTCTGTTGGGTGCGAATTCCAGCCCGAACCGTCTGTACTCGTCGGCGCCTATATCGGGCAGCGGGGGAATGGCACGGGGATCGCCATCGAAGTCAAAAGCCAGCGTGGAGGGACCGGCGGCGTTCACGCATGGCGAGTGCTCCAGAATGTGCAGGTCGTTTGCCCAGGTGTCGCGGAAGAGCGGGTCGGTGGAGATGGAGTGGGGGCCGGGGGAGACGTCCCCACCGTAATCCCCTCCGGTATTGGACCACACATCGTTGTAGTCAAGCGTCAACAGGCCTCCACCCCTGAAGATGCCGCCGCCGTAGTCGGTGGCGGTGTTGCGGGCGACAATGGTGTTGAGTATCTGTACGGCGCCGCCCTCGACGCTGACGCCGCCGCCCCGGGCAGCGGTATTGTTGTAGAGCGTATTGTGCCAGATACGGGGAGCGCCGCCATCCACGTAGATGCCGCCGCCGCTCACGCTCGCGTTGTTACCGTACACGAAGTTGTTCCACACGCCGGGCGCACCCAGCCTGCTGGCCAGTCCTCCTCCTCTTTGGGCCGTGTTAAAGGCCAGCGTGTTCTGCTCCAGCGTCGGGGAGCCGGATTGATTGTAGATGCCACCGCCGTAGAAGCTGGCCGCATTGTACACGATGGTGTTTCTGCGCAGGGCAGGTGAGCCTTGAGCGATGTGGACGCCGCCTCCCGACCCCGCTGTGGAACCGTTGCGCAGTGTGAAACCCTCGACTGTGGGACTGCCTATGATGTACAGCACCCGTCCGCGTCTTTCAGCATCCACAATGGTCTGGTTGAGGAAGGGATCGAAGTTCCAGGAGACCGGATCGTAGCCACCGCGCAGGGTGATGTCCTTGTTGATGACAATGTCGTGCTCATAGTAGATGCCGGCAGCGACTTTCACCGTGTCCCTCGCGGTGGCCTGCCCGACACCGTAGGAGATGGTGCGGCAGGGGTGCTTTGGCAAGTGGCAGTTGTTCAGCGTGTCGTCTCCGCCGGGCGCCACGTAGCAATCGCCCACGGTGTGGTTTACGCGGGTCGTGTCTATCACCCTGTTCCAGGCACCGCTTTCCGGGCTGAAGGCGGTCAGTACCAGCGTCTCGACTATCCCGCCGGGCATCCAGGGCGGCACGGTCACGCTGATCCAGAGTGTGGCCGTCGCACGCGGGCCAATGAGAAGCTGGTCCGGAGCCACCAGTTGCGCCCAACCACGGTCGCTGTGGAGAATGAGATTGAATGTGTCCGGAGCGTTGCCGGTGTTGAAGATGGCATGGGAGTAGGAAATTGTGCCGCCGGGGTTGACATGTCCGCTGTAGGCAGGGGTAATGCGCACTCCGGGGTTACGCTCGATGATGGTGGTGTTGCTCACCACATCGTATATGGATGGGTTCAGTAGCGAAACAGCTGTCAGGACGGCGGTGGCATAAGTCCCGCTGACGGCCTGTGTCGGTACGGAGATGGCGACCGGTATGGCCGTGCCCTTGCCCGGTTGCAGGGAGACCTGCCCGGGATAACTGCTCTGCCAGGTCGCTTCGCCGGCGTGGATCAGCCTCAGGGTAAGCGAGTAAGTGTCTTCCACGTTTCCGGTGTTGGTCAGATAATGAGTGTAAGTGATCGGCTGGCCCAGGAATCCTTCCCCGAAGAGATATTTGGGAGCGAACACCAGGTCCGGGTAGACCGTCCGCTCGTCGGCGCCCAGGTCGGGAGCGTGCCCCAGGGGGCGTGTATCTCCCTCGAAGTCCTGCCATGCTGCTCCTCCCTGTCCGGCGTGCAGACAGGGGGAATCTATGCGCAACCGGTAGACCTCCTCCAGGCGCGGGTCCTGCGAAATGCTATGCGCTCCCGGGCCGGCGCTGCCCCCGTAGTCGCCTCCGCTGTTGTTCCATACGTTGTTGTAGTCCAGCGTCGGCGTGGCCGCGCCGATCACCGCGTATATTCCTTCCCCAACGTTGCTCACCACAATGGAGTTACTTACCACCGGCTGGCCGGCTGCAAAGTAGATGCCCCCGCCGTTAACTGCCAGGTTGCCGACAAAAGTGGCGTGGCAGATGCGCGGATTGCCCCCGGCTGAGGCCAATCCTCCTCCGTTCCCCGTGGCCTGATTGTCGTAGAAGACGATGTTACGGATGGTGGGGCTGGCCGGTGTGGCGATGTAGAGACCCGCACCATCTGACGCAGCGCCTCCCCGGATGACCAGTTCGCCCAGCGTGACCGGCGCGGTGGTGGCGATGTTTACCGCCCGCCCCCTCCTCTCCGCGTCGAGCGTGCTCACCTCCCCCGGCACGATCCAGTTGGCGATCGTGTAGCCGCCATGGAGATATAGCGATTTTCCGATGGAGAGCGTCCCCCGGCAGTAGCCTGCCATCCGTAACTCGCCGCCGGCAGGGATGGCGTTCACCGCTTCCTGGACGTTGGTGTAGACCCGCTGTGGCACGTCTGGCTGATCCGGCACCCAACGCCTGACAAAGCAGGTGCCGGTGTAGTACTCGTGAGCGCCGATATCGGCGCGTGCCCCGAAGGGACGGGCATAGCCGTCAAAGTCATAGGCGGTGTAGGAGACGGGATGAGCGGCCTCGATACACGGCGAGCCGCTGCGCAGCCGGAAGTTCGCAGCACCCACGTCCACAAACTGCGGATCCGCTGAGATGGCGCCGCTGCCCCCGCCGCTATCTCCCCCGACGTTGCCGTAGATGTCGCAGTAGTCGCAGGTGGCGTCAGGGGCGCCATCGC
>DAOTYA010000230.1:0-2880 GCA_034435075.1 Anaerolineae bacterium
ATCACATGAGTTGTCAAATGTAATGGCAAAGGCCAGACTACGAACAATGTCAGCAGCAAAAAGCCCACTCCAACAAGAAGCCATTCCGTCTTCTTTAGACCCATATTCTTGCTCCTTAATCATAAAAGCAGGCACTCGCCAACTGGAAAGCCTGCCCCACAGTTTTTTGGACAGGCATGCTTTTCATAGGAGCAGCGGCTTCAGCCGGACTTCCGCCTGAAGGCTCGATCCCCAGGCGCTATTAGTTGGTCCCGGTTTTGTGCTCCAAATCATAGCCGCCGGCCTGAATCAGCCTCCCCTGCGCACGATAAGCCAGATTTCCTTTAACGTGGGGCGTTTGCCGTAGATAAGCACGCCCACGCGGAACAGCCTGCCCCCTACCCAAAGCGCAGCCGGTACGGAGAGCAGCAGGATGGTGATACTGCCTGCCACATCTATCCACGGCACTTCTGCCAGCGGCAGCCGCATCATCATCATTGTGGGCGCGGTGAGGGGGAAGAAGCTCAGGATCCGCGCGATTGTGATGTTCGGGTTGGCGAAGATGAAGCTACCGACCATGTATGGCAGTGCCGCGAACAACGAGAAGATACCGGCCAGTTGCTGGCTTTCCTGCGCGGTCGCGCCAAGCACCCCTACCCCGGCCATCAGAGTGGCATACAGGATGAAGCCCAGCACATAGTAGACTACCCCAAGTATCAGAACGCGCGCAGGGATGTGCGAAGCTCCCGTGACAGCCAAAAACACCACAGCGCCGCCGCTAAAGCCTGCCACACTGAATATCCAGACCAGCACCTGCGTCAGACCCAGCGCCCCTAACCCGGCTATCTTCCCGGCCATTAACTCGATCGGCCGCACAGAGGAGACAAGGATTTCCATCACCCGGCTCTCCTTCTCCTCGGCCACACTCTGGAGCAGGTAGCCGGATGAGACGAAAATGGTCATAACCAGGAAGATCGCCATAAAGTAGGGAACAATAAACGTGAACACAAAGCTCCATGGTCCCTCGCCCTGTCGCTGGCCGGTAGAGGAAAGCACCCGCGACTGTACCTTTAAGGGGTCGGCGGCCCGTTTCTGTAGCGCAGGCTCCACCCGGCCGTTTAAGAGGTGATCCACAAAAAACTTCCGCACGTTTTGTGAATCGCTCACCGCGGCCGGGCCAAAACCGCTGCTCTTACTTACCACTGTAACCCGCCCTGTCTCCAGGTAGTCATCCCCTATGATCAGGGCCATAGCCACCACCTCGGCTATGACAGCTCGTTCTGCTTCAGCCTCATCTTGATAGAGGCGGAAGCGATCCCTGTACTCCGGCAAAATTTGGGAGAAATAGCCCGAGTGGTCCACCACTCCAAGCAACCTGGCACTGGGATCGAATATCTTTTCTATGGATGCGCCCAATTTGCGCGCCTCACCCGAAAAGAAAGCAGCTAAAATAAGTATCAGAATGCCCAACACCGGTACAATGGCCGTCATAATAATGAAGCCAGCACGCTTCACGTTAACCAGATACTCGTGCCAGGCGATCACCCAGACTTTACGCCAGTCCATGTCAGGCCTCCTCTCTGCTCACCACGGCCACAAAGATGTCCTCCAGCGGCACAGGCGCGACCTCAAAGGCCTGCATCTCTACGCCCAGCTCGACAAGCGCCCGTAATACTGCCTGGGGATTGGTTCCCTCTGTCAGGTGCAGATTGAACGCACCATCATCGCATTCCACATCTGCCACGCCAGGCAGTGCGGGAGGAACGGACAGGGCACGCACGCGGACTGTGTTGGGAGCATATGCTCGCTTGATCTCTGCCAGAGGGCCGTACAGCACCGCCCGCCCGCGATTTATCAGCAGAATGCGGTCACACAGTGCCTCCACCAGGTTCATCTGGTGAGAGCTAAGCACAATCGTTTTGCCCTGCTGGTGAATCTCGGCGATAATTGACTTGATTCGCTCGACGTTGAGCGGGTCCAGCCCCTTGAAAGGCTCGTCCAGGAACAGCACCTCGGGGTCATGTACCAGGCTGGCGACAAACTGAAGCCGTTGTTGCATGCCCTGGCTCAGTTCTTTAACCTTACGGTCGGCCCACTCTTCGAGCTGGATGCGCTCCAGCAAGTACCCGGCCCGCTCTCGCGCTAAGGTGGCGGGTGTGCCTTTCAATTCGGCCAGATAGATAAGGGTTTCGAGGACTTTCAGATTACGGTACAACCCTCGCTCTTCTGGCAGGTAACCAACATATCTCTTCGCCCTGTCAGGCGATTGACCCAGGATAGTGATCTCGCCAGCGTCAGGATGCAGGATGTCCATTCCAATACGGATGGTGGTTGTTTTGCCTGCTCCGTTCGGCCCCAGTAAACCGAACAACTCTCCTCGTTCTACGGTGAAGGACAGATTATCCACAGCTACTATATCGCCATATCGTTTGGTCAGGTTACGGACATTGATAACCATTTACTCCCTAACCTGAGTTTTGTGCAACTGGTGGCCAAATCGTGAAAAATGGCCTCGAATCGCAAGATTTTGCACCTTGCCAACTGAACCAAGAAACGGCTATGCTCGTTACTACTCTAGCATCAGGTTCGCAGGCGAGTTTGATATCGCACAACTGAATTTCGCACGCAGTTCATGGAGAGCTCTGGCAGGCTCAACTGGCAGCCCAATCAGCCGAGACGCACGCAGAAAGAGCCAGATTTGAGTCCAAAAATGGCCCTGGGATTACCCAGAAACTTACGTCTCAGAATCAGTTATGCGAATAGGAATACCTTGCAAGTGTAATGCTAAGAGCCTATCCGAAAAACGGGTATAATTTGGCACAGGAGGTGAACCAATGAGCGAAAAACGGACCCGGACCAGGACGCCCAACAACAAAACCACTACTGGCTTTCGCATTTCCG
>DAOTYA010000231.1:0-23636 GCA_034435075.1 Anaerolineae bacterium
TTCCATAGCCCACGCTTTGGCCGCCGAGGGTGTAGTGCGCCTGGTGACCATCTAGCGGTGCTCATGCTGGCACCGGCCCTATCCAAGCACTCCTTCTATGATGTCGGGTAATGAACTCAAAGGTATCGGCCCGGGGGAGTGCGTCACTTCTTGCACGAGTAAGGGAGCAAGAGCAGGCTGTGGCCGGTCGTGACGACGTCAGTTGTAGGGCAACTGCGAGTAGTTGCCCTACATGTGGCCGGTCGTGCGGCGTCGGGCGTGGTCTGAAGACCGGCCCGAGCCAGCGGATGCAAAAATATGACGGACACCCTGCCCGGACAGGCCGGTTTGCATCTGGAGCACACTGTGTTAAAATTATTGTGATACCCCTGCGGATATTTCCTAAGGAGCTGGGATGACTTTGCTGCTCGCTGGCGATATCGGAGGAACCAAAACAAGCCTGGCCCTTTTCTCGCCTCAGCAAGGAATGCACAGGCCATTGGCAGAGGCAACCTTCGCCAGTGCTGATTACCCAAACCTGGAGTCCATCGTAAGCCTCTTTCTCTCCCAGGTTCACTATCAGCATATAGAGCGGGCCTGTTTCGGTGTGGCGGGTCCCGTTGTCAACGGGCGGGCTTCTATAACTAACCTCCCCTGGGTAATAGACGAAGCGGCGCTTCGGAGGACACTTGGTATACCTCAGGTGCAACTGATCAATGATCTGTTCGCAGTTGCCAGCGCTGTGCCACATCTGAATCCAGGCGATTTGCACACCCTGAATGTCGGCCAGGCAACACCTGGGGGAACGATAGCCATAGTGGCGCCGGGCACCGGGCTGGGAGAAGCATTTCTCATTTGGGACGGCTCGCGCTACCGTGCCTGCGCTTCCGAGGGTGGCCATGCCGATTTTGCTCCGACCAATCGTATGGAGTGCGAGCTGCTGAATTATCTGCAAGAGACATTGGGCTTCGAGCATGTCAGCTATGAGCGGGTTTGCTCAGGCTTGGGGATTCCCAACATTTACTCCTACCTTAAACATATCAACCATGCCGTGGAGCCGGAGTGGCTGACCCGGCAACTTGCCGCAGCAGCGGATATCGTGCCCGTAATTGTCAGCGCCGCTCTGGACGGTGAGAGGCAGAGCAGCCTGTGCCTGGCTACCCTCAGGCTCTTTGTATCCATCCTGGGTGCAGAGGCGGGGAACCTTGCCCTCAAAGTGCTTGCAACCGGCGGCGTGTACCTTGGAGGAGGGATACCGCCGCGCATCCTGCCGGTGTTGGACGAAGAGCTGTTCCTCAAATCATTCTGCAACAAGGGGCGACTTAAAGAATTGCTCTTGCAGATGCCGGTGCACGTGATCATGAACCAGAAGACGGCTCTCATTGGAGCCGCATATCATGCTCTTGAAACGTAGTTCGTGCCCAAGGTGACAGTCACCTCTTTCCGGACAGGCACTGAGAACATCGGACCTGGTTGGCTGTGGTATCTGGTGGTGATATGCTGCGCTTATGCGCAGAGTCGAACCATACCTGGCCAGGAGGTTGTCTTATCGTCAGTCAAGCCATCGGTGTAAACCAGGACATCCTGCAACTCAAACGTCAGGCAGCAGAATGTGCGGTTGAGTTAATCGCCCCGGGGATGGTGGTGGGACTGGGCCACGGGAGCACCGCTATCTTTGCCATCCGCCGTATCGCCGCATTGCTGCAACAGGGCCGGCTGTGGGATATTTGGGGTATCCCCTGTTCGCGGCAGGTCGAGGCTGATGCCCGGGCCCTGGGCATACCGCTGACCTCGCTGGAGGAGCACCCCGTCGTGGATATTACCATTGACGGAGCGGACGAAGTAGACCCGGCGCTTAACGTGATCAAAGGCGGGGGTGGAGCGCTTTTGCGCGAGAAGATCGTTGCTCAGAACAGTCGCCGTGAGATCATCGTGGTTGACGAGTCCAAGCTCTCACCTGCGCTTGGCACCAGGTGGGCGGTACCGGTAGAGGTCGTGCCTTTCGGGTGGCGTTCTCAGGTCTCCTTTCTCGAGTCACTCGGCGCAGAGGTTAGAGTAAGACAGAATCAGGATGGTTCCCTGTTCAAGACCGATCAGGGCAATTTAATTTTGGACTGCCGTTTCGGTCCAATTGCCGACCCATATGCACTGGCAAACAGGCTGAACGGACGTGCTGGCATTGTGGAGCATGGCCTGTTCCTGGGGCTGGTCACAGATGTGATAGTCGCCTTTGCCCAGACGGGTGTCCAACACCTCATACGCAATTCCGTTAATCCTGAAGGACCGGGCACGTGAATCATCTGCCTCCGGATGTAGCATCAGGCCTCCGCACAACACTGGGACGTGTCCTGACCACCCCTACAGCGGCGGATTTATGGAAGCTCCAGGCTTACCTGCTGGCAGCAGAAGGAGAGGAGGCGCAACTGGCACGTGGCACGGCGGGCATGTTTCACAGTTACCTGCAGGACCTGGAAAGCAAAATCTCCTCCCGGCAGGCCAGCAGCCTGGCCGCGGCTCTGGCGGCCGCTGCTGTGAGCAGTGTGAGCCTGCAGGAGCTGTTGATAGAACGCGAGCAGCCGCTGCAACGCATTTTGGGCAGCATCGCCTCTGCCATGCTGGAGATTGGGTCGGCTACCCAGAGCGTGCGTGCCTGGGAGATTGAAACATCGCTGGTGCATTACGAGGCCGCCTGGCATCTATATGGTGAGCTCTGGGATATTTCTCTGGCTGCGCGGCCCGAACTTTCCTGGCAGGAGCGTCGAGCCTTCACAGAGCAATTGATGCTGCCGATCCTCTCATACGAAACCCCAGGGACCATCAAAACCATCCTGCTGATCAAGCTTTTCCAGGCCGTGCTGCTCGCGCGCCTTTTGCCGCTACTTGCGGGTGAAGAGGATACCACACGGGCCAATATCGCCCATCAGTGAAACTTTGTCGGGAAGAGTCAGATGGAAAATGTCAGAATACTTCTGGTTGATGACGAAAGGCTGGTAAGGCGGAGTATGGAAAAGACGTTGTTGAGGGCCGGCTTCGACGTGGACACGGCTGAGGATGTCCGTGAAGCTCTCGCCAAATTTGAAGCGGCTCTGGCTGATGAGGAAGAAGGCCCCTACGCGCTTGCCATACTGGACCTGAGTATGCCCAATTTTGATGGCCTCGCGGACCCTAACGCCGGCCTCCAGTTGTTAAGCAAATTACTTGAGCTTGATGCGGACCTCCCGGTCGTAGTGCTGACCGCTTTCGACGAGGTGGCGCGCGCCAAGGAAGCGGTCGCGCGCGGGGCCAGGGCCTATTTCGTTAAAGGCCGCGAGTCCGGATTGCTTGAAATCGTGAACGAGATCTTAGCACAGCACGAGGGATGAGCTATGCGGTATAATAACGCTACCACTCTGGCGGAACGGCGTGCAACTTTACTTCAAGCTGCGGCCAAAGTCGGGCGCAGCGTTACCTCTATATTGGACCCCCAACTCCTCCTGGAGCGAACTGTAGACATTATCTGTGATGAGTTCGGTTTCTACTACGCCGGCGTATTCCTGATTGACGAGACCGGTGAATGGGCCGTGCTCAAGGCCGGCCGTGGCGAGGCCGGCGCCGCCATGGTCGCTGCCGGCCACAAACTCAAAGTAGACGGCCACTCGATGATCGGAGCCGCCACGGGTCAGCGTCAGGCTCGCATCGCGCTGGACGTGGGCGAGGAGCCGGTCCATTTCAAGAACCCCTATCTGCCGCACACCCGCTCCGAAATGGCCCTTCCACTGATCGTGGGTGATGAGGTGATCGGCGCGCTGACAGTGCAGAGCACCGAGGAGGCCGCCTTCACCGAGGATGACATCACCGTCTTGCAGACGATGGCCGATCAACTGGCCATTGCTATCCACAACGCCAACCTCCATCAACAGAACAAGCGTCTGCTGGCGCGCGCAGAGCGACGTGCCCGCCTGCTCGAAGCCGCTGCTAAAGTCAGCCGCGATGTGACCTCTATCCTTGACATGGATACGCTGCTGAAGCGGACGGTGGACGTCATTTGCGACACCTATGGCTTCTACTATGCTGGCGTCTTTCTTCTGGACGAGACCGGCGAATGGGCCGTGCTCAGAGCCGGCCGTGGCGAGGCCGGCGCTGCGATGATCGCCGCCGGCCACAAACTGCAGGTGGGCGGCCACTCGATGATCGGTACATGCATCGAACAACGCAAGGCTCGCATCGCGCTGGACGTGGGCGAGGAGCCGGTCCATTTCAAGAACCCCTACCTGCCACATACACGCTCCGAAATGGCCCTCCCGCTGGTGGTGGGTGACCGTGCCATAGGTGCTGTGACCGTCCAGAGTGTTGAGGAAGCCGCCTTTAGCGAGGACGACATCACTTCTATCCAGGCCATGGCCGATCAGCTCGCCATCGCCATCAACAATGCCCGGCTGCTTAAAGAGCTGGAGGCCGCGCATGCCGAACTGCTACGCACCAAGACCTTCGAAGCCCTGGCCACCTCAACCCTGGCCGCCATCCACTGGATCGGCAACAAGGCCTTACCTATCACAACCAGTGTTAACCTGCTGCGGGACGATCTCCAGAAACTCGCCGGAAGCCACCCGGAGCTGGTGGAATCCATGCTCGAAGATCTGGATACAATCGAAAACAGTGCCCGCCTTATCTTTTCCGTTCAGGAGCACCTGATCGGGCCGGCGCGTGAGGAGAAACCACGCCCTGCTATGGCAGACGACGTGCTCAGGGATACCGCAGTCAAAATGGGCATCCCGGCTGCCATGCTTACGTACCAGGCAGAACGTGAGCTACCCCTGATCCTGGCAGATACCACCCAGTTGAGCCGCGCTTTCAGCTACATCCTGAAAAATGCACTGGAGGCGATGGAAGGCCAGGAGAAGCAAAAGATCACGGTCGAAATGGCTCCTGCTGAAGGCGGGCGTTTCCTTGCCATTCGTATCTCCGACACCGGCCCGGGCATCCCGGAGGATGCGCTGGACAAAATCTGGGCCGCTTTTTACACGACCAAAGGAGTCAAACACGCCGGCCTGGGGCTTTCAGCCTGTTACCAGATTATCCAGCAGGCCGAGGGCAGGATCTCGGCGACCAACCTGCCCGGTGGCGGGGCCATGTTTGAACTGCTCATCCCCACTTATGACGGGCCGGTACCGGCGGCGGAGTTTTCGCTCCGTCGTTCCATCCTGCTGATTGACGATGATGATGCCTGGAGTCGTTTCGCCGAGGCTGCTCTGGAAAGCGGGGGCAATACCGTGATCCGCAGCAATGATGGCCACACCGACCTGGACGCTTTCGACCTGATCCTGGTAGATGACGCATTGGAGAAAGCCGACCTGCGCAAAGTGCTGGAGCATCTCAAGAAGGCCGGTGCCAGCTTCAAAACCATCGTGGTGGCCTCCAGCCTGCGCGTCGAAAGGGCGATGGAACTGATGCCCTTTGGGATACGCGATGTTGTGCTCAAGCCCTATACGGCGGCTGCCCTTGCCCAGATCGTCTATTGAGGAACACTGGATGTTTCATTTTCTCCGCGAAATTGGTGTACACTTGGGCTGCCCCAGAAAATCGGCTGCCTGATGGTTAACGTAGAGGCGCAGCGCGCTGCACCCCTACGCGCCACTGCTGTGGCCTTAACCAATTACGAACCATACCAGAACATTCAGGAGTAAACAGCCATGCCTCTCCAGCCAGAACCAACCGTTGGCGATACAGCCTGGTTTGTCCATGACCGTTTCGGCATGTTCATCCATTGGGGGCTCTACGCGCTGGCAGCCCGCCATGAGTGGGTGAAGAGCCACGAGCGCATGGATGATGCCCACTATCAACGCTACTTCGACCACTTCAACCCGGACCTGTTCGATCCTCAGGAGTGGGCCCGCCTGGCCCGTCAGGCCGGCATGAAATACATGGTGATCACCTCCAAGCACCACGAGGGTTTCTGTCTGTGGGATTCGCAGTACACCGACTACAAGGCCACCAACACCCCCTACGGCAAAGACCTGTTGCGGCCAATTTACGAAGCGTTCCGGTCCGAAGGGCTGCGCGTCGGGTTCTACTATTCCCTGATTGACTGGCATCATCCCGACTTTACCATTGATGTGTTCCATCCCCTGCGCGATCACCCTGAAGCACCGGAGATGAACAGGCGTCGCGACATCAGAAAGTATGCCGCCTACCTCCACGCCCAGGTGCGCGAATTGCTCACCATCTTCGAGCCGGACATACTCTGGCTTGACTTCTCCTACCCGAACCAGGAATATCGCGGGATGCCTGGTAAAGGCCGCAAAGATTGGCAAAGTGAGGAACTGTACCGTATGATCCGCGAGCTGCGGCCGCGCATACTCCTGAACAACCGTATGGACCTGCACGATGTAAAACCGGACTTCTACACCCCGGAGCAGTACCAGCCGACCGAATGGGTCAAGGTTGACGGCAAGCCCGTGGTGTGGGAGACATGCCAGACCTTCTCCGGCTCCTGGGGTTATCACAGGGATGAGGCCACATGGAAAAGTCCTGAGCAATTGATCCAGATGCTTATCAACACCGTGTCTTGTGGGGGCAACCTGCTGATGAACGTCGGGCCGACGGCGCGGGGCAATTTCGACGAGCGGGCACAGGCAGCGCTCCGTGTGTACACGGATTGGATGCGGTTGCACTCGCGTTCCATCTATGGTTGCACACAGAGCGATTTCACCCCTCCGCCGGATGTGCGCTACACTCAGACCGGCCCCGAGCGCGCCCGCAGGGAAGGCAACAGACTGTATGTGCATATCTATGCCTGGCCTTTCCGTCACCTGCGCCTGCCGGGACTGGCCGGTAAGGTCGAGTATGCGCAACTGCTCAATGACGCCAGCGAGATACCCATGAAAGAGCCTGAAGAAAAGCCCTCCTGGGACGAGGAGCCGTTGCCTCCTGGCACGTTGCTTTTGACACTGCCGGTGAAGAAACCTAACGTCGTGGTGCCGGTGATCGAGCTGTTTCTGAAATCCTGACGCGGCCTCAACACGCAATCCAACTCTGGTGGGTGTGCATTACACGCATTACTTTCCCTTGGGTCCTGCATCCTCCATCTTGCATCCGGAGAACACAATGAGCGATCTTACCAGAGAAGAACTTGTAGCCAGAGCAAATAAACCGGCCGAAGAGGCGCTCCGTCTGCACCCGTTTTATCGAGGCAAAATACAGATGGCCCTTAAGTGCGCTGTGCGTGGTCTGGAGGATTTCTCGATATGGTACACACCCGGTGTGGCAGCGCCGTGCCGCGCCATCCACGAAAACGAAGAGCTGGTCTATGAGTATACCAACAGGGGCAATACCGTCGCCGTCGTCTCTGACGGCACGCGTGTGCTTGGCCTGGGCGACATCGGCCCCGCTGCTGCCATGCCGGTTATGGAAGGGAAAGCGTTGCTCTTCAAATACCTGGGTGGCGTGGACGCCGTGCCGATCTGTCTGGACACCAGGGATCCCTACCGTATGATTCTGGTAGTCAAATTGATCCAGCCCTCCTTCGGCGGGATCAATCTGGAGGACATCGAGCAACCCAAGTGCTTCCGCGTGCTTGACATGCTGCGCAGTGATCCTGAGGTCCAAATCCCGGTCTGGCATGACGATCAGCAGGGGACGGCAACCGTCATCCTGGCCGGCCTGATTAACGCGCTCAAGATAGTCGGCAAGCGTATGGACGAGATAAAAGTCTCAATTATAGGGACCGGCGCTGCCAATGTTGCCACGATACGCCTGCTTGTCGCTTCGGGAGTACGCTTCGGCAATATCTATGCCTGCGATAGCAAAGGTCTCCTTCATCCGGAACGCGAGGACATCGCTCAACGCAAGATCGAGTTTGTTGATAAATGGCGCATCTGCCAGCTTTCCAATGCCGAGGGGCGCCGTGGCGGGCCTGCTGAAGCCATGCGCGGCACTGATGTCTGTATCGGCCTGAGCAGGCCGGGGCCTGGCACCATTCTGCCGGAGTGGGTAAAGGGTATGGCAGAGGATGCTATTGTCTTCCCGTGCGCCAATCCCGTCCCGGAGATCTGGCCCTGGGAAGCCAAAGAAGCCGGCGCGCGCATTGTGGGCACCGGCCGCAGCGATTTTCCCAATCAGATCAACAACTCACTTGGTTTCCCGGCCATCTTCCGTGGCGTGTTGGATGTGCGGGCCACAACGATCACCGACGAAATGGCCATCGCTGCCGCTGAGGAGCTGGCTCGCTTCCAGGAGGAAAAAGGCCTCGACGAGGAACATATCATACCGACAATGGATGACTGGGCGGTCTTCCCACGCGAAGCAGCCGCGGTCGGGGTGAAAGCTCAGGAACAGGGTGTGGCCAGACTGCGCCTCTCCTATGATGAATTGCTCCGCAAAGCAGAGGATACCATCCGACAGGCGCAGGAGATGGTCCGCTTCATGATGGAACGAGAAATCATTCCTCCCATACCCCCGGCGCCGTAGTACCGGGAGGTGTCTGTCACCTTCTTGGAGGACAACTGCTCGCAGTTGTCCTCCAAGACCGGCCCGAGCCAGGTGTACGCAAATATGACGGACACCCGTGCCGGGGGCGGCTGCCCGCCTCCACCGTACCGGCGCATGCTGACGCAGTGGCTGAGCCAGTCTCTCACCCGGAGAGGAATATGCGATGAGCAACCCTGTTAAAATCTGCGAGTTGATGCTGCGCGACGGTCACCAATCCCTCCTCGCCACCCGTATGCGCACCGACGATATGCTCCCCATCGCCGAGAAAATTGACCAGGTCGGCTACTGGGCGGTAGAGATGTGGGGCGGCGCTACCTTTGACTCCGCCATGCGTTTCCTGGACGAGGATCCCTGGGAGCGCATCCGACGCCTCAAGGAACGTATGCCCCGTACTCCGTTCATGATGCTCCTGCGCGGCCAAAACATCGTCGGTTACAGGCATTACCCCGATGACGTGCTCGAGCGCTTCATCGTGCGCGCCCGCGCCAACGGCATAGATATCTTCCGCATTTTCGACGCGCTCAACGATGTGCGCAACATGCAACGGGCGATGGAATACGTCAAGAGAGAAAAGGGACACGTCCAGGCTGCCATTTCCTACACCACCGGACCACCTTACCACATTGACTATTTTGTGAACCTGGCCCGCCAACTGGCAGATATGGGCGCGGACTCGATCTGTATCAAGGATATGGCCGGGTTGATCACGCCCTACGCAGCCTGCGAACTGGTCAGCCGCCTCAAGGCAGAACTGCCCGATCTGCCCGTGCTCCTTCACTCACATGCCACAAGCGGCATGTCCACCACAGCCCTCCTCAAAGCGATCGAGGCAGGGGTAGACATTGTGGACACCGCCATCTCCTCCCTTTCCCTGACCACATCCCACTCTCCCACCGAGTCCGTCGTGGCAATGCTCCAGGGCACAGAGCGCGACCCCGGGCTGGACCTGGCTCTGCTGGCCGAGATAGCTGCCTACTTCGCCCGCGTACGCCGCAAGTATGCCCGCTTCGAGAGCGGCATGTTCGGCGTGGACGTGAACGTGCTTCAGTATCAGATTCCAGGTGGCATGCTCTCCAATCTCGTCTCTCAGTTGCGTGAGCAGGGCGCGGAGGATAAGTACGAGGCCGTGCTCGCAGAGGTGCCCCGCGTGCGGGCTGAACTCGGCTACCCGCCACTGGTCACGCCCTCCAGTCAGATAGTCGGTACCCAGGCGGTTCTGAACGTCCTGCTGGGCGAAAGGTACAGGCTGGTTCCTGAAGAGGTGCGCAAATACGTGCTGGGCTATTACGGCCGTCCACCGGCTCCAATTGACCCTCAGATCAGGCGGCTCGTCATCGGTGATGAGGAGCCGATAACCTGCCGTCCGGCCGATCTCCTGCCCCCGGGTATGGAGAAGGCACGGCGCGAGATCGGGGAGCTGGCGCGTCACGAAGAGGACGTGATCTCCTACGCCTTGTTTCCACAGGTGGCCAGGCAGTTTCTGGAGCGACGCGCCCAGGGTAAGAAGACGCCCGGGCCGGTGGTTGCCGCTATCGCCGGACTGTTACTCAGACAGGAGAAGGAACGCTCCCAGGCTGCGGCACAGGTGACATCTGCGGCCCCTGCTCCCCCAGCCTGGAGAATGTCCTGGCGCCCGGGACCGGGCCACTGGATGGGGCTTATTGCAGGCGCAGGAGGAATGCGGTAGGCTCTTCTGGAATGTATGGCTGATACTCTGGATTGCCAGCCAGATAGTTTAGTGTTAAAATTGAACTTGATGAGCCATTTGTGGACCCCCTGGCGTATGGCCTACCTGCGCGGTGAGGAAGTTTTGCCCGAAGGCTGCCTGTTCTGTCTCAAACCACGATTAGATGATGCCGAAGCACACATTGTGTACCGGGGCCCCCTGTGCTATGTGATCCTCAACCGCTTCCCTTACAACAACGGTCATCTGATGGTTGTCCCATATCTGCACGTTGCCACGCTGGAAGAGCTGGATGCTGAGAGTGCAACTGAGTTGATGGTCCTTGCTCAGGTAAGCCTGCGGGTGTTACGCGCGGCTTACGCTCCAGAAGGGTTTAATTTGGGGATCAATATCGGTAGTGCGGCCGGTGCCGGCGTGGCAGATCACATCCATCTTCACATAGTCCCCAGGTGGGGCGGGGACACCAATTATATGACCACCGTAGGACAGACCCGCGTCATCCCTGAGATATTGGAACAGACCTACGAACGTTTAAAGCCACTGTTTTCACAGTATTTGACTGCCAGCCAGTCTTGAGCGAGGCCAATTGAAATCACTCTCCTTAAAGCCTATCCGAAAAACCGTACAAGCGGCATCCCTATGCCGCTTATACCGACGCATAGGGATGCGTCAGTTACGTTTTTCGGATAGGCCAGAGGTGACGGTCACCTTGGGCATAGTCCAGATACTCGAGAAGCATCCACATCACAAGGAGAAATATGGCCAATAATCATCGAGAGGCTGTCATCGTTTCGGCGGTTCGCACACCTATCGGCAGGTTCCAGGGGACTTTAGCAGGCTTTTCTGCCTCTGACCTGGGAGCACTGGTGATCAGAGAGGCTGTAGCACGCGCGGGGATTGAACCAGCCCAGGTTGACGAGGTGCTGATGGGTAACGTCGTGTCGGCCGGGCAGGGACAGGCGCCGGCGCGTCAGGCGGCAATCAAGGCTGGCCTGCCTCCCACTGTCGGTGCCACGACTATCAACAAGGTCTGTGGCTCAGGGATGAAAACGGTGATGCTGGCAGCGGCAATGATCGCCGTGGGCGATGGAGAGATCTTTGTGGCAGGCGGGATGGAGAGCATGAACAACGGGCCTTATCTGCTGACGCAGGCACGCTTTGGCTATCGCCTGGGCGATGGTAAGCTGGTGGACGCCATGGTGTATGATGGCCTGTGGTGCCCCTTTGAAAACCAGCACATGGGCAACGCTGCCGAATGGATCGCCCGCGAGTATCGGCTGACGCGGGCGGAACTGGATGAGTATGCGTATCACAGTCATATGAAAGCCATCGCCGCCATAGACGCGGGCCGCTTTAAAGACGAGATCGTCGCTGTAGAGGTGCCCCAGCGCAAAGGCGAGCCACTGCTTTTCGACACCGATGAGGTGCCACGGCGAGATACCAGCCTGGAAGCGCTGGCCCGCCTCAAGCCCGCTTTCCAGAGCGATGGCCTTGTCACTGCCGGCAATTCCCCTGGGATCACCGATGGGGCTGCGGCTACCGTGGTGATGAGCCGGGCGAAGGCGGAGGAGCTGGGCGTCCGGCCACTGGCCCGCATTGTGGCCTATGCTCAGGCTGCGGTCGAGCCGCTACGCATCTTCACCGCGCCGATCTTCGCCGTGCGCCGCCTGCTCGAGAAGACCGGCACCAGCATAGACGACTACGATCTCTTTGAAGTCAACGAGGCCTTCGCTGCACAGGTCCTGGCCGACGGCAGGGAGCTCGGCCTGCCATGGGAGAGGGTCAACGTCAACGGAGGGGCTATCGCACTTGGGCATCCCATCGGGTGCTCCGGTACACGTGTGCTGGTCACGTTGATCTACGCGCTCAGGCAGAGAGGCCTTAAGCGTGGTCTGGCCACCCTCTGCCTGGGCGGTGGTGAGGCGGTAGCAATGGCGATCGAGCTTGAGTAGATGTGGGAGGGGATATGGAAATCAATCATATAGCGGTCGTCGGCGCCGGCACGATGGGCAGCGGCATCGCCCAGGTATGTGCCACAAGCGGCTACAGGGTCACGCTGATTGATATTTTGCCGTCCCAACTGGAGCGGGCGCTGGCAACCATCGCCAGCTCGGTGGACAGGTTGCATAGCAAGGGCCGCCTGAGTAATGAGCAGCGCCAGGCGGCGGAGCAAAATATCATTACTGCAAATGCCCTCTCTGCTGCCGCCGACGCCGACCTCGTAATTGAGGCGGTGGTGGAGGATTTTGAAGTCAAGCGACGTACTTTCGCCGGGCTGGATGAGCTGACGCGGGCCGACGTCATTCTTGCCAGCAACACCTCGTCGCTCTCGATCACTGCACTTGGCGCGGCCACTCGCCGGCCTGACAAAGTCATCGGCATGCACTTTATGAACCCTGTGCCGCTGATGCAACTGGTAGAGATTGTCCGTGGTATGGCGACCTCTGATGAAACAGCCACCACCGTGATCGCACTGGCAAAGAGGCTCGGCAAGACCCCCGTTGAGGCGCAGGACTACCCGGGCTTTATCTCCAACCGTATCCTGTGCCCGATGATCAACGAAGCCATCTACGCGCTGATGGAAGGGGTGGGCACTCCTGAGGCGATTGATACGGTGATGAAGTTGGGGATGAACCACCCGATGGGACCGTTGGAGCTGGCCGATCTGATCGGCCTGGATGTGGTGTTGAGCATAATGAACGTGCTCCACGAGGGGCTGGGCGATGATAAATACCGTCCCTGCCCTCTTCTCAAACGCATGGTCGCTGCCGGCCATCTGGGGCGCAAGACCGGACGTGGATTCTATTCGTATTGAGAGGCTGTCCGAAAAACTGGAGGTGGGCTGGACGGCCTGCCTGAACCTTGAAAGGAAAAAAGTGATGAATGAAAACGAAATAAGAGCCGGCACAGACCCGGAAGTATACGTTGTTACCGACAGTAGCTGCGATCTCCCCAAAGAAGTGGTGGGAGAGTTTGGCATTACGATCGTTCCGTTGATCGTGCGTCTGGGGACGGAGGTGTACGAGGACGGGGCGTTACCAATGGACGAGTTCTGGCAGAAGGCCTCCGGCCCATATCCCCCCCAGACCTCCCAGCCGTCGCCGGGTGCGTTTGAAGAGGCTTTCATCAGGCTGGTCGCGCGGGGAAAGCAAGTCCTGTGCCTGAGCATCACAAGTAAGCACAGTGGTACTTTCAACTCAGCACGCCTGGCTGCCCAGCGCTTCGGTGATGCGGTGCACGTGTTTGACTCCTGGTCTATCTCGCTGGGGCTGGGGGTGCAGGCGCTTGTCGCTGCCCAGGCTGCCCGGGCCGGCCACTCGATGCAGGAGATTGTGCATCAGTTGGAGAGCCTGCGCGCCAGAACCCATCTGACGATCCTGCTGGACACGCTGGAGAACCTGCGCCGGGGAGGGCGGGCCGATGGGTTTATCGCCGCTGTGGATCACATGACACGCGTGCTCAATATCAAGCCCCTCATCAACATGGTAGAAGGCCAGCTCCGCCTGGCTGGTGCGGTGCGCTCGTTTCAGGGAGGGCTGAAGCGCATAGTGGAACTGGTCAGGCAGATTGACCCGCTGGAGCATCTGGCGGTTGTGCACACCCGCAGGGAGGAGACCGCGGTTGAAATGGCCGATCGGCTGGCGGAACAAACCGGTTTCCCCAGAGAGCGGGTGTGGGTGCGTGAGACCGGGGCGGCGCTGGCCTCGCACGGCGGCAGGGGGGTGATCGGTGTACTTGCCGTGAGCGCCATCTAGCAGCCTGTCGGAGAGGTGCTCTGGAGTCAGGGCTTTAGCCGGTTTTAGAGCCAATACGGTTCAGTAAAGGCTTTGGCCAGTCTTTTCCGAACGTCCTGGCTTTCGCGAGTGAGTTACGAGAGTCTTCCAGTAGTCTCATAGACTTGCTGAGGGTGTACCAGCCCACGCATTCAGCCGACCCGCTCCGCTTGCGCTTCGCAGATGGCTGATGCGCAAATCGTTATTGTGCCCCAGGATGGTCCGCATGGGTCGAAGTGGCATCGCTGAAGCAACCTGCCGCCAGAGGAAAGCGGACGGACGCAATAACCAGCGATGGGAATTAACACGCTCCGCTCGCGTCCGCATGGCTGACGGTGAGAGCTTAGAAGGGCGCGTAAAATGTCTCGGTCAGACCCGCGCTATGTTTGCGATCCTGTTTAGATTGTTGTTCGTGATGTCATTGGGGTATAGCGGCACACAGAATTTGTTTGCTGTACCGAATCCGACCCCGACCATCACACCAACCATTACACCGGTACCAACACATCATACTCAAACTCTCAATACGCCTGGAGTAAACATAAGGCGCGATACTTCTAATGGTCTACCTTATGGGGATACGCACCTGGCGGGCATTGGCTCAATCGTATGGGGGCACATGACGCCGAATGCTACGCTGGTGATCACGCTCACTCGTTCTGGAAACCTTGTTGTGACACGCACAGTGACGGCAGACCAGACTGGACAATACGCGGTTTCTGTAGACCGCTTGATTGAGGATAACGATATAATCCAGGTGTACGATGGAATTAACACGGAGACTGTGGTCGTTCCCACTTTAGCTTTCCGGGCTAATCCGATTACAAAGGTAATAACCGGTGCTGCCCCGGCAAACATCACAAGCACTCTGGGGGGGCCGCATTCGTTGGATATTTCCATTGGTGGCCACACCTACCCCATTACCACGACGGCTACCGGTACATTCTCCCTCCGTTTGAGTGATAACGCCTACCTGGCCGGATTATTGGGCGCGTTTAGTTATACCACGCCAGACGGCAACAGGGTATACAAACCTGTTTTTATCGTAGATTCCCTGGTACGTGGTCAACTGGACGATTGGCGGGCGGACATCATTCTAGGTCAGCCCGATTTTACACAAATTACATTCAATGAGGTTGTAGGTAACAGGTTGTTTAATCCAGGAGGAATATATGTAGATCGGTCAGCCCAGCCCAACCGGGTCTATGTGTACGATGCAGGCAACAACCGCGTGTTAGGATTATCGCACCTGGGGACTTGTGTAGCAGGAGAGAATGCAGGCCAGGGATGTACAACGGATTCCGATTGTCCTGGTTCGACCTGCGAGATCGAAGAGGAAAGGATAGCCGACATAGTGTTAGGTCAGGCATCATTCAACACATCTGCCTGCAACGGTGATAGCGCATTCCAGCTCTATCCAGACATACCAATGGCGAGTGCGGAAACGCTGTGCCTGCTTCCCGAATATGCCAATAGCGTTTCCGAGGCCGGTTCGGCAGCGACTATGGCAGCGGACAAGCAAGGCAATCTCTACGTGCCCGATTTTTATAACAACCGTGTTCTGCGTTACGATAGCCCTTTCACAACCGACTCTACAGCGGACTATGTATGGGGACAGGCTGATTTTTCGGGCACAACGTGCAACCGTGGTGCCGGGTTCGATCGCGCTGACGCAAGAAGCCTGTGTCTGGCTCCACCTCCAGGTTTTGGAGACATTAATGCAGGCGTGGCGATAGATCCTGCCGGTAATCTGTGGGTAGCCGACAATCACAACAACCGCGTGCTGCGTTTTCCTCTCATTCCTTCCTCGGGCGTGCCCGCTAAAGAGGCTGACCTTGTCCTGGGTCAGCCCGACTTCTTTACAGTTGCCGAAGGGGACAGACTTGACCAGATGAACAGACCCGCTTCTGTACGTGTGGACAATGGCGGTGTGTTATACGTTGCTGACTATCTGAACAAGCGTGTATTGGTTTTCGAGCCCCCGCTTTCCAATGGGATGCCCGCCACTCGAGTTCTTGGTGCGGGAAAACTGGTTCCCAGAGGTTTGGAATTTGATCCAAGGGGCGGCCTTTGGGTAAATGATGATGACGGGGATCGCTTAGTTTACTTTGCTGATGGAGTGATACAGGAAAGCGTTCCGACATGGGAAAGCAGAGCCTGGGGAGGAATAGGGGTTGACGATAATAGCAACCTTCTGACAGCAGGCTGGGACTTGCAACAGGGGATACGCCTGTCCGCGCCGACCTACAATATGCATGCCAATTTCCTGCGCGCTCAGTCACCTGGGCTTTTCAATCAAACCGGACCTCGCGGCTTGAACGGGGGCAAAGGCCTCGAGGTTACGCCGGGGCAATTGATTTACGCTGATGGCTCACGTATCTTGTTCTGGAACAGCCCATGGAACCTCACCAACTATCAGCCAGCGGATGGTGTGGTAGCCGCGCCGGATTTCGAAACGCGGGAAAGGTGGGGGCCATACTTTGAGAGAATGCGGGCCGATCCACAAGGACGGCTTTGGGTTCTCAATGGCACTCTGTGGAGACCAAACGTCATCTACGGATACAGGCTTCCTCTCACAACAGGTGCCACGCCCGTCTTCACCATTACCTCGCCGCTGCCACTTCTCGGAGGGGGTGTATTTACCTGGACTAACTCGCTCTATCTGGGTGGAATTGAGGTACAATCAAGTTGTGACTGCCTCTGGTTATCGGATGAGGATAACCATCGTGTGTTCCGCATCAGGGATGTGAGTACTCAGCCTACTGTGGACGTCGTTCTGGGACAATTAAACGCCTTTGGAATGGAGTGCAATCAGGGACGAGGACGGGAAGCTCCTTCTCGAAATTCTCTTTGTCATCCGGGAGGACTGGCTTTTGATCCAGAAGGCAATTTGTATGTATCTGATCACAATCTTGAATTCGATGGCAATCACCGTTTGCTAGAGTTCGATGCCAGCACCATCCCGGATACGCCCACAGCAGCAGTTTTTGAGATTCCTGCGACACGAGTGCTGGGGCGCAACGGCGACTTCACTGAGCCAAATTGCCTTCCTCGCGGACAAGATCCACTATGTGCTCCTTTTGAACCAGCTTTCGATTCACAAGGGCATATGATCCTTGGATTCAATGCCTATTTAGGACCACGGTTCCCAATGGTCTATCAATATCCGTTGACCAATCCCCTGCCAATAGCTGCGCTGGCGGACTTTCAATCAATGCCTACTTCAGCACGATTTGACCAATTTGACAACTTGTACATTCTGGATCACAATCGCAGCCGTATCCTGATCTACAAACGCCACGAAGTGGAGATATACGAGGTCTATCTACCCCTATTGTACACGGGTTGAACTGGAGAAAGAAAAATGCTATTCTCCCGATGGTTTTACTATTTTGCATCGGTGCCGACACTTCTTAAAGGCATCGCAAATTGGCCGATTGCGATCCGCATGTTTTTGGGATTACCTGTACGAAAGCCCGTTGTAATCGAGTTGAAAAATGGCTGCCGATTCAAAGTTCGTACTGGCATGGATGTCTGGATTATCAAAGAAACCTGCCTCGACCGCGATTATGAACGGAATAGCGTACCCATTAAAGACGGGTGGGTTGTCATTGACATTGGCGCAGGGCTGGGCGACTTTGCCATCACTGTTGCGCGTGAGCATCCAGGCAGTGTTGTCTATGCATATGAACCGTTCCCAGAATCATTCACGTTGCTTCAGGAGAATATCGAGCTCAATCGAGTTTCTAACGTGCGAGCATTTCCATATGCGGTTGGCAAGCGGTCAGAAACAATGTGTCTTGAAACGACAACGGGAATAGCAGTCCAACATAGCACTGCCAGAACAGCCACCAGCCTGAATCCTGGTGCGGTCCAGGTACCAGGACTGTCACTTGCTGATATATTTTTGAATGAGAGATTGTCACGATGTGACTTTCTGAAAGTGGATTGCGAAGGCGCAGAGTATGACATATTCTTGCATACCGATGAAGAAACACTACGCAAGATTAGACACGTATGCCTGGAATATCACGATGGCGTCACAGCCTTCTCGCATGCAGATTTGATACAGTTCTTCAAAGAGAATGGCTTCCAGGTCAAGATTCATCCTAGTCCAGCCCATAGCGATTTGGGCTTTCTCTATGCGTCGAGATAATCAACGGTTACCATAACAAGCGAGGGTACGGCTGACAACTGTATGAACCCGACCGCCCTATCGGTGCGCAAATCGGCGGCCTGGCGTGCTTTCGGGTAGCTTCTAGCGAAGATCCTTTCCCGCAACCACGGCGGGCTGGTTGGCCGATAAATTTTGCCAATGTCAGGCACCACTACAAATGCGAAGCGTTGGGGGATTCCGAAGCAAATCCCAATCCGGGGATGGAGTCTTTAGCCGGCGCAAACGTGGCTCAAACCGGCTGAAGTAGGGGTAGGTACCCCTACCTACCCGACTCCGGGCGGTAAAAGCAGCATCGGCATAGCCCCAATCGCTGCTCCGAACACATGCCTTCGTGTCCAGGTTCAACTCCAGCCCTTCCGCGCTACACCACCTCCGTCCCCTGCCAGGCCCGCAGCAGGTTGGCAATGGGGCAGGCAACTGTAGCCTGTTCACAATAACGGCGAAACCTGGGGACTCAGTGTGATCCAGACGACGTCACCACGTTGGGGTACGTAGGCCATCGCTCACCACACCTCGTTTCCTACGGCAGGCCTGGTCTCTACCTCCGCTGTTCCAGAAACCCGGCAAAGGCCAGTAACTCTGCGCGCACCTGGGCAAAAACCGCTGGTATTCTTTCCACCAATCGGCTGATCTTCATTGGATCGAATCTGAACGTGTAGACGTTGCGGACAATGTGCCGGAAACCGCGATACTCATCCAATGCCCGACACACGTCATCGGAGATTACTGCAGGACGTACCGGGGGTATCTCGGAAGCCATCTGTTCCAGTAATACCTGATGCCAGTTTGCACCCTGTGGTTTCGCCCCATCAACAATCGTGGCGATCAATTCGAACAGGCGCTCCAGGCCTCCGTAGAAATCGTGCAGGTTCAGTGCCACACTATCCAGGTAAAAGTCATCGGATGATTGTTGGGCACGTTTCCAGCCCTCCTGTACACGACCAATCACTCGTTCCAGCTCATCCAGTTCATTACGGATGCGATTGGCCAGGCGTGAGAGGTTTTCATTCATAGGTCAATTCCCTCTCGCTCGATAACCTGACGCAAGGAAGGGGGACAATCTTCCGGAGCCACCAGGTCTATTTCAAACTCGGCGCTCAGACCAGTCACAGCGGCGACAGCCCGGTAGAACGATTCCGGTGGGATGCCCCAGGCAGCCAGGTCTATATCCGACCAACGATTGAATCCGGTATGGTTGGCCACAGAGCCAAACCCGACCACGCGCCTGGCGCCGAATTGCTGACGTAGCAATTCCGCTGCCGCGCGTGCCACCTCCCTGGCTCGTTGCCAGCGTTCTGTTGCCTGCTCATCGGTGATTCTTGCACCCGGTTGGTAGGCCTGCCACTCTTTAGCAGTCAACGCCAATGCTGTTCTAGACATGTTGTGCTCCTGCACGCTTCAGATGGGAGGGGCAACTGTGACCCGTCACTCTATACCTATAATGGCGAAAGCAGCACGCCCAATTTTCCCAATACCTCGGCAACGATCGGGGCCGGCAACGTGCAGATCAGATCTGCCTTGATCTCGACGGGAGTACCCTGCTCCAGTCCTGCTTCAAGGGCGAGGGGCTTGGGAATGCGCACTGCCAGACTGTTTACCCAGCGTTACACTTGTGTCAGCATTTGTTGATGTATCTACAAAGATGATACATCAACTTTCGAGGTGGGGCAAGCAATCACATTACACCACCTCTGTCCCCTGCCAGGCCTGCAGCAAGTCGGCGATGGGGCAGGTGATGACGGTGTCGCCGTCCAGGCCGCGCACGTGCAGCATACCGTCGTCGGTGACGCATCCCAGCCGCGCGACGGGCCGCCCGGCAAGCGCTGCCTCAAAGGCGGCCGCATGCTCCGGCGCGATCTCGACCAGAAAGCGGGTGCTCGATTCGGAGAAGAGCGCCACGTCGTCCCGATCCACATCGGCAGCACGGGGCAGCGCGGCGAGATCGAGGTCCATCCCCAACCGCCCGGCGAATGCCATCTCCGCTGCGGCGACGGCCAGTCCACCCTCCGATAGATCGTGGCAGGCGCGCACCAGCCCGGCGCGGATGGCGCGATGGAGCGCACGCATCGTCTCGATCGCGTCGGGGACGGGCGCGGGCACCGTGTTCCCCAGCCCGCCGTGCAACCGGTAGTAGAGCGACCCGCCCAGTTCTGCGCGCGTCTCGCCCACGATGTAGACCAGGTCGCCAGCCTGTTTGGCATCCATCGTGACGACCTGGCGGATGTCGGGGACGATGCCAAGCGAGGAGATGAGCAGGGTGGGGGGGATGGCCCGCTTTTGCCCCTGCGGGTCTACGTATTCGTTGTTGAGGCTATCTTTGCCGGAGATGAACGGCGTGCCGTAGGCGAGCGCCGCGTCGTGACAACCCTGCGCCGCGCGCACCAGCCCACCCAGACGGTCGGGCAGGGCGGGGTTGCCCCAGCAAAAGTTGTCGAGCAGGGCAATGCGGTCGGGGTCGGCGCCAACAGCGATGACGTTGCGCACGGCTTCGTCCACCGCGGCCCACGCCATCGCGTAGGGGTCAACCTTGCCATAGTGCGGGTTGATGCCGCAGCCCAGCGCGATCCCGCGCCAGCCCCGCGTCATCAGCGGGCGCAACACCGCGGCGTCCGACGGTCCGTCGTTGCAGACGCCGACCAGCGGTTTGACCACCGTCGCCCCCTGCACTTCGTGGTCGTAGCGGCGGATGACCGGTTCTTTGCTGGCGACATCAGGATGAGCGAGCATCCGCAGAAGAACAGAGGTGAGGGATTGAGACTCGGGAATCTCGGGGACAGGGAGGTCGGGGGGCGCCCATTCGGCGCGCAGTGTGGGACGCGGCCAGCCATCGTGCACAAAGTCCATGTCCATATCAGCACAGACCCTGCCGCCGTAGCGGACGCGCAGCCGGCGGTCGCCCGTAAAGCGCCCGATGACGGTCAATTCAACATCCAGCCCCTCGCAGATCTCCTTGAGGCGCGGCAGGTTCTCGGGAGGGACAGCGAGCACCATGCGCTCCTGCGCTTCCGAGAGCCAGATTTCCCACGGACGGAGGCCCGGGTACTTGAGCGGTACGTCCTGAAGTTCGATCTCGACACCGATCTCCCGGCCCATCTCCCCGGCGGCGGAGGAGAACCCCCCGGCGCCGCAGTCGGTGATGGCGTGGTACAACCCCTCGTCGCGGGCGAGCAGCACGGCTTCCATCATCGCCTTTTCGGTGATCGGATCGCCGATCTGGACAACGCTGCCGACGGTTTCCCCCGTCTCGTGGGTGAGTTCTGCCGAGGAGAAGGTGGCACCGTGGATACCGTCGCGTCCGGTGCGCCCGCCCAGCGCCACGCACAGGTCGCCGGGCTGCGGATCGCGCCTGTGCTGTCCCTTGCGCGCCAGCCCCACGCAGCCGCAGTAGACCAGCGGATTGGCCGCGTAGCCGGGATCGTAGAGGATGGCGCCGGAGACGGTGGGGATGCCCATCTTGTTACCGTAATCCTCGATGCCGGCCACGACGCCGCGTGCAATGCGGCGAGGGTGCAGGATACCTTCGGGCATCTCGTCGCGGGTCATATCCAGCGGGCCGAAGCAAAGCACATCGGTGTTGGCGATGGGGCGGGCGGAGACGCCGAGGATGTCGCGGATGACGCCACCGACGCCGGTGTTGGCCCCGCCGAACGGCTCCAGCGCCGAGGGGTGGTTGTGCGTCTCCAGTTTGAACGAGACCTCGAACTCGTCGTCGAACTCGATGATGCCGGCGTTATCCACGAACGCCGAACGGACCCACTCGCGGGCCAGTTTCTCGGTGGCAGCGCGCAGAAAGGTGCGCAAGAGGCCGGGGATGGTCTCCCTCACCCCATCCCGGCACTCGTACTGAATCGTGGCTTTGAACGCCTTGTGCTGGCAGTGCTCCGACCAGGTCTGCGCGAGCGTTTCCAGTTCCACATCGGTGGGATCGCGGCCCAGGCGGTTGAAATAGTCCTGGATGGCCTTCATCTCCGCAAGCGAGAGAAAGAGCACGCGCTCGACGCTCAGGCGGGCCAGTGTCTCATCGTCGGCCCGGCGTAACGGCACGATTTCCACCAGGTCGGAGGGTTCAGCGTGGGGGACGAAGGCCGGCCGCAATGGGCCGAGCGCGTAGGTCTGGATCACGTCGTTGCACAGCAGCTCGCGCGCGATGCGGTGGAGATCGTCGGTGGAGAGGTCGCCGTCGAAGACGTAACGGGTGCCGGTGGCAGTGGCCTCGATCGCACCAATGCCCAGGAGGCGCGCGCGACGCAGGAGGTGGGCGGCCACGGGGTCGGTCACGCCGGGGCGAAAGCCGACTTCAATCACTGCTTCACCGTCGGTCTCGGTGCGAGGAGGGCCAATGTGGTAAGTCTCAACTATCGGGTCCACCAGCAATTCAATCACCAGACACTCCTGCTCCGCCGGCGAGAGCCTCCCTCTCACAAAGTAGAGGGTGCTTATGCGTACCTTCCGGACTCCCGTAACGCCCAGGTGGGCAAGTCCGGCAAGCAGATCGGTGGCCCGGCCGTCGTCAGGATAAACTGATGAGACTTCGATACGGTATTCCACCCTCTAAACACCTTTCGGATAAGTTTCACCTGCCGTTCAGGATGCTCAGTGCCTGCTCATGCAACGATCCGTTTGTCGCCAGACAGGCGGGTAAGTCAACCTGATAGGGTTCTCCACCCGGCGTGGTGCATCGCCCGCCGGCCTCGGCCACGAGCAAAATGCCGGCGGCGGCATCCCATGGTTTCAGCGCCAGGTGCAGATATACATCCAGCCAGCCTGCGGCAATGTAAGCGAGTGCCAGGGTCGCCGAACCGAATGTCCGCACCGTGCTGCAACGATGGGCTATTTTCAGGAGGTAAGCAAGCACCCGCTCGCGCACCTCATCGCTGTGTCCCCAGTCCAGACCTACCACTGCGCGGTCCATTTCCGTCAGATGACTGACATGCAGCGGTTTCCCGTTGAGCGTGGCACCCTCCCCCCGCGCAGCAGCGAAGGTATGGTCGCACAGCGGATCATAGATAACACCTGCCAGAGGATGACCATCTTCCAGGACACCTATGGATACGGCAAACGAGGGAATGTGGTGAGCGTAGTTTGTGGTGCCGTCGAGAGGGTCAACCACCCAGGTGTAGCCATTGCCGATGCCATCTCCTCCCGATTCCTCAGCCAGGATGGAATGCTGAGGAAAACGCTGGCGGATCAGTTCCAGGATGACGCTCTCGGCAGCCGTATCAGCCTCGGTCACGATGTCACGGTATCCTTTGACGGCAACATGGTGCTGCATCGAGTATCGCGCGACAAGCACACGGCCGGCCAGATGGGCTGCCTCGATGGCGGTTTGCAAGATTTGCTTCGTCGTAGCTTCAGAGGTCATAGCAAAAATTGTACCAGCGAGGGCTTTGTATGTCAACGCGCTGTTGGACCGGGGGTGTCCGTCATATTTTTGCATCCGCTGGCTCGGGCTGGTATTCAGACCGCGTCCGATGCTGCTACAACTGGCCACAGTGTGGGACAACTGCGAGCAGTTGCCTTGCAATCTTTGCGTCCACCTGGTTGTAGGACAACTGCG
>DAOTYA010000232.1:0-7053 GCA_034435075.1 Anaerolineae bacterium
CCGCTTTTCCCGCCCGGAGTCGGGTAGGTAAGGGTACTTTAGCCGGTTTGTGCCGCGTTTGTGCCGGCTAAAGCCTCGATTCCCTCCCCTGATTAGGATTTGCTTCGAAATCCCCTGCGCCACACGATTTGCCAATAGCCGATAACGCTGGTATAATGTCACCTGCGCCACCCTAGCTCAACCGGCAGAGCAACCGCTTCGTAAGCGGTCGGTTTTGGGTTCGATTCCCAAGGGTGGCTTTTGTTACACCTGATTTACCTGTTTTGTTACCTGCCCGGCTGCCTGCCGCCGTGTTTCGATTGGAAATCTAACCTTACGGCCCTCTGCGCCGACGCGGAAACAGCAGTCAGCGCAGGCCGACCGCTGGCCAAAGGCCCAAAGTGGGCGACTTCAGTCGGCAGGGGCAGGCAGTCACGTTTTTTGAAATCATGTCCATGCTGTTCTCACGTGACCCCTGGCGAGATATATGGAAAGTCGCGACCAATGATCTCACCATTGCCACCTTGCTGGTGATTATTGGAGCCATCCTGCTTACTACGACCTGGTTTCCTCAAAGGCCCTCTCCCGATCCAACAGTGTATGCCCGCTGGCTTGCTGAAGTACAGAGACGCTTCGGCTCACTCGTTCCTGTGCTTCAGAGTGCAGGCCTTTTTACCGTCTCCAGCTCACCGGGCTTCCGTACCATTCTGGTCCTCCTGGGAGGCTGTCTTTTGCTGAAAGTGCTCGAGGGAATTGAACAGCTCCGACACGGGTTAATTGAGTGGAAGAAAGAACACCACTCCTCCCGGTTTACAGACCGCATTGCGAACTGGCCATGGTCGCTTACTTCCCCTACAGTAGCCACGGCAGGAGGATTGCTGCTCATTTTGGGCCTGCTCGTCAACTGTCTGTGGGGATGGGAATTGGAAGGGCTGGTTATTCAGGGCGGGGAACGTCTCACATTGTCCGACACCGATAGCTGGGTGGCCTTGAGCGAGACAGCACAACAAATCACCCAAAGTGAAGACCTGACTGTCCACGTTGATCAGCAAGGCCCGGGTGTGCTGGTCCATGCCAGCGATAACACAGGTAGCGTGCTGATGTTGCAGCAGGCTGCCGGAGATAAGCCGATCAGCCAGCTTAAGCTTCCCCTCATTCTGGACCAGTACTTCGCCATTCCAGAGGCACACCTGATCGTCAGGCTGACCCCACGGCATGAGGGACAACCCCGGGCTTCAAGCCCAATATTGGTCCAGCTCTACCGTGTACCTTCGGGGCAACTGGCAAACCAAACCGTTCTTAAAGGTGATGGCGAGGTCATAGTTGATGGGATTGCGGTCCATTTCACTGCTGTCCCTTATGCCCGCCTGACTGTGGTGCGCAACCCTGCTCGTGGGCTTACTCTCTTCGCGATCATACTCCTGGCCGCAGGCCTGGCAGGGGATGCACTCTGCATCAGCAAGCACCGCATTAGTGCGATGAGTGCGAGAACTGGCTGAAGTGAGGATGTCGTCCGCTATTGTTTTCACCGGGCTTGCCTGTGGGATGTCGCTGGCTGCGGCAGGGATGGCAATCTGGTCATTTGTAAGGTCCGCGTCATCACTCTTCCACATCGTGAGGGTGATACGGTGTATAGCAGGTATATTACTGCTGTTGGGTGTGCTCTCCGCATGGTACGCCGGGGACTGCTCTCCCCTCTCCATTCGCCTGTTTCTGATAGCAGCGCTGGTTTCCCTGCCCTACCCCGGCCGGTCCAGTCCTTACCTGCCTGGCTATGTGCTTTCCCTCCTGCTTCCCACGTCACTTACCGGGCTGGGGTTGTACCTGACCTTGCGATCAGGAGTGGTTATCCCGGCCCAACAATACATCATACCATTAAGAGAGATTATGACTGCTGGGAGCGGTGGAATTGGGGCGTGGTTGCTTAACGGGTTGATCGCCCATCTGCCCGAACTGAAAAGCGGGGAAAGCTCAAGCCAGGAAGTCCCGTTGTCTGCAGCCTACGCACTTTTGACCATATTACTGGGCAGCCAGGGCGTCGTCAATTTGTTGCAATATGGCAAAGTCTGGGCAGGTGGGGAGCTGGAGAAGCGTCTGGCAGGTGCCTGGATGATCTGGACTGCCGGGCGGCTTGTGTCCTCACAGCATCCCCGCCTCCATTGGATATTGATCGCTATCGCATGTATGGTGTTCATCTTCGCTGCTTTGAGGTAAAGGAGATGCGCCCAATAGTGATAGGTGTGGCTGGCGGGACCGGGTCAGGTAAAACGACAGTGGCCTACCAGATCCTGAAGCGGGTTGGAGCCGAGCATGTTGCTTACATTCCCCACGATGCCTACTACCGCGATCACAGTCACCTGCCTCCCGAAGAACGCGCCAGGGTCAATTATGACCATCCCGATGCGCTGGAGACAGAGCTGCTGGTAAAGCATCTTAAAGAGCTGCGGGCCGGTCGGGCTGTTGAGATTCCGGTCTACGATTTCACCACGCACACGCGCAGGCCGGAGACACGCCGCATAGAAGCCGCGCCAGTGATCATGGTAGAGGGGATACTGGTCTTTGCCGAACGCGAGCTGCGCGAGCTCTTCGATGTCAAAATCTATGTGGACACAGACGCAGATGTGCGTTTCATCCGTCGCCTGCAGCGTGATATTGAAGAACGAGGACGTACCGTACAGTCGGTATGCGAACAGTATCTGAAAACGGTGCGTCCCATGCATCTGGAGTTCGTTGAGCCGAGCAAGCGGTATGCCGACGTCATTATCCCGGAGGGTGGCTTCAACGAAGTTGCTATCGAAATGGTGGCTGCCCGCATTCGGGGATTGCTGGCAGATCAATACAATAATGCTACGAAGGAGCAAAGATAATGTCCACACCGATACGCGTCATCATCTGGAATGAGTACCGGCATGAGAAATTCCACTCAGAGATCGCCCAAATCTACCCGGACGGCATCCACGAAGCCCTCGCCCGCCATCTCCGCGCTGAGGGGTTTGAAGTACGCACCGCGACGCTCGACGAGCCAGAGCATGGCCTGACCGAAGAGGTACTGGCTCAGACCGATGTGCTGATCTGGTGGGGACACATGGCCCACGACGAGGTGAGAGATGAAATAGTGGAACGTGTGTACAGGCGCGTAATAGACGGCATGGGACTGATCCCCCTACACTCCGCCCACTACTCTAAGATCTTTGTCAGGCTGATGGGCACCACCTGCTCGCTGAAGTGGCGTGAGATAGGGGAAAGGGAACGCGTCTGGGTAGTCGAGCCGGGGCATCCTATCGCCGATGGTCTGGGTGAATACTTCGAGATCCCCCACTCAGAAATGTACGGGGAGCGTTTCGACATCCCGGCACCGGAAACGCTGGTATTTATCAGTTGGTTTGAGGGGGGCGAGGTTTTCCGCAGCGGATGTTGTTACAGGCGTGGGAAGGGAAAGATTTTTTACTTCAGCCCTGGTCACGAGAGCTATCCGATCTACTACCAGCCAGAGGTATTAAGGGTGATCAGTAACGCAGTGCGTTGGGCGGCCCCCACGGGCGGTGCGGAAGTGAGCTTCGGCCACCGTCCCCAGCCGTTAGAGCCTGTCGCGCAGAACCAGCAGGCGACAGGATAGCTCACGCCCTCATAAGCTGAACGTAGATTTCTTCCAGAGCTGATTCTCGGACAGCCAGGTTAACGAGGGCCCAGCCATTCTCAGAGATACGCCCCAGCAGCGCAGCGACCTGGCTCAGGCTGATCGTCCGGAGGATGTAATTTCCAGCCTCCTGAGGGTAATCCAGCGGTACGTCCGCATAGAACACCACCTCGTACTCGCTCTTGCCGAGCTTTCTGCGGATGGTCTGCATATCGTCGTACACGAGAAGGCGGCCGCTTTTCATAATCGCCACCCGGTCGCAGAGATGCTCAACGTGGAACAGATTGTGGGCACTCATCAGGATGGTCTTCCCCTCTTCCTTCAGCCGCCGCAGATAGTTGATGATGAATATAGAGGTCAGAGGGTCCAGCCCTGAACTGGGCTCGTCCAGGATGAGGATGGGTGGGTCATGGAGCAAGGCCCTGGCAATGGCCACTTTGCGCTTCATACCCTTGGAGAGTTCACCCGTGAACCGATTTCGCTCGGCCAGATCAAGCGAGTCGAGGAGTGTTTCGATGCGCGCCAGGGCCTCCCTTTTGGGGATGCGGTAAAGCTCCGCAAAGAATAAGAGGTACTCGGTCACCGTCATCGTCTCGTAGAGAGAGCTCTCCTCGGGCAGGTAGCCCACGAAACACTTAACGCTGACACTGTCGTGGGTCATATCGTGGCCCATCACCCTGATCTCACCACTGGTAGGGCTGATCAGGCCCAGGATCATTTTAAGCGTGGTGGTCTTGCCGGCCCCGTTATGGCCTATGATGCCCACAATCTCCCCGTGTTTCACATTCAGGTCCAGCGCCACCACTGCAGGGACGTGCTGGTAGTACTTCGTCACCCCACACAGCTCGATCATTTCCACATCACTTATGCAAGCCCGACATTAAGGGCCTATCCGAAAAACGTAACCGACGCATCCCTATGCGTCGGTATAGCGGTTTTTCGGATGAGTTCTAAGTCCCCTCGAAGATAGCGCGACCAATACGCACCATTGTGGCCCCTTCTTCCACTGCCACCTCAAAGTCATCGCTCATACCCATAGAGAGATGACGCCAGTCAGCGGCCGGGAAATGCTCGCGCAGCCTCTCCAGCAGGGTGCGCAGACTGGCAAAGACGGGGCGCACTTTCTCCGCGTTATCGGTTACTGGAGCCATGGTCATCAGACCCTGGACGACAAGCCCTGGCAGTGCCAGTATTTCTGCCACTGCAGCGAAGAAAGCCTCCCGTCGTTTATGGTCTCGCTCCCAACCCACCAGGTCAAACCCGAACTTGGTGCTCTCACCAGAGATATTGCACTCCAGCAGCACCGGTATTGTCCGGCCAAGCTGGTGGGCAAAATTGCTCAATCTATGGGCGATCTTAATCCGGTCTACGGAGTGGATGTAATCAAAATAAGCGACTGCCGGTTGGGCCTTGCGGCTCTGGATGTGACCTATCATATGCCATGTCACAGGCAGACCGGCCAGAGCCACGTTGACGGCCGGTATTTTCTCCCGCCCCTCCTCAACACGGTTTTCACCGAAGTGACGTATGCCGGCCTGATAAGCAGCCAGGATGGCTTCGACAGGCCGGGTTTTTGTCACGGCAACCAGCAACACCTCATCCGGGTCACGGCCGGCCTGTACGGCTGCCTGGCCGATCCGCCTGCGCACTATCTCTACGTTACCGGCGACATCTGCAATGCCTGCGGTCATTCCAGCAGCTCCAACAGGACGCCAAAGCGACCGGTGCGTCCGTTTTCAGCCCGGTGGGAGAAGAACTCATCTACGTGACAGGCGGTACACAGCCCGGAATCTTCGATCCGCTCCACCCCCGCCGCGCGCAGTTGAGCCCGTACTGCAGCCGGCAGGTCAAGGTAGATTTGCCCATCGAGATGATGCACCACCCCAGCTCCCGCCGGGCACGCGACCTCTACCGCGGCAGCGACTTCTGCCCCCACCTGGTAACAGCAACGGCCGATAGTTGGGCCGATGCCGGCCCACAGATCAGTGGGCTGGCAGCCGAGCCGCTGCTTCATTGTGCGTACCGTGGCCACGACGCTGCCGGCCACTATGCCACGCCATCCCGCATGGGCCATTCCGATGGCCCGCCGCACCGGGTCAAACAGAAGTACCGGCGCACAATCCCCGAAACGCATCAGCAATGGCACCCCAGGCTCACGGGTAATCAGTGCATCGGTGGCCGGTTGAACGGTGCCCAGGTGCGCCCTCCCGACCAGACCTACCCGTGCGCCGTGCACCTGGTAGGGGCTGACAACCCGGTATGGCGGTATGCCGAATATACCCAAAGCCCGGCGGTGGTTTTCCTCGACCGCGGTCAGATCGTCGCCAACGGTATGGCCCAGGTTAAGTGTGGCGTAAGGTCCCCGGCTCACACCGCCGATGCGGGTGAGCACACCATGCCTGATTCCCTCTGATTCGCGCAGCCCTGCAAAAAGGTATAGTAAAATACCGTCTCGCCATTCTCTGAGCATACTGTATGCCGCAGCCTCGCAGTCTACAGTGATTTAACCCGGGAGGCCGGCATCGCAAGTCGTATAACTCAACCGCCCGGGGTGCGGAGGGGACGCTGCTCGATGATCAGCAGCTCATCACCGTAACAGTTATCCGCTCTCCTTTTTCCTGGCGGCCAGTTCACCGCTCAGCTCGTCAAGGCGGAGGGCGAGCTGATCAATTTTCTGATTCAACGCCTCGATGTCCCTGCGGGAGACAAATGGCAGGCTGGCGCGGGCCTTTTCCAGTTCCTCGCGCACCAGCCTGCGCAGTTCCTCACGCTCTTCCTCCCCCCGGGCCACCAGTCGCTCAACTATACCGGGCGCCTCCTCAGCACGAACCTCTCCCTCCTCAACCAGGCTGTTCACAAAATTCACGACTTTATCGCGAGTCAGCGTCAGCACTCCCAGCCCCAACAGTAAGCTTTTCTCCACCAGACGCATATGAACCTCCTTAAAACTGGCATATATACCCCCACAGACGGGCAGAGAAGCCTGTCCCACCACTCAGCCATATAACCTGGTAACTGCCTACCCATACCGACTGAAGTCGCCCGCTTTGGGCCTTCAGCCAGCGGTCGGCGCAGGCCGACCGCTGTTTCCGCGTCGGCGCAGGCGCCCGTAAAATTCGATTTCCAATCGGCACACGGGGGCAGGCAGCCGGGCAGGTAATTACATAACCTGTATAAATTATACCATAATCTGTACCCGAACAACCCATCCTCTGTAGCATTATCATTTGATTTGACGGGATGGTTCATTTTCTCTTCGAAATTGGTTTACACTTTGGACTGCCTCGAAAATCGACTGCCTGCAACGCTGACTGAAAGTCAGCCTGTAGGGCCGCAGGCCTTTGGTCGGCCTGCGCCGACCAGCGCGTCGGCGTCGGCCGACGCCCGGCGCGCAGCGCCCAAAGAGGCCGATTTCAATCGGGCGGCATTCGACGCGT
>DAOTYA010000233.1:0-3409 GCA_034435075.1 Anaerolineae bacterium
GGGGTTCATCAAGGAGGTCTTGCACGCCTCCCCGATCATAGATTACAACCTGCGCCGCAAAGGGAAGAAGTTCCTGGCCACCCTTTTCTTCCTGCATCAGTGGCGAGAGGCCACCAGGCCACGCTCCAATATTGAGCGAACCTTTGCCTGGTTGAAGCGTTACTTCGGGCTGAAGGATTTCCAGGTGCAGGGGATTATCGCTGTCACCCGTTACGCCTTCCAGGTCCACATCGCCATGCTGGCCGTGGCTGTGATCGCTGTTCGCTACCAGCGACCAGAGCTGGCCACATCCCGATCAAAAGTCCTGGCTTTCACAAGGTGAATTATGAAAGGCTCTCTAACATTATACACCGTCTGAGTTAGAGGAGCAACTGCCGGCCGGTGACGGTCGGCCTGTAGGTGCTGCACTACATCCGAGCATTACATGCCACTCTCTTTTTACCTGATGCCATCCCGGCACAAGCCGCAATTCAATTATACCACCCCTCGCGGAAAGTACCAACACGGGCAGGTATGATGGGTGTTCGAAGCAAAATAAGGCACTCATAAACCCTGCACATGTACGTCGAGGCCCCAGATATAGAGGTTTCACCCCGGGGTTGATGGCACATATAGTGGTCCAGCCTGGGATGGTTCATTATTCTCCGTGAAATCGGTTTACACCCGGGGCGCAGCAGTGCACTGCGCTCCTACTACCGTGGTCAATGGTGGGCCCGCGCCGATCAGCGCGTCGGCGCAGGCCAACGCGTGGCGCGAAGCGCCTGAAGAGACCGATTTCAATCGAGCAGCGTCCGGCGCGCCACTCAAAGTGCCAACCAATCACGAACCATCCCTCCAGCTTTTCGTTTTGCTCCGAATACCCGTATGATTTGCACTTTTGTTGCTCTGCCGTATAATGCGCTTCAATTGGAGGCGTGAGATGAAAGCGATGGTTTTAAGAAAGGCCAGGCCTGTCGAGGAAAGGCCGCTGGAATTGTCTGAGTTACCTGTGCCACAGCCAGGGCCGGGCGAGGTTCGGCTGGAAGTGCGCGCCTGCGGCATCTGTCGCACCGATCTGCACACTGTGGAAGGGGAACTGACATTGCCTGGGCTTCCGCTCGTCCCTGGCCATCAGGTGGTAGGCGTGGTCGAAGCGCTTGGTGAAGGTGTAACACGCCTGGCAGTGGGACAGCGGGTAGGAGTTCCCTGGCTATATCGCACCTGTGGCCAGTGCGAGTTCTGCCTGGAAGGGCTGGAAAATTTATGCCTCGACGCGCATTTCACCGGCCTGCATGTAGACGGTGGGTATGCCGAGGCTATGGTTGTCCCAGAAAACTTTGCCTATCCGCTCCCTGAGGCATTTACCGACGTGGAAGCGGCCCCCTTGTTATGCGCTGGTATCATCGGCTACCGGGCGCTGAAGCTAAGTCAGGTACGTCCCGGACAGCGCCTGGGGTTGTATGGATTCGGCGGTTCCGCCCACATTACTATCCAGGTGGCCTGCCACCTTGGATACGAGGTTTTCGTTTTCACCCGCAGCGAAGGCCATCGTCGGCTGGCCCGGCAGCTTGGGGCGGTGTGGACCGGCAATGCGGATGAGGCACCACCAGTACGCATGCATGGCTCCATTATCTTTGCGCCAGCGGGCAAACTTGTACCGCATGCTCTGCGGGCTCTGGAGCGTGGCGGCACACTGGCGCTGGCGGGTGTGACGATGACGCCGATCCCCGAACTCGACTATGATCGCCTGCTTTATTGGGAGCGGACGATGCGCAGTGTTGCCAACTTCACCAGGCAGGATGCAACAGAGTTTTTGCAACTGGCGGCTGAGATCCCCGTGCACACAGTGGTAAAGACCTTCCCTCTTGAGCAGGCGAACGAAGCTCTCCTCGCGCTCAAACAGAGCGCGATTGACGGCACCGGGGTGCTCATTCCTCCCAGAACGACGCGCTCGTATACTTGAATCCGCCATCAGGCAACAGAGCAATAATGACGCCCTCATCCAGCTCCCGGGCCACATTTATGGCTGCCGCCACTGCTGCTCCGGCCGAAATGCCTACAAACAGCCCTTCCTCCCGCGCTAACCGGCGCGCCATCTCCTGGGCCTCCTCAGTGCTGATCTCCATGATTCGGTCAACCCCTGCAGGGTCGTATATTACCGGCACCTCGTCCACCCTGAGGTACTTCAAACCCGCGATACCATGCTGCGGACTGTCCGGTTGCACACCGATGAGCTGCACCGCCGGGTTCCGTTCACGCAGATAGCGGCCTGCCCCCATCATGGTCCCAGAGGTGCCCATCCCGGCAACAAAGTGGGTTACCCTGCCACCGCTCTGTTGCCAGATTTCAGGGCCAGTGGTCATGTAATGAGCCAGCGGATTGGCAGGGTTGCTATATTGATCGGCATGGAAATAGAGTTCCGGCGAAGCAGCCACCAGTTCGCGCACCACTTGCCTGGCACCATCAGTGCGGGCTGCAGGATCGGTCAGGATCACACTGGCACCATAAGCCCGCAAGATACGCAGCCGTTCCGGACTGGCATTTGCGGCCATTGCCAACTTAACCGGAAAGCCCAGAGCCGCGCCAAGCATGGCATAGGCAATACCTGTGTTTCCTGAGGTAGCGTCAATCAATATCCTGCCAGGGGTCAGCTTTCCGGTGCACAGCGCTTCCTGCACTATGTAGAGGGCAGTACGGTCTTTGACGGAGCCGCCTGGGTTCATCCCCTCGAGTTTGACAAGCACGGTTACTTTCGGGGGCAAGTCTCTGGTCACCCGGACAAGCTCTACCAGAGGGGTTTTCCCGATCAGGGAGATTACAGCCGGCGACAGGCACCCATGGACAAACCGATGACGATCGAGGACATGCGAATAGTTTTGCGCTTCTTTCCGTACCCTGCACTGCGAACTCGCAGGATATGACCACTCTGTCGAAGGGTAAATGTTGACCACCTCTCTCCTCCCAGGATTTTTCCAGGCCAGCGACAGGCACAAAAAACCAACCTTCGTCAAGGCAGGACTTACCCAAATGCGAGGGCGTCACCGCCTGCTCCGGTTGACCTGGAAGGAGATATGTACCCAGGACGCAGGCGTTAACGCCCTCGCCCTGGACAGATGCACCAGAGTCGTTTCGTCCTTTCCGTAATACTATCGCTCACGCTCAGACTCCTCCTTACTCTCGTGGACGCATTATACTACGAAGATCGGGCAAGTCAAGGATTAGTGTTGATGGGTGTTCGAAGCAGCCCTGGCATGGGAGCTGCTTTGAATATCTGACCCGCTCTTACCAGCACTGATACACTACCAATTCTCCAAAATATTCGGGACGGGTGAACTGCTGGAGCGGTTCACAGAAAGGGGCCACCCACTGCTCCATCAGCCGGGGGAACCAGGCGGGATTCAATACCAGGAAGTCCGGATGATACCGGCGA
>DAOTYA010000234.1:0-2616 GCA_034435075.1 Anaerolineae bacterium
AGCGCGCTGCGCCCTGTTGGCATCAAGTTAAGCGACTCAAGCGGCCAGGGGCAGAGCGCCGCTCTGCCCCTGCCGGCGCGATTTCCAATCGCCCGCCCCAGAAACTACGCGCGAAGGTAACCATTCAGGCGCTGACTGTAGGGGCGAGGTATACCTGGCCTGTACACCTTCCTGGGCCTGCGGCCGATGGTCGGCCTTCGCCGACCTTTATTTTGGGATGCCCGTGGAAGGGTGTCGGCCTGCGCCGAGACCCCGGTCAGCAAAGGCCAGCCAATTGGCCGCAGGCGTAAAAATGGTGTATGGGCGAGGAATGCCTCGCCCATACAGTCACCGTCTGAATGGTTACACGGCAGCTATCTACGGCTGGATCTCTATCCCGGTAATTAAGATACTGTCCGACTCCACGCTCGTAGCCCCTGCGTCAACTACCGGCAGACGGTAAGCCGGTTGCCCCTGCGGATACATGCCCGTGCGCAGTTGATAATGTCCCGGTGGACATATGGCCGGGATGATCACCTGATGCGGGTCGGCTATCCCCATCCCTGGTGACCATGCTGAAGTCGGGGTGAGTGGCTCTATATCCTGTTGTGCCACCAGATCGCCCTGTGGCCCGATCAGATGGACGAACACAACGTAATTGGTATTGACTTTACGCATGGAACGCCAGCGCAGCGTGACGGCGATGATATCCCCTGGGCGGAAGGTACTCTGTCGCAGCTCAGCACTTTCCAGCATTATCACATTGGCAAGGTTGACCCCCAGCGAAATCGGTATATCTACGCCACCACTCACGGTCAGAGTCACCATATCGCCGGCATGGATCGTCGTGCCTGGGGCTGGTTCCTGCGCCAATATCATACCTTTGGGACGTGGACTCCACACTTCCTCGACGGCAACGGTCAGGCCATCCGACTCAAGCCCGGCCTTGATCATATCTATCGGATACTCCACCACACCAGGCATGACCAGCTCCCGTCCCATACCGCTCACAATAACCGAGACCTCTGTTCCAACCGCTACTGAGGCCCCGGGTGGGGGATTCTGCTCCAGGACTATCCCTTTCTCCCTACCCTGCTCAAATCTTTCTCCTGCCAGTACCAGGCGCAGACCGGCCCACTCGAGCATCTGCCGCCCTTCCTCGACAGGCCGTCCCACCACATCTGGAACACGAACCATCTGCACCTGAGGGGTAAACGTGGCCCACACAGTGGGTTCAGGCGTGGCCGTGGAGACGACAGGCGGAACAGCAGGAGCTGAATAGGCACGGTACACTGCCCACCACAGTGGAATCAGCCCGACGACCGCTACAAAAGCAATAACTCCCAGAATCCAGACCAGTCTGTCGGGGACAGCCTGGGGCGCGGAGATCGGAGGTTGAGCCGGGATTGCTGGCTGCCAGCCGGTGACCTGTTCGCTTTGCCTGCGGTACGCGTCGAGCACGTGGGCCAGTTGCTCGGCAGTGCGGTAGCGCGCGGCCGGTTCCTTGCTCAGCAGCTTGTTGACAATGCGCTCCAGTTGAACAGGTACGTAGGGACAGTGAACGGTTAGCGGCGTTGGTTCCTCACGCATGTGCATGAAAGCCAGTGCGGTCGGGCTCTCCGCCTGGAATGGAGGCACTCCGGCCAGCATCTCATACATCACCACACCGATGCTGTATACGTCGGAGGCAGGAGTAGGTGGACCACCGGCTGCCTGCTCGGGGGCGAAGTAAAGCGGACTGCCCCACACCGTGCTCGATTCCGTAACACCGGACTCGGAGAAAGCTCGCGCAATGCCGAAATCGGTCACTTTGGCTCGCCTGTCACTGGTCACCAGTACGTTCTGGGGTTTGATATCGCAGTGGATGATACCGGACTTGTGTGCGTATCCCACGCCAGCGGCGATCTGGTAGGCGATGTCCACCGCTTCTTTGACATCCAGGCGACCCTTGCGGCGAATAAGGGTCTTCAGGTCCTGCCCGTCCACATACTCCATCACGATGTAATGCCACTCCCCATCCTGTCCCACGTCGTACACGGTCACAATATTGGGATGATCCAGGTTCGCGGCAGCCCGGGCTTCTCGCTGGAAGCGGGCGAGGAACGCTGGATCACAGGCAAAGGTCTCGCGGAGTATCTTTACCGCGACGCGACGCTGAAGCAGCCTGTCAAAGCCGCGATACACCACCGCCATTCCCCCAGAGCCGATCAACTCCTCCAACTGGTAGCGGCCGTTCAACAACAAGGATTCCATTCAAGCCTCCAGAGAGTGCGGATTTAGTGCCTATCCGGAAAACGTAACCGACGCATCCCTATGCGTCGGTATAAGCGGCATAGGGATGCCGCTTGTACGGTTTTTCGGATAGGTTCTTAGCAATGCAGCCCCATAAATAGTTTGCGGGTGCATCTTGTGCCCGTGCACTGGCATATGCTTTGCAGGAACTCAAACGATATGACTCTGTGGATCCGCCCGCCAGAGCACATTCTACCCCAAATTGTAATGACCGACAAGCAGGAGGAGCAGGGGGATTTCGAAGCAAATCCTAATCAGGGGAGGGAATCGAGGCTTTAGCCGGCACAAACGCGGCACAAACCGGCTAAAGTACCCTTACCTACCCGACTCCGGGCGGGAAAAGCG
>DAOTYA010000235.1:0-7399 GCA_034435075.1 Anaerolineae bacterium
TCGATGCGAGGGACACGGCGTAGGGGCGTAGTATTCTACGCCCGTACTACCACCCTAAGGTCACAGAAAATGGGCATACGGAACAGGGAAACCCGTCAGGTGCTCTCTCAGCCCGAAAGGGTATGGAGCAGGCGACCGGGCCGTAAGCCCTGACGGAGCAGGATACCCCAAGAAACGAAGGCCCAGGGTAATGCCTGGGACAGGCTGACGTGGGGCTGCCACAAGAGAGGGCACAGGTACAGAAGGAGTTCGGGTTTCAGGCGAGCGCGATTGTCTATCGCGGATCGAAAACCGGACGCAATGTCCAACTCCGTGGGTGCATGTGCCAGGTCCTGGGGAGGAGTGATCGTCCCCAATAGGATGCCGATGACAACGGCTCTTGTGGCAAGGAGCCGGATGAGGTCGAAAGTCTCACGTCCGGTTCTGAATCAGGGGTGAGGGAAGGGATTCCCTCGCCTACTGTAACCACTCACGCGTCTTGCTCGCTTCCCGGCTGGCTGATGCGCAAATCATTCCGCAAAACTTAACTAAGGAGAAGCGAAAATGTCGACGTCATTCAGAAGAAGACCTGTACGCCTGACAATCACATCGTTAGTGAGCTTGATCGTGCTGCTTGTACTGTTCCTGGCCCTGATCACCATTGGATCGGCCTATACCCCGGTTGAAGTCGGTACGGTGGTGCTGATCAAACGCTTCGGGGGACTGACCGGCGCAGTGCTGGAACCAGGCCTGCACTGGCGCATCCCTTTCATTGACCAGGCGATAGTCATCCCTACCGTTGTCCTCTCGTATGAGACAAGCGATAACCCTCAGACTTCCGGGGCTAACTACCCGGACTATCCGGTGAATGCACAGACCATAGACGGCCAGCAGGTGATCATCAAATACACCGTACTCTTTCGGTTACCCCCTCAGCAGGCAGTGAAGATTGTGCAGAACGTAGGGCGAACCGAAGCTGTGGTGGAGAACGTTATTAAAGCGCATTCCAGAAACCTGGCGCGCCTGTGGGCGCAGAACTACACGGCTGAGGACCTCTACAGTGGTGAGGGCATCTTCAACTATGAGATGAAAGTCCAGGAGGAACTGGCCGGCGAGCTGGAAAAATACGGGGTGATCCTGGAGTCCTTCCTGGTCCGAAAGGTAGAGTTCGACGAGGACTATATCCGCGCCATAGAGCAACAGCAGATTGCCCAGGAAGCGATCGAGACAGCCAGCTATGAGGCAGAGGCAGCCAAATACAAGAAAGAGGAGCAGATTCGCCTGGCCGAGGCCGAAGCAGAACGGATCAAACTCCAGGCAGCCGCTGAAGCGGAACGTATCAGACTGCAGGCAGCCGCGGAAGCAGAGCGCCAGCGCCTCCTGGCAGATGCGGAAGCTTACAGCATTCAGGCGCGCGGTAAGGCACTGGAGCAATTCCCACAGTTGGTCCAGTGGGAGTTCGTGCGCAATCTGCAAAACGTCAGATGGGGCATCCTCCCCGGGGAGAATCTGACGCCGCTGCTCCCTCTGCCGACAGGCGAAGGTCAGACCCGCTCCGTGCCGTAACAAACAGCACGTTGTGATTGAACCTCCCGACAGCCGCACGTGTATTTCAGGTCCGGCCTGAACTGCCGGACCTGAAGCTCAATACGTCTACCCACCCGACAGCTTCGGAACAAAGCACCACGGATAAACACGGATTGGACTGATACATTGACGCCTTCCCGGCATCCGTGTCAATCCGCAGCACCTGCGCTGCCCAGCGTCTCCTCCGAACAAAAGCGCCAGGCAGCCGGTACAATCGCCACCATTGCAGTAACCCCAGGCACACTGCTTGCGCTTACCTTACAGTTGAGTACAATCTATATCAGATAGCGCACATGTAGGCGAGTCCCATGTGCACCTGCTTTTAACTGAAGGAGGCAGATTGGCGGAAATCGAGCGAAGGGGGCAGCTCTACCTGGGAAACGAATACGACATGCAAAGGGGTGAAGTCACCGGCCGGCACGTGTTTTACGATGTCCGCCACCTTACCACTCACGGCATCATCCTGGGCATGACGGGCTCCGGCAAGACCGGGTTTGGCATAGTGCTGCTGGAGGAAGTTTTGCTCCAGGGCATTCCGGTGCTTATGCTCGATCCCAAGGGGGACCTGGTCAACCTGCTGCTCACCTTTCCGAACCTCCAGGCGGAAGAATTCCTCCCCTGGATAGACCCGGAGGATGCCAGACGGCACGGGGTCAGCCTTGAGGAACGAGCCGCCGAAACTGCCCGCACCTGGCAGGAAGGGCTGTCCAGATGGGGCATTACCAGTGAGCGCATCGCACAGCTGCGCCAGACCGCCAGGTTCACCATCTTTACCCCTGGCTCAGAAAGTGGACGTCCGGTGAACGTGCTCCACTTTCTGGACACGCCCACAGTGGCGAATCTGGGGGACGAGGAGATAGTGCGTGAACGTATCCGGGGCATCGTATCGGCGTTGTTAGGGCTGGTTGGTGTAGACGCCGACCCGCTCCAGAGCCATGCCCACATCCTGCTGTCCCGTATCGTTGAACACGCATGGCGTGCCGGCCAGTCACTTGACCTCCCTGCCCTGATCAGTATGCTGCAACAACCCCTATTCCAGCAGATGGGTGTCTTCGAGCTGGAGACATTTTTCCCCCAGAAGGAGCGCCTGGCACTGGCCCGCCTGCTGAATAACCTGATCGCGGCACCCGGATTTGAGACCTGGCGAACAGGGTCACCCCTGGACATCGGCAGGCTCCTCTATGCAGACGATGGCCGCCCTCAGGCAAGCATCTTCTATCTGGCCCACCTGGACGACGCGCAGCGCATGTTCTTTATCACCCTCTTTCTTGAGGCAGCACGCGACTGGCTACGCGCCCAGAGCGGAACGACAAATCTGCGGGCTCTCATCTATTTTGATGAAGTGTTCGGCTACTTCCCACCCTATCCGGCCAACCCGCCATCCAAGTCCCCGCTTATGGCCCTGATCAAACAGGGGCGTGCGGCGGGGCTGGGAGTGGTAGTGGCCACCCAGAACCCGGCCGATCTGGACTACAAGGGGCTGACCAACGCTGGCACCTGGGCAATCGGTCTGTTACGCACCGAACGGGACAAACAGCGCATCATGGAGGGGCTGGAAGGTGCCACCGCTGAGGCTGGCGCTGCGCTGGACACCGGTCTGCTCGAAAGAGCACTCAGCGCGCTCAGACCCCGCGTCTTTCTGTTCCACGATATACATGCCGGCACACCCGTTTTCCTCCATACCCGCTGGGCCATGTCCTATCTATGTGGACCACTGACCCGTAAACAGGTACGGGAGCTGATGAAAGGGCAGGAGGTAGAGACAGAAAAGGTGCCGCAAAGCCCAAAAGCAAAAAGCGGGTTATTCCCTCAGCCCCCGGCATTGCCTCCGACGATACCTCAGACATTTGTCAGGCCCACAGTGACCTTCGAATGGGCATTGCGGGAGTACGAAGAGCACAGCAGGCAGACTGTGCTGGTGAGAGAGAGACAGCTTGTGTATAAACCGTACCTGCTTGCGTCAGGCAGTGCACGCCTCCTGGATCAGAAGCGTGGGGTTGACCACCGCGAGAGTGTGGTAAGGCTGGTACAGCCTGAGAGGCTGACGGCCCACGTGGATTGGAGTGCGGAACAGCAGACCGTAAGCACCGACGCCCTCTCGCCCAGGCCGGCAGTGGAGGGTATGTACACTCCGGTTGATGCAGCGCTAAGCCATCCAGGCAGGCTGAGGGAACTGGAGAAGGACTTTGCCAATCATCTGTACTACAACGTTTCCATCACCATCCTGCACAACCCCTCCCTGGGTATATATGGCCGGGCAGGAGAGGGACGGCGTGATTTTCGCCGACGTTGCGAAGCCGAGGCTCGCCGCAGGCGCGACGAAGAATTAAACAAGGCACGCATGCGTATGGAGCAGCGCATGGCGCTGGTACAGGAGAGGATGCGACGGGAGGAGCGAGAACTTGCTGCTGATCAAAAGGAATTGGAGGCCCGCAGGCGAGAAGAATTGCTCAGCCTGGGCGAGTCGGTGTTTCATCTGGTCGCCCGCAGGCGCTCCACAACCGTCATCTCCCGCGCCACGCGTAAACACACATTGACCGAACAGGCTGAGGCCGAGGTCGAGGAATCCCTGGAAGCGCTCGCAGACCTGGAACAGCAACTGGAGGAACTGCAAGCGCAGTGGCAGGAACAAGCCAGCGCCATCTCCGACCGTTGGGCCAAGACTTTGGAACACATTGAGGAAATCCAGATTAAGCCCCGTCGCGCTGACGTAACGGTGGAGTTCTGCGGGCTGGCATGGGTGCCAATGTGGCATGTCACACTTGAAGACGGCCGTACCATAGAGCTGCCCGCGTATCAGGCTGGCAGCTCTTGAGGCGCGCTGTCCGCCGCCTGTTTACCCCCCTCCTCGATCTCACCCTCTTCCTCCGCTCCCTCATCCAGGGCACGTAACTCCTGGTAGGTAAGCGTCCAAACGGATGAAGTGAATACCTCCATCAGTCCGCCGATGAATATAGATGGTATCGCCACCACCAGGACTAAAACGGGTAAAGCGACCAGCCCGGCCAGCACCCAGGGTACCGCCTCTGTGAACAGCATCCTGGCGATAGCCCACACGATGAGGCCCGGCAAAGCCCCGAGCAACGCCCCCACAACAACCAGTATGATTGTGACAGGGATCAAGGCAATGGTCAGGCCAACCCTGAGGCCCACCATGATGACCCACATGATCGCTACATCCTTAAGATGTCGCCATACCAGAGCGAAGCCGCTGCGGATGGCATCGAGCACGCCCAGTCCCTCCAGCGCACATGCCCGCCAGAAGAACTGGAACAACAGGTCAACCACAGCCGACGCGACGATAATCAATAGCAGGGAGACAAAGAACAGGCCGATGGCAGCGATGGTGCCGATCACCAACAATGCTGTTTCCGAGGTTACCACCCATACCAGCAGAGGGGACAGGGAGATAAGTAACATAGTGAAGGACAACACAGCTAACGGCGCGCCGATCAAGAGCGCTATCAGGAACATACGCAGCGCAGCACGCGAGCACCCAAGCCTGAGACCCTGGAGCACATTATATTTCTGTCCGGTCTCCTCATGGTCATTGACCATACGGATGAGCGCGGCCAGCGCTATATAGCGCGCAATCGTTGCGATGATCGCCAGCAGGAAAAGCACGCATATGACTGCGATGGCGACAGCAATCAATGCCAGCCACAGCTCAGGCGAGATATGCGGTGGGGTAATCTCCACATTCCTGTCGCCAGTGCTTCCACCACTTCCTCCGTTCCAGCCACCACCCCCTGCAGTCAGCGCCAGGATGATACCGAAGATCCATAGCGCCCGATAACGCCAGGTGATTTCCCAGGCACGTTTCAGTATCCTTAAGTAATCCATTGAGCCACCCCCTGTTAGAAAGTTCTAATGCGCTACCCCAAAACAGAAAAAGATAAGGCTTTAGCCAGAATTTTGCCCCGGGCTGTCAGGATACTGGCTACAAATCAGCTCTTCGATATGCCCACCACGAAGCCAGCCATCCCCAGTAAAGCAGAGCGATCGCACTAAAAAAGATGAGGTTCAGCAGCACATACCAGCTCAAGGTGCCTAAAAGCTGCAGCACAGCGCGGGCTGAGCCATCCAGGACGGCGCCGGCAAGGAGAGCAAGGCGCACCAGCCAGGAATCGCGCAGCAGAGTTGCCCCTCCTGCCAGGCCAAGCATCATCAGTACGGTCCCTGAGACGGTGAACACTGCCTGACCAAAGGTCAATGCGCCGAACAGAAGCGCTGGTGTCGTCTGCCAGAGACCTCTGAGCATGGATTTCCATGCCGGCTGTGGCCGGCTTTTTGGCAGGCGCGACCTAACCCGGGCAGCAAACCGCTCTGGCGATGTCCGGTCAGGAGGAAGGGTGAAGGATTGCAATAGCTGCCTCAGCCTGTACAGTGACTCCAGCTCTGTGCGGCAAGTGGGACACCTCTCAAGATGGGCCTCGAAATGGTGCAGGCGATGTCCACGCAGCTCTCCGTCATAATAAAGACCTGCCAGGGACACATCATGTCCGCTCATTTTACCTCCACCTGCAGATAAGGTGCCAACGCCTCACGTAATTTGCTACGGGCATAGTTCAGACGGGACATTACTGTGCCGACGGGGATCTCCAACACATCAGCGATTTCTTTGTACGAAAGCCCCTCGTACTCCCGCAAGATCAACACCACCCTGCTGGCAGCCGGCAACGTCAACACCGCGCGGCGCACGTATTCTCTTCGCTCTACCATCTCAAATGCTTCATCCGGCGAGTCCTCTGATGCCATCAGCGGCAGCTCATCCACATTCACCGTCGTGCGCTCGCGCCTCAACACGTCCAGAGCAACATTTGCAGCGATACGATACAGCCAGTTTCTAAAAGGTGCCCTCGGCTGGTAGCCAGGCAGACGTTGCCAGGCACGTAAGAAAGCTTCCTGTGCCGCGTCTTCGGCCAGCGCCATATCCCCACACATCCGGTACACCAGGCTCACCACTCCCTCCTGGTTACGGCGTATCAGCTCGCCGAAGGACTCCTGATCCCCACGTTGAGCCTGGGCGATCAGCGTAAGCTCGTCTTGCATTGTTGTCGCGGTAGACACGTTCCGCCGTTCCCCGATCCACTTACAGGCTCACACGTATCGTCAACTGGCTACCTGCGCTACGCGATTCCTGTTAATTAACGATCTCGAGGCGATTTTATTCGGATACCAGGGGCAATGACCAACTACACACCAGCCGGGCAGCAGTCGGTTCTCGTAGCTCAAATGCGAGATATACCTGTGGGTGTCCGTCATATTTTTGCATCCTCCGGCTCGAGCCGGTCTCCAGACCACGCCTGACACCGCACTACAGGCAACAGTGTAGGGCAACTGCGAGCAGTTGTCCTACAACCGACGTCGTCACGACCGGCCACAGCCTGCTCTCGCCACCGTCTTGTGCAAAAAAGTGACGGGCACCCTATACCTGTCAGTTGCACTTATAGCCTCATATAGTATACTTAAACCGGGGTGGTTCACAACTGGTTAACACTTTAAGTGCCTATCCGAAAAACCGTACTGGCGGCATCCCTGTGCCGCTTATACCGACGCATAGGGATGCGTCGGTTACGTTTTTCGGATAGGCTCTAAGTCACGCGCTGGACGCTGCCCGATTGGAGTCGGTCTCCTTCATTCAGCTTCAGGCAGCCGAAGATTCGATTCCCAGGCGTCATTTGAAAGCCACCGCCTGTAGCGCTCAGAGTAACTATTCAGCCTGCCCATGCAGTGCCGTGCGGACCACAGTCCGCACGAGGCAGATACTGCAAACGCTGGCTACACTGAGACACCCGCAAATGGCTCAGATGGCCTTCGACCCGCCGGACTG
>DAOTYA010000236.1:0-4113 GCA_034435075.1 Anaerolineae bacterium
CCGCTTCGAGTGATGAGGTATCCCCATTCACTTGCCAGGGTCGCCCTGTTAGTCTTCATTGCCTTCGCCACACGGGCTGCGTCGCTCGATTCCCAATCCCTCTGGCGAGATGAGGTGGACGCGCTGTGCTACGCATATGAGTTCCCCGCATTGCTCGTTGATGCGCTTAAGCCGCAACAGCAGGGAAAGCTGGTTACCCCCTGTGCCTGTCCCCCTGCACCTGTGGCGCTGACCGATGCCACTGAAAGCCCCTTGAACCGCTTACTGGCCCTGCTCGGTGGGATGATTCGCCAGAATGGGCCGCTCTACTTTTTCGTCCTGCGCGGCTGGGTTGCGCTTGCCGGCAGTAGCGAGTACGGGATGCGTTTCTTTTCCCTGGCCTGTGGGACCGCAGGAGTGAGCCTGGTTTACGTGCTGGGCAGACGCCTGTTTGACCGCCAAAGCGGTCTGCTCGCAGCCCTTCTGGCCACCACGTCCCCGTACCTGGTCTGGTACGGACAGGAGACCAAGATGTACACGCTGGTCCTGGTGCAGGCTTTGCTCGCAATCTATGGACTGCGCAGAGCTATTGACGGGGAGGGCCAGCGCTGGTGGGCTTTGCAGATCATCGCCACTACCATGGCGCTATATACGCATATCCTGGCTGCTCTGCTGATCCCCCTCCAGATTTTGCTTTACTTTATCTGGTGGCCCCGCTCTCGTTCGCACTGGAAAAGAGCGCTTGTCAGCCTGGGCTTTCTCACCCTGCCTTACCTGCCGCTGGGAGCATGGCAGCTCCCGCAGCTCTCTCAGGCCCGCGAGACCGGATTCTATCCCTACACCTTAGGCGAAATGGCGCAAATTCTTATCAGTGGCTGGAGCCTGGGCATTACCGGCATAGGCGGGCCGGTGGGTGGGGCAGTGATCGGACTGCTGGCCGCGTGGGGGTTATTCAGGCCAGCGAACAAAGAGGGAGGACACAGCCAGCTTGCTCTGGCTGGCTGGTTCGCGCTACCATTGCTATGTGTATGGCTTGTCTCTCTCAGGCAGCCGCTCTTCACTGATCGCTATCTTATCTGGAGCGCACCAGCTTTCTACATATCACTTGCCTGGGCGCTGACCCATCTCGCACGGATACAGTGCAAAGGGCGTTACATCGTCTATGTACTGACGACCCTTATCCTCCTCTGCAACGGCGCCAACTTGTGGAGACAGGCCACCGTACCGTTCAAGTCCGATTTCCGCTCCGCTGCAGCGTATGTGGCCTCACGCTATGCGCCTGGTGAACTGATCATATTCCAGATACCCCACGGGCGATATACGTTTGACTACTATTTTGCCGTGAAAGATTACCCCTGGGCAGACGGGCTGTTCACCAATCACCGTGCTCCTGATGGCTCATTCCTCATGAGCGAGCAGGAAAGTGCTGCCAGGATGAAGACGATAGCAGATGGCTATCAGGCGATCTGGCTGGTTGTGACCGAGGAGGCAATGTGGGACGCTCGCGGGCTGGTGCGAGAATGGCTGGACACCCACTACAAACGAGTGGATGAGGCACATTTTATGCGAGTGGATGTATATTTCTTCACAGCCACCAGGGACGATTGAAATTGCACCATTTATTTGGGCGCTTCGTGCCAGGTATCGGCCTGCGCCGACACTCCTCACAGGCGCAAAAGCAAAGGTCGGCGCGAAGGCAGACCTCAGGCCTGCAGCCCCAAATGGTGTGTGAGCCAGGCGCACCCTGCCTCTGAAAGCTCATAGCCGCCACGGACTTTCTTCGCTGCCCGGGAGCCCAGGCTCCGTTACCTGCCATCCTGCCTGGTAACCAAATCGTGCCAATATCTCCTCCGCCTGTCGTTTCCACTCCTCAATGAGCATCCCCATCAACGCCTGCAATTCTTCGACCGGACGGTTGAGCGCCAGCGACAGCGCCTCGTAGACGCGACGCGGGAAATCGGCAACGGTGGGCGGTCGCCAGCCAAAGCGGCATTTCAGGTCAATGGACTGCGCCCAGAATGCCTGCGCGAACCACTCCAGATCAGCGCGGGTGGTGTTGATACCATAATGCCGTAACAGCCGCACGAGCATATGGTCATCGCTCAGGCGCTCCCCTGCCCCATCCTGGCTGAAGATAACGAAAGTGAAGGCACACTGAGAGAGAGCATTACATAGTATCCAGAAGAACTCTCGCTGCAGCATTCGTCGTACGACGCGTTCAAAGCATGCGCGACAGGCTGCCTCGTCCGATCCGGGCGGCGGCAATTCCTCCTCGATCTTGTAGAGCTGACCCACATAGTGGCCAAAGAAGCGCGAGAATGGCATCATGAAAGTCCACAGGGCGTTGCAATGGCCGGCGTTGCCCGGCGTACCCCTGCCACAGGTAAAGACGAGATCCTGCATCGCAGGGTAGCGCTCAGCCAGTGCCTGCGGTCCATCGCCGACAGCGCGCAGCGCCGGGTAGTGGACGGCTTCGCCGGAGCGCAGCATCTCAACAGCCTGCACAGCGATCTCCAGGACAGTATCCGCAGCAGTTTCAGCAACTGCACTGCGGGAGTCCCGGATAAAGTCGGGGACGTCATCCGGCGGGATGATGCCTCGCTCGACCCCTTCAAGTAGTGCTGCAAGACCGAGGCCGATATTCATCACGTCACAACCCATCTGCTCTATGGGCAGGATCAGCCGCCGATCCACCTCAGCGCGCAGGTCGAGCCGGGCCTGAAAAGTATCCTGAGCAGGCATCAGCCCCAGCATGGCAAAAATCGCATAGGTCGGTTCAAAATCGTCCAGGAAGATATCATAACCCCCAGGGGCATAGTCTGCGGGCACCCTGTGCCAGTGGCGGCAGTCCACCTGACACCAATGGCAGCCGGTATGGCCCTCACGGGTTGCTCGAAGCACGCGTGGGCTGCCCAGGTCCGCAAGCGGATAGCCCAGACGCCGCGCATTCCAGGCCGGTAAGGTGTTCCTGCCCTGAGGGTCTGCACCGGTATCAAACAGCTTGACGATGGTGCCACCAACCGGCCAGGTGAGGCGCGCACAGTGCTTTTCCACGAGCCGGGCAATGGCTGCGTTAGGATTGTGCGCAAAAGGCGAATCTTCTCCAAAGAACTCGACCGCCTCGAGTGGCGTGCCTCGCAGCACGAGTGCCGCGGCGAAACGCGCAAAGACCAGCCCTGCTCCACCCCGGCCGGCGTGATAGATCGCCTCGACTGCCAGGTTGGCCGAGAGATACCCCAGCCGCGCCGCCTCGCCGATGGTGAAGATGCTGCCGGCGTGTTTGTTACCACCCAGCTCCTGTTTCAGCAGCCAGTAGCAGGCGCTGCGCTGACCGGAGGGGAGGTCATCGGCGGGCTTGAACTCGACAGTGAGGTCGGGTGCACGACCGCTGATGACCACGATCGCAGGGGTAGAGGTCGGGGTATGGAAACAGATCGCATCGAGGCCCAGGTTAAGCAACTGTGCCGCTGCACGTCCGCCGACGAAACTGTAATGCGGAAGTCCCGTGAGCGGAGAGATGTAACCCACGCTGGCCTTATTGCCGGAGATGAATGGCAATGGACCTCGCGCGATAACCAGCATATGGGGATCGCGTCGCAGGAGGTACTGGCACAATGCCTCACCGCTGAGGACAAAATAGTCTTCACGTGGATCCCTGTCCAACTGCTCGACCTGAAGTGTTTCGAGACGCCAGCGGTTTGCAGCCGGGTCGAGGTACAATAACTTTCGCTTCATACTCATACTCTCCAATCACACATGCTCTTCAGCGGACGGGAAGCATTGTAATATAACTATCCGGAGCGCGCAACATTATGCCTCTGGTTAACTATTCAGACGGTGACGGGAAGTCACCTTTTGGGGACTGCGACCAGTGGTTAGCCTTCGCCGATCGCCTCTCTCGTGATACACACATGAAGGGTGTCGGGGGAGGCTGACATCTGGCACGAAGTGCCCAGGAGGGCGATTTCAATCAGCCTGAACAGTTACCCTCGTCTTAAGAGCCTATCCGGAAATCGTAACCGACGCATCCCTATGCGTCGGTATAAGCGGCATAGCATCAGGTTTGCACGCGGGTGTGAGATACGCATAACTCGATTCCGCGCGTCGTTCCTGCCGGACGTGCCCGCCGGATGT
>DAOTYA010000237.1:0-4687 GCA_034435075.1 Anaerolineae bacterium
AGTTGTAGGGCAACTGCGAGCAGTTGCCCTACATTGTGGCCGGTCGTGCGGCGTCGGGCGTGGTCTGAAGACCGGCCCGAGCCAGCGGATGCAAAAATATGACGGGCACCCAGCCGCTTTTCCTTTTGCTTGCGTTGTGGTAAGATTATGACACCCCTTTTCCGGGTGTGAGACCGTAATTGTTGACACTCTGAGTCACTCGCCGGATGCCACCTGACTGAACCTGGCCTCTTCGAGCGCTTCACGCCGGGCGTTGGCTTGCTCTGACCGGCGCCGTCGGTGAAGGCTGGCACTGGCTGCAGACCACAGTTGGCATCGTCAGGCAGGCGAACGCTTCTTCTGGATGCAGGAGCCCGGTATGGCTGCAGGTCCCAAACGCTGGCTGGTTGCACCACCTGCCCCGGCCAGCCACATGGCCCGTTTCCACAATGTGCATCCTATCATTGTGCAGGTGCTTTACAACCGGGGCATAACTGACCCGGCGGAAGTCACCCGCTTTCTCAGGGGAGAGGGTGGTGAGGGTAACCCGTTCATTCTTTCAGGTGTGAGTGAGGCGGTCACGCGTCTGCGGCGGGCGATCCGGGCCGGGGAGCCAATCGCTGTGTACGGGGATTTCGATGCCGACGGTGTTACTGCTACTGTGCTGCTGGTGCAGACACTGCGACAGTTGGGCGGAGATGTTCACCCCTATATCCCTCACCGTGTGGATGAGGGGTACGGGCTTAATAAGGATGCACTGACCCACCTGGCCCGCATGGGGGTGCGCGTCGTGGTCACGGTTGACTGTGGCGTCCGTTCAGTTGAGGAAGCGGCCCACGCCCGCAAGTTGGGCCTCGATCTGATCATTACGGACCATCACTCCCCCAGCAACCAGTTGCCTGAGGCCCTGGCTGTGGTGAATCCCAGGCTGACAGGCCACCCGTATCCCTTCGGCGAGCTGGCCGGCGTCGGAGTGGCCTTCAAGCTGGCTCAGGGCCTGCTCCGCAGTCACGCCAGGGCCCCGTTAAAAAGACAGCTGGTATGCCTGGAGGAAGAGGACCTGCTGGACCTGGTGGCTCTGGGGACCGTTGCGGACCTTGCACCTCTGCTGGGCGAGAACCGCTCCCTTGTCCACAAAGGGCTGGAGCTTGTCAACCGCAGGGAGCGGCCAGGGGTTGAAGCTCTGTGCCGCCAGAGCGGCCTCAGAGATGGAGGGGTGACCACTGAGACCATCAGTTACGTGCTTGGGCCAAGGCTGAATGCGGCTGGCCGTATGGACCACGCCAGGATCGCTTACCAGCTGTTGGAGACAGCCTATCCGAGCGAAGCCGAGATGCTTGCCGCACGTCTCGACCAACTGAATCAACAGCGGCGGCAACTGACGTTGGAGATGTACGAACGCGCCCGTCAGATCGTGCTGGCGGAGGCAGAGGAAGCTCCTCTTCTCTTCGTCGCAGCCCCGGATTTCCCGGCCGGTATCATGGGGTTGGTCGCTAACCGGCTGACCGACGAGTTCTACCGCCCGACGATCGTGGTTGAAGTGGGCCCTGACTTCAGCCGGGGTTCGGCCCGTTCCATCCCGGAGTTCCACATTACCGAGGCACTGGATGAATGTGCCGACCTGTTGATCCGCCACGGTGGACACGCTGCCGCCGCCGGGTTCACCATTGCCACTGAGCATCTGGGCGCACTGGCTGCACGGATGTTACAACTGGCAGCTGACTGGCTGGCCGGGCTGGAATTAACTCCCCTCCTGAGCATAGATGCTGAGGTCAGACTTTCCCAGCTCTCAGGAGAACTGGTACGTCAACTGATGCAGATAGAGCCATGTGGCTGCGGCAACCCACGTCCTCTTTTCCTCAGCAGGAACGTGCAGCTCCGGGGACAACGTTGTGTGGGAGGGGAAGGTCAACACCTCAAACTCCTGCTCCTTGACAATGGGGTGTGCTGGGATGGCATAGCGTTCAAACAGGGAGAATGGGCCGGTAAACTCCCGGACCGGGTGGATATAGTTTACAATGTTGAAATCAATGAGTGGAACGGCGAACAGCGGATCCAGTTGAATATCCAGGATGTCAGGCCGGCTGGTATGGAGAGCTTCAGGCCTGACCATTTCGTTGGTAGATAGTTCTTGCTCAGAAATATCTGTGTCCCTGGTCTGCTGACTTTATGTCGCAGCCCTGGCGACCTTTAGAGGCTGGTCAATGAAAGTTTTGCTCACCGGAGCGGCTGGATTCATAGGCAGTCATGTCGCGGAGGCCCTTCTGGCCCGCAATGACATCGTCGTAGGTGTTGATAATTTCAATGATTACTACAGCCCGGCCCGCAAACGGGCAAATGTGGCCCCTTTGCTATCTAAGGTAAATTTCACCCTCCACGAGGCCGACATACGGGACAGGGATGAGATCGAGCGCATCTGCGCGCAGGGCGGCTTCGATGTCGTGCTTCACCTGGCAGCACTGGCCGGGGTGCGCAGCTCTATAACGAATGGCCCCCTGTATGCTGAGGTTAATGTGCTCGGTACAGTCAACTTGCTGGAAGCAGCGCGCAAGGTGAGAACACCCCACTTTGTGTTTGCCTCCACCTCCTCGGTGTATGGGCGTTCCACCAGGATCCCCTTCCGGGAGGACGACCCGCTTGGCCATCCCCTGGCTCCATACCCGGCCACCAAGATCGCAGGTGAGGTGATGGGGCATGCTTACCACAATCTGTTCGCCATCTCTTTCACTGCTCTGCGCTTCTTTTCGGTCTACGGCCCGCGAGGTCGCCCCGATATGATGCCCTATCACGTCACCGAGTGCATCGTAAAAGGACAGGAGTTCACGCTCTACGAGGGAGGGCAGATGCACCGGGATTGGACCTATATTGACGACATCGTCGCCGGCATCCTGGCAGCGCTTGATCGGCCTATGGAATACCAGGTGATTAACCTGGGGCGTGGGGAGCCAGTGCTGATGGCCGATTTTGTGAGGCTGGCGGAACGCCTGGTGGGTAAACCTGCCCATGTGGTCACTGCACCTGCCCCGCCCAGTGAGCCTCCGATCACTTATGCCGATGTCACCCGAGCCAGGGACCTGCTTGATTACCACCCCAAAGTCTCTGTTGACGAAGGGATGCGGCGGTTCTGGGAATGGTATCAGTCAGAAGTACTCGCTCAATAGTGAAACTGGCGATACTGCTGCTGGTAGTGGGGCCCTTGTGCCTCCGCCAGGTGCGAGCCTATCCATCTCCACCAGACATCCGTTTCGGCGCGGTCGAGGCGTTCTGGGACCACGCTTCCGCAGCCGAGGCCGGTGTGGCCTGGGAGCGCATCTTGTTCTATTGGTCGGAGCTGCAACCCAATGGTCCAGGCGATTGGAACGGCTACCATGTGCAGGATGTATGGCTGGAATGGGCTGCTGCTGAGGGGCGCGAGGTGGTGGGACTGCTCAAACACACTCCGGCCTGGGCCACCGATGGACCACCAGGCTGTGGTGTTCCTCGTGGCCTGGAACTGCCGATAGATGACCCGGGTAACCTGTGGGCCACTTTCGTGCGCCGCACCGTGAGCATGTATGCCGACCGGATCAATCACTGGGTGATCTGGAACGAGCCAGATATAGCCCCCGATACTTACGGCCATGAGTGGTGTGGCTCGATGGAGGAGTATTACCGGCTGCTCAAGGTCGCCTATCTGGCTGCCCATCAGGCCAATCCAGACGTGATTATCCACCTGGCAGGAATGACTTACTGGCACGACCGGACTTACCTGCGGCGCTTCCTGGCACTCGTTGTTCAGGACCCCACTGCACCGGAGCATGGCTACTACTTCGACGTGGTCACCCTGCACATTTATTTCCAGACCGAGACGGTGCCGTACATCATCAATGAGACGCGTGCAGCGCTGCGTGCCTATGGGCTGAACAAGCCCGTCTGGGTCAACGAGACCAATGCCTCGCCTGACAGCGACCCACAGTGGCCTCTGGTGCGCCCTCGTTGGCGGGTCAATCTGGAAGAGCAGGCCGGATTTCTGCTCCAGAGTTTCGCGCTGGCGCTCAGCGCGGGGGCAGAGCGTGTCGCCGTTTATAAGTGGATGGATGCCGGGCTACCGCCTGGGGGAGAGCCTTTTGGCGTGCTCCGGCCCGATGGTTCACGCCGCCCGGCTTTCGAGGCATACAGGTTGATCACCACCCACTACGCCGGCACCATCACTGCCAGAGAGGAACGCCACCCGCTCTACATTGTGGTCACGCTTGATCGGGGCAGTGCCACCACCCGCGTGCTGTGGGCACGGACTGCCGCCGCTGCAACCATCTCCCTGCCCGCGCTGGCACCACAGGGGAGGCTCATTGATCAGACCGGGGCAGAGCAGATCATCGAGCCAGTGAACGGAGTGTATTACTTTACACTGCCGGGGGCGCGCTGTGCTGATGAATACGCCGGCTGCATCATCGGGGGCACAACTTACCTGCTCGTTGAGGGTGATAGCGGTCCGGCTGTGGATTCCCCCACGCCGACACCCGGCGAGGTAAATATGCTCACCGATGTGTTGACGCCCACAGCCGGTAGTGAACTTCCCCTGCCCACCGACACTCTGCTACCCACTGCCACCCCCACTCTCACACCGACTGAGACCCCTGTGCCTGCCCCTACCGCTACCCCAACCACAGCACCCACCTCTCCCCATACCCCTACCCCGACGCCCAGCGCCACCCCCACGCCCACAGTT
>DAOTYA010000238.1:0-6483 GCA_034435075.1 Anaerolineae bacterium
TGCAGAAACTACTGACCGAGGAGACGCTGAGGTGAAACAAAGAGAACGGCTCAAGATCCCCCGTCAAGAGATGCCCACCCAGGACCCGGTGTCGCGGAGGGGAAATTTCAACGAAGTTGCTTTAGGGTTTACCCCCGAGCTGGCCCATCAGGAAGCAGAGCGATGCCTCCAATGCAGCAGGCCACACTGCATTGAAGGCTGCCCGGTCAAAGTGCCGATCCCTCAGTTCATCCGTGCTCTCAGGGAGGGAGACCTGCACGAGGCAGTACGGGTGATGAAAACAAAGAACAGCCTGCCGGCCATTTGCGGCCGCGTGTGTCCCCAGGAAGTTCAATGCGAAATCGCCTGTGTTATGGCCAGAAAGGGGCAGCCGGTTGCTATTGGACGCCTGGAACGGTTCGTAGGCGACTATGAGCTTGCTCGACGCACCTGTCCGCTGGAGCGGGCAGCACCAACCGGCCGACGTGTCGCTGTTGTCGGTTCCGGGCCTGCCGGCCTGACCTGCGCCGTGGACGTGGCCAGAGAAGGACATGAGGTGACGATCTTCGAGTCGCTCCACAGTCCAGGTGGCGTTCTCATCTACGGCATACCGGAGTTCCGCCTCCCCAAGAGCGTCGTCCATGCCGAAATTGAGTACGCAGCCGAATGTCTGGGCATAAAAATCCTGACCGATCACGTCATAGGCCGCATCTACACACTGAACGAGCTGCTGGCAGAGTACGATGCCATCTTCCTGGGCACCGGGGCCGGGCTGCCCTCGTTTATGAACATCCCCGGCATTAACTACAATGGCGTAATGTCGGCAAACGAGTTCCTCACCCGGGTAAACCTGATGAAGGGCTACCTTTTCCCCGAGTACGATACTCCTGTCAAAGTAGGGAAGCGTGTGGCAGTGATCGGCGCGGGTAATGTGGCGATGGACGCAGCGAGATGCAGCCTGCGCCTGCAGACACTGCGCGCCCAAAAAGATGGTAGCGCCCCGGGGGAGGTCCACATCGTTTACCGGCGCTCCCGCGATGAGGTGCCGGCACGAGCCGAAGAGGTGCATCATGCAGAGGAAGAGGGCATCATTTTTGACTTCCTGACCAACCCGGTCGAAATCCTGGGAAACGCACAGGGCCAGGTTGTGGGAATGCGGTGTATCCGCATGAGACTGGGGGAACCAGACGCTTCAGGGCGGCGGCGGCCGATACCCATAGAGGGATCGGAATTCGAGATGGCAGTGGACACGGTGATCTTCGCGCTGGGGACAAGCCCCAATCCGCTGGTGTTTACAGATGCCGAGGGCCTGGAACGCACCAGGTGGGGCACTGTGGTCGCTGATGAGAAAACAGGCCGCACCACAGTACCCCGCGTCTGGGCAGGAGGGGACGTGGTCACCGGTGCGGCAACAGTCGTAAGCGCTATGGGGGCCGGCAAACAGGCCGCAGCGGACATCAACGAGTTTCTGAGAGGCACAAAGACCTGGAGTTGGAGATAGAAGAGCTATGCCCAATACCTTATAACCTATCCGAAAAACCGTAAAGGCGGTATCCCTGTGCCGCTTATACTGACGCATGGGATGCGTCGGTTACGATTTCCGGATAGACTCTCGGCACAAGGCGGGCAGTCACCCTGAGGCCGGCATTCCTGCCCGTAATTTCGGCCTCATATTTCCTCGCGTCCCTCAAGTGCCCGGGTCAGCGTCACCACGTCGGCATACTCCAGATCGCCTCCTACCGGCAGCCCACGTCCAAGCCGGGTGACACGCACCCCCAGCGGGCGCAACTGATGCACCAGGTAAGAAGCGGTCCAATCCCCCTCACTCGTCGGATTGGTCGCCAGAATGACCTCTCTTATGCCTCCACCACGCACCCGCGTCAGCAGCTCGCCTATACGCAGGTTCTCGACAAATATCCCTTCCGATGGGGCCAGCACTCCATGGAGCACGTGGTACACCCCTCTGTATATCCCAACCTGCTCGATTGCCAGCACATCGAGCGGTTCCTCGACCACGCAGATAAGCCCATGATCTCGCCCGGCATCAGAGCATACGGGACAGGGATCATCTTCGGTAATATTGTAGCAGATTGAGCAGAAGCGGGTACGTTCCTTTAGCTCGCGCAGCGCCTCAGCCAGACGGCCGGCCAGATCCAGCCGGTCACGTAACAGGAAAAAGGTGAGACGGGCAGCCGTCTTATGGCCAATTCCCGGCAACTGCGCAAATGCCTCAATCAACCGTGTAACTGCAGCGGGCGCTGTGCTCATCATTGACCGCACGTCCCTGCTACAACAGGTCCGAGATGTTCAGACCGCCTGTAAAAGCCGACATGCGCTCCGCGGTGGCGCGGTCTATCTGCTCCAGTCCCTCGTTAATGGCGGCGACGACCAGGTCCTGTAACATCTCAATGTCATCCGGGTCCACCACCTCCGGTTTGATGGAGAGCGACTGCACGCGCCGTTCACCGGTCACCGTGGCTGTCACAGCTCCCCCGCCGGCCGTGGTGGTCACCACCATGGCCGCAATTTCCTCCTGGGCCTTCAGCATGTCTTCCTGGAGGCTCTGCAACTGTTGGATCATTCCACCCCGGCCCATCTTAGGAGTCGGCGGGCTGACTCTGCGCTTAATCTTCTTTCCCAATGTAACCTCCTCAAGTGCGGTATGTTCGATCAACAGCACACAAGTTGGACAAGCGGGCACCCTCGGGTGCTCACGCGACTTCCGCCAGTGTCAAAGCGGAAGATCCAGGGCCCGAAGGCAGCTCATTTCTCATCACAGGCAGGCTTATAGTAAAAACGCTCCCCTTACCCACCTCGCTCTCGACATTGACTCTGCCCCCGTGAGCCTCTACCACCTCTTTGACCACCGCCAGCCCCAGCCCCAGGCCGCTATATCGCCGGGTGGCAGAGCCGTCCACCTGATAAAAACGTTCAAAAATGCGTCCTTGCTCCTCAAGTGCGATACCTATGCCGGTATCGCTCACCTGTATCTGCACCTGGTCGCCCACCTGCAACAGACGTACGTTTATCAGCCCGCCGGCTGGCGTGAACTTCACGGCGTTCTCCAGCAGATGGCCCAGCGCTCTATACAGGTAGTAATGGGATCCCGCTACCGGTGACAGCGATAGCGGCATCTCCAGACTCAGCTTCAGGCCAGCACGCTCAGCCGCAGGTGTGTACTCATGCACGACCGCCCCCACCAGCTCCTCCAGGAGAAGCGGCTCCATCTGAAGGGGACGGCTTTGAATCTCCAGGATAAGTGTGATATCTCGCACCATGTTGCTTAGTGCCTGCACACGCTTGTTGATAATACTGACCGCTTCCCGCTGCTCCGGTCGCAAATCCCCCAGTTCACCGGATTCAAGCAGACCGAGATAGCCCTGAATCACAGCCACCGGTGTACGCAACTCATGGGAGACGTTTTGCAGAAACTCGTTTTTGAGCCGATCCAGCTCCTTCAGTTTGCTCACGGTGGACTTCAACTCATCCGCGCGACGGTACAGCTCCTGATAGAGGCGGGCGTTCACGATCGCAGTGGCGGCATAATGAGCAAATATCTCCAGCCGTGCGGCATCCGTAGCGTTAAACCGTCCCGGCCGGGAGCCGGTAACGTTCAAAAAACCCACCACCTGATCAGCGATGCGAAGCGGGGCTCCTACGTAGGAAAGACGCCACTCTTGCCCTTCCGCAGGTACCCACAGGGGGTCGGCCAGAGTATGTGGCACAACGACCGGTTTGCCCGTGCGCATCATTTCCTGCAGATACGGGAAGCTGGCGACAGGCATACGCAGATCGGCAATGTATGCCCGCTCTGGCTGTGCTCTATATCCTTTCCAGCGTACCGTGCGGGCCACATCATTGTCCAGCAGCATGATATTAAAGTTGTCCCCTGGCAAAACTCTTGCGACCTGTTCCAGGATGTTATCAAGTACCTGCTCAAGCTCCAGCGTGCTGTTAACGATCGCTGCAGCTTTGCCCAGCGCCTCGGCCAATTCCCGCTGTTTGCGCTCGGCCTCAAAAAGCCTGGCGTTCTCTATGGCAATAGCAACCTGACCGGCAAAAGCAACCACAAGGGGCACATCCGATGATGAAAAAGCCCCATTGCGCATCCGGTTGTCCAGGTAAAGTGCACCTGTGACTCTATCCCTGGCACGCAGGGGCACACAGAGGATGGAGCGCAGCTGATAACCGACTATGCTATCGTGACCGGCGAAACGTGGATCGAGCTGGGCGTTGCTGGTCAGCACCACTTCCCCGCTCCTCACCACATTATCAACCACCGTATGACTGAACTCCAGCTCCGAGGCCACTATATTCCCCTTGTCACGCGAGCAGGCTATTTCGACCTCTGGATGCCCCTCCTCATCTAACAACATCAGACAGCAGCGCTCAGCTCTGACAATCCTGAAAAGTGAACTCACTGCTGCCTGCAACGTCTCCTTCAGGTCAAGCGATGAGTTGAGAAGTACGATGCTATCGAAAAGCAATTTCAAATCGGCCACTCGCGTTGACTGCCTGCCCAGTGCCAACGCCAGCCTTTGCCACTCTTGAAGGTGAGCACGGAGTTGCCGTGCCGGCATAGAGGAATGTTCCAAACTTTTCTCCACCGCCTGCATGTCACTCAGGAGCGCCGCCAGGGCCCTGCTGCTATCCGTTTTACTCTCGTCCACCGCTCAAAGCCTCCCACTCCGCCCTCCTAACAACTCATAAGGCAAACACACAGACCCGGTATCGTACTCCAGACCGTTTAGAGCCTATCCGAAAGGAAGGTGTAGGACAGCCTTTCCAGGCTGTCCAGGCGAAAAGGTGTAGGACAGCTTTCCAGGCCGTCCAGGCGGGCTGGAAAGCCCGCCCCACACCACAGTTTTTCAGACAGGCACTTAGAGCCTATAGGCGGGGATGCCGCTTGTACGGTTTTTCGGATAGGTTCTTGGATACCTGCGTCGCGATAAGATTATATTGACCGGTTGCAAAGTGTCAAACGTACTAACCTGTTTTGTGTTAGAGATGACTTCACCTCCCTTGACGCCTGACATTTGCGAGCATCGTCTGGTACGATACAGGCGTTTGATCGCCCCCTGGCCTTATAGGTGACAGTCACCTTACTTTATCTAAACCAGCACCGCTCTGTTCAGAGAGGACGCAGGGCTGCTCCTGTTCCTTATGCTTCAGGACAGTATCACCTCTCGCATCACTCCAAGTGCGTACTCGATGTCCTCATCACCGATCCAGTAATGGGTAACCGCCCGGAAGCGGCCCAGCTCCCGCCCCAAGACCAGCACGCCACGTTCCGCCAGCGCATGCACCACTGTCTCGGGTGTCCTGTTGGGCCGCTCCTCTTCCAGCCAGAAGTAAACGATGTTAGTGGCCACTGGGGCAACCATAACACCGGGGAGTTCCGCCAGCCCTTCAGCCAACCGCCGCGCCCGGGCGTGATCCTCCTCCAGACGCCCGGTCATCTGCTCCAGCGCCACAATACCCGCCGCTGCCAGCACACCGGCCTGGCGCATACCGCCACCCACTACCTTGCGCGCCCTCCTCGCCTCGGCAATAAAAGAGCGATCACCGCACAAGAGTGAACCGACCGGAGCACACAGCCCTTTTGACAGACAAAACATTACCGAATCCACCTCTCTCGTCAGCTCCCGCACATCAACCCCGAGCGCGGCAGCCGCGTTGAAAATACGCGCCCCGTCCAGGTGCACCTTCAGCCCATGGGAATGTGCCAGATGAACCACCTGCGCTGTATATTCCACCGACAGTGGCATGCCATTACACATATTGTGTGTATTTTCCAGGCAGAGCAGTCGGGTGCGGGGAAAGTGCACATTATCCTCCCGGATCGCCTGCTCAATATCCTCCAACCGCAGCGTGCCATCAGGCTGGTTTGACACGGGGTGAGGAACAATTCCACCCAGCGCAGCCATACCGCCCTGCTCAAAAAGATAAGTGTGGCTGCGGTCTCCGACGATAGCCTCGTCACCCCGTCCACAGTGGGTCAGCAGAGCGACCAGGTTGCCCATAGTACCACTGGCCACAAACAGGGCCGCCCCTTTACCCAACCGATGTGCCGCCAGCTCTTCCAGCCGGTTCACAGTGGGGTCCTCTCCAAACACATCATCGCCTACTTCTGCCCGATACATCGCTTCTCGCATAGCTGGAGTAGGGCGGGTTACCGTATCACTGCGCAGGTCAACGATCCTCATACTCACCTCCCGGTATGCTCCATATGCAGCATGACAATTTTTATTGGGTGCAGTTGCTCTCATTTACCGGAGAGCAAAGTCGCCCAATCTGCGCTCGAATCCCGTTGAATTGTGGCCAATAGACCGGGAAATTCGCATCATAGCATCGGGTTTGCACGCGAGTTAATATACACATAACTGAATTTCGCGCGTAGTTTCTGGGGCGGGCGATTGGAAATCGCGCCGGCAGGGGCAGAGCGGCGCTCTGCCCCTGGCCGCTTGAGTCGCTTAACTTGATGCCAACAGGGCGCAGCGCGCT
>DAOTYA010000239.1:0-8017 GCA_034435075.1 Anaerolineae bacterium
CCTGCCCGCTGTCATGCACAACTATGCTTCCGCGCCCGATTTGGTGGTAGAACGCCTCATCGCCGCCAGCGACAGTATGACCGTCGTCATCAAGAATCAGGGCAACGCCCCAGTAGAAAACGAATTCTGGGTAGACGTCTACATCGCCCCGCGCACGGCGCCAACGCAGGTCAACCAGACGTGGGAGCAACTGGGCAGCCAGGGGTTGGTGTGGGGCGTGACAGCCAGCGCGCTGACGGCGCTTGCGCCAGGTGGAACGCTCGCGCTCACCGCAGGCGACGCATACTATTGGCCGAATTTCAGCCGGGCCCAATGGGTGGGCGAGGGAAATGCCCTCGCCCACCCGTGCTGTTTTGCACCTGTCGCCCGCCGAAATGGTGGGCGCGCACATGCGACGCGTCTCAGCACAACTGGCATCTGGTGACCTGGGACTGGAGGGGAAGGAGAATTTGACTTCAGCCCCAAATTCTTTATAATTTTCTGGGGACGGTTCATAATCGGTTAACACTTTGAGTCACGCGCTGGACAACGCTTGATTGAAATCGGGCCTCTTTGGGCACTGCGTGCCGGGCGTCGGCCTGCGCCAACCACCGGACGCAAGCCCTGCAGGTTGAGTTTCAGTCAGCGTTGCAGGAGCCGATTTTTCGAGGCAGCCCAAAGTGTAAACCAATTTCATGAACCTGATTCAAAAGGAGTTTGCCCATGCCCGGCCCCTCTTCTGGCCCAACCTACGAGACAATTCTGAAAGACCTGGCCGCCTCACTCAGCGGTCCTATCTCCATGAAGGAGATGATCCAACAAGTGCTGGCGCGCAAACCATCCACCGCCAAAGACCCAAAGCAGATCGTGCGGGACAGGCTGCGCCAGATGGTCCCCCAGCCGTTTATCTTCCTCGACCCGCAAACCCTCCTGCCCACTCGCCTGGCGATGGAGGGGGCGCGCTTCCGCCTGCCGCTTGGTCGCCGCGGCGCCGAAACAGGCCAGATCGAAATGCAGCAGTTCACCGCTTACCTGCCCCTCCGCTTTGAGCTGCACAAGGTCCAGTTTGTGGATGGAAAGGGGGAGACCATTGCCGCACTGTTCCGCTCCTGTTCCCAAAAGATCAACGTCCTGGTGGGAATGTATGAGCAAACCATCCTCCTCGCCGACCTGAGCGCCTGGCTGCGCCTCCAAAACGTCACCCGCCACGATGACCTGCTGGTCACCGTGCTGGACTGGCAAAACGGACTGCTCCAACTGGAAATCGAGCCGCGTAAAAAACGCGATCCCGCCCTCATCCGGGCACGCGACCGCCTGCTGGCCGATTTGCTCTACGCCATCCTGGAAAGCGCATACTATGAGAGAGTTTGGGTTCACGAGGCGCTCGCCACTGCTTATGCCCGCCTGCCGGAAAAAGCAGGCTGTCCCCCGCATCACTGGAAAATTGTCCTGGAACAGGACGGCCGCTTCCGCTTCGATGACTGGGAGATCAAGTATGCTGATGGGAAACTCTCCCCCATCGAACGCCTTATTCAAGAACAAACCGGTCAGCCGCCGCCTGGCCGCTTACAGCCTGTGACCAGGGAACAAAAGAAACTCGTCTATCGTTTCAAGGCTGCCTTCACACACAATCCGCGCGTCTGGCGCGAAGTGGAAATCCTGGGCGAACAAACCCTCGCCGACCTGAATTTTATCCTGGTAGGCGCATTCGACCACGAGTCCGACCACCTGGCCGGTTTCTGGAAACTCGTGCCGCGCCAGGGGGCAAAGACGCGCTACCGCGAGGTGGACCTGGGGACGGTGGATCCCTTTGGCAGAGGCGACGGCGCCGAAGTGCAAATCGCCGCTCTCGGCCTGAAGGAAGGCGAGCGCCTGAAATACGTCTTCGACTTCGGCGATTGGATCGAGCATACCCTGACGCTGGAGGCCATCCACCCGGCCGAGGAGGGCGTGAAATATCCACGTGAAACCGCCCGCAACAAACCCCTTCGCTTCTACTGCGTCGAATGCCAGGGGAACGGCAAGAAAACCATCGCCCGCTGGCGCTGTATCACCTGCTCCGAAAACCAGGCGCAAGAACTGTGCTATTGTGATAACTGCATCACAGGGCACTATGGCCATTACACCGTGGAAATCACGTAGGACGAATCTCCAGATTTGTCCTGCATTTTCAAGGGAGGCGCGCCACACTTACCCTCCCCTCGCCATCCGGGGAAACCGTGCACCGGCGCACCGCTTCCGCCTCCTGGCAGTGCGGCGTGAACTATTCCGAGGCCATAGCCGTTTCCGAGATCGTCTCACGTGAGAGGCGCTCACCGCTCAGGGAGGGGCCTTACCGTGTCCGGGTGTGCTTATTGGAGAAACTCAGCGGGTAGTGAGGCATTTCAGAGATGGTTAACAAATGTGTGGTCACACGAGTGCCCACGTCATAAAGACCGGCATCCATAAACTCAAAGCCTGCGCTGCGGAAGTGGTGCGTGGCCAAAGAGCACCGCGCCCGCTACCCGATCACCCGGCACGATCGGCCAGCGGATATTCTGCTGCCGGTGGGTGCTGTCCCGTCCCAGCCCCACCAACCCGGTGCCTGCCGGACTGTGACCAGGCGGGTGCATTGCTTGCCCTTCTTGCCGGAGTCAAACGGTCTGTGACATCTGCCACACCGCGCCTGCTCTGGCTGCCTGAATAACCGAAGGATTTACACCCTCGGGTACCTGCCCCATTCAGCATGGCAGCGTGCAAACAGGAAAAACGCGGTATTGGCTAAACTGAGGAAAGAATATATAATATCACAAACAATGACGGAGCAGCAGATTTGCGTTACTTGATCATCTCCGACGTTCACGCCAACCTGGTAGCGCTGGAAGCTGTACTGGCAGATGCACCAGCGTTTGACCAGGTATGGTGTCTGGGAGATTGGGTGGGCTACGGACCTAACCCGAACGAGTGCGTCGAACGCATGCAAGACTTTCCTCATATCAGTCTGGCTGGCAATCATGACTGGGCTGCGCTCGGTAAGCTGGATCTCAGAAACTTCAATACCGATGCGCGTGAGGCTAACCTCTGGACCCAGTCAGAGCTTAAACCAGCAGTGAGAGAGTATCTGCAATCACTGCCCACTTACCTGGTCAGAGATTCCTTTCATCTGGCACATGCCAGCCCACGCGAGCCTGTGTGGGAATACATCCTCGATGCTGGCGTGGCTTACGCGAATTTCGCCCACTTCAGTACCACGGTATGCCTTGTCGGCCACACTCATATCCCCATCATCTTTGAGCTTGATGAACAGCGGCAGCGGTGTGATACATGGGTACCCCCTCTCCCTGAAACGATGCCTCTGGGATCACGCCGCGTCATCATTAACCCGGGGAGCGTAGGGCAGCCGCGCGATGGTGACCCGAGGGCCAGTTATGCGATCCTGGACACAGAGCTTGGACAGTGGTCATTCCGCCGCGTGCCATACCCTGTGGAGATCACACAGGAGCGTATGCGTGCTCGAGGGCTGCCCCGCCGTCTCATTGAGCGGCTTGAGCTGGGACGCTGAGGAAATACGTTTTGCCAGGCGGGCAGGTTCCTCGCCTGATAAGCCCTGATGGCTTGCGCTTTACCGCCAAACTACCTATAATTGCAATACCCAGGAGCTGTGTATGCCTGCAGGAAGTGACGGACTGGCAGGAAGAGAAGCAACGCTGCACCCCACCGATCAGGAGACACACTCGATGAGAGAACTGCTGGAGGATTATCTTTCCTGCAGGCAAATCAAGCAGGGGGATATCGTCCCTGGCATTGTTGTGCGCGTTACATCTAACAGCGTCATTGTGGACATTGGAGCCAAATGCGAGGGCGTCGTTCACGAGCAGGACCTGGCACGCCTGACCCCTGAGGAGCGTGCGGCTATCCGGGAGGGCGAAGAGGTCTTCGTCTATGTCACGCGCATCGGTGACGAGTTCGAAAACATCACACTGTCTATGTCACGAGCGCGGATGGCCCGCGATTGGAACGAGGCCCGGAAGCTCCTCGAGAGCGGGGAAACCCTGGAGAGCCAGGTCATCGGGTACAACAAGGGTGGCGTAATTGTACAGGTGGGGCAGATAAGGGGCTTCGTGCCCGGCTCGCAGTTGGATGCCTCGCACCTTGCTTCCTCATCCCCCAAACTTGACGGGGACTTGCGGTGGAAGGGTTTGCTCGGTACCACACTGAAGCTTAAAGTGATCGAGGTTGATCAGGCACGTAATCGCCTCATCTTATCGGAGCGGGTAACCTCCCGGGAGCGCGACGAGGAACGGCGACAAAGCCTGCTCGACAGGCTGAACGAAGGGGATGTGGTTAACGGCAGAGTCACCAACATGACCAGCTTCGGCGCTTTTGTGGACATCGGAGGCGTGGATGGACTGGTCCATTTGTCTGAGCTTTCCTGGAGACGTATCACGCATCCCCGAGAGGTACTGAGAGTAGGTGAGGAAGTAAAGGTGTATGTTTTGGGAGTGGATCGGGAACGCCAGAGAATTTCGCTCAGCATCAAGCGGCTGCAACCTGATCCGTGGGCGACAATCGAGGAACGGTACTATCAAGGACAATTGCTTGAAGGGGTCGTCACGCGCTTAACAAAATGGGGAGCCTTTGCCAGCATCGTAGGTGACGAAGGTATCGAGGGATTAATTCACATTTCAGAGCTGGGTGAGACGCAAATTGCTCATCCTGAAGAGGTTTTGCAACCCGGGCAGGTGGTCACTCTACGGGTCATTGAGGTGGATGGAAGCCGCCGTCGTCTGGCCTTAAGCCTCAAGAGGGTGACACAGGAAAGTGAAGGGGCTGGAGCATCAGCCATCCCGTCGGATGAAAGGAGTCCGCTGGTGGCTCCGTTAGAGACAGCTCAGAACAGGCTGGAACAAACTAGAAAGTGATGAGCCATGGATAACTTAATCCGTTACTTTACGGAATCCTCACGCAGGGCGCTGAAGCTTGCTCAACAGGAAGCCGAAAGGATGAACCATGCCCAGATCGGCACCGAACACCTACTGTTAGGCCTTCTACAGGAGGAGCAGGGGATCGCCAGCCGCGTTTTACGCGAACTGGGGCTCCAGTCTGGCGATGTACAACGCCTGGTCGAGCGCTTCAGCACAATCCGCAAGCGTTCTATGTTTTTGAACTCCGAGCTTGACCTCACTCCTCACACGAAAAGGGTGCTGGAGCTGGCAGGAGAAGAAGCCAGGCGTAGTGGCAATTCCCGCATTGATACCCATCATATCCTCCTGGCACTGGTGCGCCATGGCGATGGGACCGCTCTGGATGTATTAAACTACCTGGGGATCACCGGCAGTCAGATTCTGCGCTCTACCGAGCGTGTGTTACAACGTCAACTGGTCCCTGGCGAGAAGGCGGAGGAGAAACAAAAACGCCAGGCCACCAAGACGCCGGTAACTGACCAGTTGGCTATTGACCTGACCAGTCTGGCCGAGCAGCACAAGCTGGATCCGGTCATTGGACGGGAGCAGGAGATCGAACGCGTCATACAAATTCTGGCCCGTCGCACCAAAAACAATCCTGCTCTTATCGGCGAGCCCGGTGTGGGCAAGACAGCTATTGTCGAAGGGCTGGCACAGCGCATTGTCGAAGGCACCACTCCCAGCTCCCTGTTGGACAAGCGGGTACTGCAGCTTGACGTTGGCTCGCTGGTCGCCGGAACAATGTACCGGGGGCAGTTCGAGGAGCGGCTCAAGAAGGTTATCTCTGAGCTTAAAAACAGTAAGAGCATACTGTTTATAGACGAGGTCCATATGCTTGTCGGCGCCGGGGCAGCAGGCTCTTCGGTAGACGCAGCCAACATACTGAAGCCCGCGCTGGCCAGGGGAGAGCTCCAATGTATCGGCGCAACCACGCTGGACGAGTACCGCAAATATATTGAGTCTGATGCTGCGCTGGAAAGAAGGTTCCAGCCTGTGATGGTGGAGGAGCCGTCGGTTGATGAAACTATTGAGATATTGCGTGGCCTGCGTCCGGCCTACGAGCAGCACCATAACCTGCGCATCAGCGATGAGGCCCTCGAGGCGGCTGCTCGCCTCTCGGCCCGCTATATCTCCGACCGCTATCTGCCCGACAAAGCCATTGATGTGATGGATGAGAGCGCCTCGCGCGTCCGCATATACAAATCCCCCCACTCCAAAAGCCTGCGCGAAATCCTGACCCGCCTTAAAATTGTGCGGCAGGAGAAGGAGCAGGCCATCCAGGAACAGCGTTATAGTGTGGCCGCCAGACTGCGGGACGAGGAGCTTGAGCTGCAGGACCAGCTTGAGGCTGTGCGGGCGGATTGGGACCGCGGCGAGGGACTGGTTGTCACGCCGGAAGATGTCGCGGAAGTGGTCTCAATGTGGACCGGCATCCCGTTGACACAACTGCGTCGCGAGGAGAGCGAGCGGTTATTGAATATGGAAGAAGAGCTGCATCGGCGCATTGTGGGTCAGGACGAGGCGATCCGGACGGTGGCAAAGGCGGTACGCCGCGCCCGTGCAGGCCTGAAAGACCCCAGGCGTCCTATCGGCTCATTTATCTTCCTGGGCCCGACCGGTGTCGGCAAGACCGAACTCTCCAAGGCGCTGGCCGAGTTTATGTTCGGCAGCGAAGACGCGCTGTTGCAACTGGACATGTCGGAGTTTATGGAGCGTCACTCGGTAGCCCGCCTGGTCGGCGCACCGCCGGGGTACGTGGGCTACGAGGATGCCGGCCAGCTCACAGAGGCTATTCGTCGCCGCCCGTTCTCCATCGTCGTCTTCGATGAGATCGAAAAAGCCCACCCTGAGGCCTTCAATATGCTGCTCCAGATCATGGAAGAGGGCGCGCTGTCCGACGCGCGTGGGCGCAAGGTGGACTTCCGCAACACGATTATCATTATGACCTCAAACATAGGGGCGGATCTGATCAAGCGCGAGACATCCCTCGGCTTCGCCGTGCCGCATGATAAGGATAGTGACGCCAGGCGCAGTTACGAGGAGATGCGTAAAAAATTGCTGGAAGAGCTGAAAAGGGTATTCCGCCCCGAATTCCTTAACCGCGTAGACAGCGTGATCGTGTTCCACTCCCTCAGTCAGGAAGAGATAGCACGCATTGTGGAGCTGGAGCTGGACAAGGTGCGCAGGCGGCTGGGTGAATATCACGTGGCTCTTGAGGTAACGGCGGAGGCCCGTGAATTGCTGGCCAGGGAGGGTTACAACGAGGAATACGGCGCGCGCCCACTGCGCAGGGTGATCCAGAACCGTGTTGAGGATGCTCTGTCCGACGCTTTACTGGCAGGGCGGTTCAAAGCCGGGGATACGGTGCTCGTGGACGCGGCGGACGGAGAGATCGTGCTGCGCTCCCCTGACAGAGAGGCCGAGAAGGTGTAGCGCAGCCAACGGTTATTCGCGGACGAGGCGAGAGCCTCGTCCTTTATTTCCCCAAGTGTTGGTACACATCCTCCGGACGAGGGCGAGCGCGCTGGGGTAAAAATCTCTTCAGGCGCTTCGCGTCGGGGGTCGGTCGGCCCAGGCCGACCGTTGGTCGCGCGCCGGGTGGGCCATCCTCCTGCTTGCATGGCCGTCACAATCTGGTATACTTTTCTCCAGAAGATGGCAAGCCCACAGGAGCTGACATGGGTGGGAATATAGACTTTAACCGCCCCCCTCGCGTTCTGGAACCGTTGCCTTCGGGTGAGGTCAAACTGCCTGCTCCCCCTCAGGTGACCCCGCCCCCGCGCTTCAGTTGGTTCACCGCGCTCTTTCCCCTGGCGGGCGCTCTCTTTACGGCCGGCGGTTATTTCGCCGTGGCCTACTTCCTTGCAGAGAATCCTCAGCCCACTCAACTGATCATGCCCTGTTTAATGCTTCCCATGTCTCTCTTTTCCGTCCTGGGGGGCATCCTGGGCACCCGCTCCCAGCGCCGGCAACACCAGCAGGAGCAGGAAGCGAAAGAGCGCGCGTACCAGCAGGCCCTGCAACAGCAGGCCCAATACCTCCAGCAGGTGCAGGCCCAGCAGCAGCGCATCCGGACGGAGAAGGACCCCGGCCCG
>DAOTYA010000240.1:0-10589 GCA_034435075.1 Anaerolineae bacterium
GCAGAGCAACCTTGCCCTTCTCACCCATGAAGCGCACCAGCAGGTCGGCAGCAGCCTTACCGCCGGCATAGTTGTCAACGCCCAGGTAGGTGAAACGCTTGCTGTTGGGCGAGTCAGAGTCCCAGGTCATCACCGGGATACCGGCATCCACTGCCTTGTTGATGGGGTCCTCGCAGGCAGTGGGGTCGTTGCAGGAGATGCCGATGGCGTCCACCCCCTTGGCTATTACGTCTTCCACAACACGCGCCTGCTCAGTGGCATCCGAGGCGACAGAACCAACATACAGCACTTCAACCTTGATACCGGTCTTTGCTGTCAGCTCTTCAGCCTTCTTGAAGGCACCGTCGCGCCCTACCTCAAAGACCGGGTTGTTCAGCGCCTTGGGGATCCAGGCGATGGTCAGCTTTTCGGGCTTTGCAGGTGCAGCAGGCGGGGCAGTCGTTGGTGTCGGCGCCGGCGCCGTGGTAGGGGTAGCGGCCGGCTTGCATGCGGCCAGAAGTAATCCCAACAAGACTACTATACCTATCAAGTTTGTCAAACGCTTGCTCATTCTGCTCCTCCTGAAAAACTAAACGGACTGATTTGGATTCAAATATCTGATCGTACTTTAAAGTAGATGGGCCTGCCTCATCACCTCCTCTCGACTACTATCAGTGCCTGTCCGAAAAACTATGGGTCGGGATTTCCAGCCTGCCCGGACAGCCTGGAAAGGCTGTCCTAACTCATGGGCAACCAAGACCTGCTTCTAATTATAGCAGATCGGGTTATCATTTTGCACGCTTTTTACCCCTAAAATCGTTGGAGGATTTCCCCTATATACATAAGGGTGGGGATATACCCAAAAACGCTCGCGCGGGATGCCGGAGCTGGCAGGGGTTATATGTCCCCTGCTGCTAAAAGGAACGCAACAGGGAGTCATAGACTTGCTCCATCGCAAGGTGGCGTGGTGGATTCAAGCGTACTGGTGCAAATCTCAGCCCATTTTATTGGCGAGCCGGGAAGGGGCTTTCAGATATGCCAGTGCTTCATCCCTTTCCCCATCCATCACCAGTTCCAGGTAACGTCCTCCGCTGGCTGCCGGGACATCTATCACTTTGACAAACCGGGCATATTGCGCGTCGCCTGGCAATAACTCCTCCAACCTGTTTTCCGCTCGCTCAAAGAAAGCGTGGTTGAAGATCGTATCCGCTGCGTTCGGATAGAGCGGTAGGGGATAAATGCGCGATTCCACCAGGTCCTGGAAGAAGTGAGTTCCGTAAGAGACTTCCAGTGTGTCGTCTGCGAGTGATTGGGCGATTTCGATGAGGGCACGGGCATTGTAGATGTCGGCGTATGTGACCTTCAGTCCCAACTCGACATTTGAGGTACCCCAACGTCCCGGTCCCATCAGGATGAAGGTCTCGCCCTTCAGCTTCTTGTTGAGCCGCCCGATGACACGGGCCACCTCAAAGCGGGTTTCGTAATCAGGTATTTGGTTATATTGCTCCGGCAAGACGTAGACTATGTAGCGAATATCGGACACGCGTCCGGAGGGAGCCAGTCTTCGCGAGAGAAACACGATGTCCTCGGGTGGCACATCGCTGGGGATGCGGGCGTTCTCGCCCCACTCCTGTCTGCTCAAAGGACGACACTGGAGCAGGTGCAGCACGAATTCCGGGGGATGCTTGTTGGTGATCTCAATTGTGAACTCGATATCTACCGGCCGCTCATAGTACCGTTCGAGCTTCTTAAGCACACTCCGTATCAGTGTGATGAAACGCTGGTTTTTCAAGAGATTCTCAAAGGTTAGCACGAACGCAGCATTCTCACCCGAAGCACATGAGAGTTCAGACAGGTAGTCGCCGTGATCCTGCGATGCCAGGAATTTGATGGCAGGGTAGTCTGCCCGCAACACTTCGGTTACAGGCAGCGTTTTGAACTGGTTTTCGCGCAGATCAATCAGGTCCACGAAGTGCTGTGAGTATTTGCGGATCTGGTCAGCACCTGTTTCCGGTCGCAACAACGGGTGGCTGAGCGGTACCATACGTGGGTAATCGTTAGCCACCCGGTCCACAGCCCGCGTACCAAGTCCCCATACTATCCGCAACAGGCCATCCTCGCGGCGGATGCGCCGGCTCCAGCGGAAAGGATTGTAGCTGAAGCCGACACCTGCCACTGCGGGCAGGAAAAAGTCACGATAGCGTTGCCCCTGCACCCGCTGGATCAGGATCGCCATCCTCTCATCGAAGTCAACCAGTCCCATCTGATGGCGGTACAACAGTGCATCGGGGTTCAGGACACTGGCGTACACGCGAGCGATAGCCCTGGTCAGGGCCTGTAGGTTTTCTTCCAGAGTACCCTGGTTGGGGCAGAAGATGCTCTCGTACTTACCGGCGAAGGAGAAGCCGAAGTTGTCCTCCAACAGGCTGGAGGAGCGTACGATGATAGGGGTGCGGCCAAGTTCAACGAGCAGTGCCTGTAGACGATCCATTACCTCGGCAGGGAAGCGTCCGCGCCCGTAAATCTCCTGGATGCGCGGATAGTCAGCCTCGATCTCCTCTTGCGTCTTGTACTTCTGGTTGATGAACTCTTCCAGGCCGTTAAGCGCATGAAAGTCGTAGAAAACGTTGGCCCCGATGAAGTAGGATTCGGGCAACCTGACGTATTTACGCAGTTCTATTTCGTCATCCGGCTCCTCCTTCTGGAGGATCTCCCAGGCCAGGATCATGCCCGCCGCTTTGCCACCGATCTTGCCTGTGCCGATGCGGCGTCCGTAGATCATCTCGAAATCATCGGGTTCCAGGAACCGCTTGGCCAGCCTGACAAAATCGGGCTGGTCGCTGATCATACGCTTGATCAGCACGACGATGATCTCCTCCAGGTGATGCCTGACCTGTTTGCGTTGCTCCTCCGGCAGAGCAGCAAACTTTTTGGCCTGAGCGATCAGGACAGAGCGTGGGGCCAGCTCAGGGTTAAAGGGCAGAACATCCTTCTGGGCCGTTGCCCGGCTGGCCAGCACCTCTTGTAGAATTTCCTCGAAGAGCGAGTGTGGTAGATTGTATGCGAAGTAAAAATCAGTGAGGTGATCCTGGATCAGGTTCAACCGTTCCTGCCACACCTCGTCGGGGTCCTCTCCGGGAAGCGTGCCTTCACGTTGCTGGGAGAGTTTGGCTTTCTCTTTGACCTCTTGCCTGAACTGTTCAGGGGTGATAATACCCCGTTCAAACAGCTCCTGGCGCATCCGTTCCCGGATAATACGCCCCAGGATCGGGTACTGGGAGATCTGGAGGTAGATCCCTAAGACTTTGGGAATTTCCTCAACCCGCGGACTCATAATGCCTCTTCCAAACAGCCTTGAATGCCCTGCTGCACCCACCTGGACGGGATCGTATCACGAGACGGTCTGCCACTGCGCCATACGCCGCTCCCGCTCCCAGGCCGGCAAAGACTCCTCCTGCTCTGCCATCACCGCCCGCAACTCAAAGATGCGGTCGCGCAGGAGTGCTGCTTTCTCGAATTCAAGCGCTTCCGCCGCGGCCTTCATCTGTTTTTCCAGCTCGCGGATCAGGCGTGCCAGTTCATCCCTGGGCAATCGCGTAACCGCAAAATCGGGCTCGTGTGCAGGGACCGTCTGAACGCGCACCCGTTCGGTCAGATCGTGTATTTCCTTGACAATAGTGGAAGGCACGATGCCGTGCTCCTCGTTGTATTTCATCTGAATCTTACGTCGCCGCTCGGTCTCCTCGATGGCACGGCGCATTGATTCGGTGATGTGATCGGCATACATAATGGCGGTCCCGTTGACATGCCGCGCCGCCCGGCCAATGGTCTGGATGAGCGCAGTGTCCGAACGTAGAAAACCCTCCTTATCGGCATCCAGAATTGCCACCAGGCTCACCTCTGGGAGGTCCAGCCCTTCTCGCAGCAGGTTGATGCCCACCACCACGTCGTACGCCCCCAGCCGCAGGTCGCGCAGAATCTCCACCCGTTCCAGCGTCTGAATCTCGCTGTGCAGGTAGTGGACTTTGATACCCAATTCCCGCAGGTAATCGGCAAGGTCCTCAGCCATGCGCTTGGTCAGTGTGGTCACCAAGACACGCTCTCCCCGGCTGACACGCTCAGTGATCTGACCGACCAGATCGTCCACCTGCCCCTTCACCGGCTTCACGATGATCTGAGGGTCTACAATACCTGTTGGGCGGATAATCTGTTGTACCACCTGCTGGCTTTTCTCCAGCTCGTAAGGCCCCGGGGTAGCGGAGGTATAGATAACCTGATTTACGCGGGCTTCAAACTCCTCGAAACTCAGCGGGCGATTGTCCAGCGCCGAGGGGAGACGGAAACCATACTCAACCAGCACCTCTTTACGGCTGCGATCGCCATGGTACATCCCGCGCAGTTGGGGGATGGTCATGTGGGACTCGTCTATAATGAGCAGATAGTCGGCCGGAAAGTAGTCCAGCAACGTCCATGGTGGAGAGCCAGGAGGACGCTGTTGCAGGTGACGGGAGTAGTTCTCGATGCCGCTACAATAGCCAATCTCACGGATCATTTCTATATCGTAACGGGTGCGTTGCTCCAGCCGCTGGGCCTCGACGAGTTTGCCCTGACGGCGCAGCCCGGCCAGGCGTTCCTCCAGCTCGGCCTCGATGTCGGCCAGGGCTTTTGCGCGCTTTTCCTCGGGGGTGATGAAGTGTCTGGCCGGGAAGATGCGCACTTCACTCAGTTCCTTCAGCACTTCGCCGGTGAGCACATCTATCTCGGTGATGCGTTCGATCTCGTCCCCCCAGAATCCGATGCGGTAAGCGGTCTCGCCGTAGGCCGGCATAATCTCCAGTGTATCACCCCGCACGCGAAAGCTTCCCCTTTTCAGCTCGAAATCATTGCGCTCATAGTAGATGCTGACCAGGTGGCGCAGGAGCGTTTCACGCCGGTGGGACTCGCCACGCCTCAGCTCGAGCATCACCCGCCCCCATTCTTCCGGGTCGCCGATGGCGTAGATGCAGGAGACGGAGGCAACGATGATCACGTCACGGCGAGAGAAGAGAGCGGTCGTGGCGGCCAGGCGGAGACGCTCGATTTCTTCGTTAATGTCAGCATCTTTTTCGATGTACAGGTCGTACTGCGCGACGTAAGCTTCCGGCTGATAGTAGTCATAGTAGCTGACAAAATACTCCACCGCGTTGTGCGGGAAGAACTCACGAAACTCAGCATAGAGCTGAGCCGCAAGCGTCTTGTTGTGCGCCAGGACGAGGGTCGGCTTCTGCACCTGTGCGATCACCTGGGATACCACATAGGTTTTGCCTGTGCCTGTGGCTCCCAACAGGGTCTGGTGCTTATAGCCTTTGCGAATGCCCTCTACCAGCGCAGCGATCGCTTCCGGCTGGTCGCCGGTCGGTTTGAAGTCGGACACGAGCTGGAAACCTGACATTTGGCTACTCCAATCGTGCCTGTACCTTTCAAGCAACGCCCGGGGATCGAGCTTTCAGGCGGGAAATCCGGCTGAAGCCCCTGCTAAGGCGGATTGCATAGAAATTATAGCTGACTGCAGCAGGATAGCAATAGCGGCTTTCATCCAACGCGGCGTGTGAAAGGCCGGGCAGATGAATGGAGTCGGGCAGCCAGTGCCAGCGCCTCCTCTCTGGTGCCGACATCCCCGGCAGCCTGGGCCTCTCTTATGGCTTCCAATAGCTTTCCTACCTCAGGGCCGGGTGTGATGCCAAGCGCAGCCATCAGCTCATCGCCGGTGATCAGCGGAGGGGGCATCACCGTCTCCGCATGGTGCTCGAAATAGTGACTTAGCAGCATTTCGGTCACCTCAAGGCGGCGTGTCCAGCGTTCCATCTGCAGATGCGCTCCCCATACTGCCAGGTGATCGGCCAGGCTGAGCAACACAGTTTCGACGCCGGCATCGCCTGTAGCGCGGAAGTAGCGGTATATCGCGCGGCGGGTGACTTTTTCGTCCTGAGCCAGATGAGCCGGATGCATGTGATGCGCGATAAGCGATTCCACCCGGGCTATCTCTTCGCGGCTGAACCGCATCTCCCTCAAGCGCTCCCTTGCCAGCCCGGCCCCGACCCGTTCGTGCTCATAGAAGTGGATGTGGCCGTCCTCATCTTGTGAGCGGGTCGAAGATTTTCCCACGTCGTGGAGCAGCGCGGCGAGTTTGAGCAGCACAGTCCTGTCCCGTCCCGGGGTTACTTCCGGCGTCAGGTGAGCGGCCAGCTCGCCGGCGAACTGTCCCAAAACCCGCTCCAGCTCTCCCCAGGCAGCGCGGGGTATGTCTGCACTTCCTCTGCTCCTTCCCGGCATGCCGATCAGCAATGCCAGCAGCTCTTCCAGTGTGTCTATTACCAGAAGGGTATGTGTCCATACATCAAAGCGGTGTGGCAGCGATTGGGGGACACCCTTCAGCGATTCCAGCTCCGGGATCACACGAGCCAGCAGCCCGAACTCATCAAGGCGGCGGAGTGACGTGTAAAGCCCCGGCAGCGCCAGGATGCGCACAAATTCGTCGCGCAGCCGTTCCGGTGAACTCAAAAACAATAGTCCGGCGTCCCGATGCATTAATGCCCCGGTGTCAGGCTCGATCTCAAAACCTAACTCTGCCTCCATACGCACGGCGCGCAGCAGGCGGATCGGGTCTCTGGCAAAACTGTGCTCGCCTGTCACACGCACGCGGCATGACCGCAGGTCCGCCAGCCCGCCTGTAGGGTCACTCAGCACACTGTTCATATCCGTGGCCATAGCGTTGATGGTAAAGTCGCGCATGCGGAGGTCTCCCTCAAGATCAGCCTCACGCAGGGCAGAAAAGTCAAGCTCCACGCGGCCCTGGCCTGGCTTTCTCAGGAGCACACGGCCGATCTCACGTGCCACATCCAGAGGATAATAGTCCCCGCCCAGGACATTCGCCACGGTTCGTGCCAGCTCAAGCGCGTCCCGCTCCACAAGGAAATCCCAATCGTGAACAGGGCGTTCCAGCAACAGGTCACGCACCGCGCCACCCACCAGCCAGATGCGCACTGCACGATCTCCCGCCAGTCGGCATACAATATGCCAGGGCCATTCAGGGATTTCGATCCTCAACGTTTGCCTCGCTTTCCTCCTCAGGCGGTACGAAAAGAAGCTCCGGTTTGTCCCTGGGGCGGCTCAATCTGGCAGCCAACAAGGCTTCTTCCGCTGTTCTGCCAACCCCGGCTACGTGTCCTCGGACCAGCGCCACCCAGCGGCCGGCATACGGTGCAAGCCTGTCCTGGAGAGGGTGAGTCCGGAGTCCTGCCTCCTGCATCCTGCCTCCTGCCTCCTGCATCCTGCCTCCTGCCTCCTGCATCCTGCCTCTTCTCCGCCTGTATGATAGCTGGACGGTGACAAAGTGTCAAGCTCAAAAGATGTCCGGTGACACCAAAAATTCACTAAAACATCACCAAAATCCCACTATGTGCGCATATGTTTTGTGCTATACTGGCGCGTGTTACAAATTCATCGTGAGCACAACTCAACAGAAAGGGGATATAAAGATGCCTAAGACATATTGTTTAGACTGCGACGCTCCGATCCAGGTCACTGATCCGGAAGAGGGCGACATCATCACCTGCCCTGAGTGCGGTGCGGAATTCGAGATCATCAGCGTTGATCCGCTGGATATTGATTATCCTCTGGATGAGGAATGGGACGAGTACGAATGGGAGGAGGAAGAGGAGGAAGAGGAGGATTAACCTGGTTATCCTCCCTCCGATAGGTCACATCTGCGCCACCTGTCCCAAAAGACCTTAAGAGCCTATCCGGAAATCGTAACCGATGCATCCCTATGCGTCGGTATAAGCAGCATAAGGATGCCGCTTGTACGGTTTTTCGGGTAGGTTTTTAGTCGGACCACGGCCTGCATACGGCGCGTGCAGACTTAGAGAGTGAAAGATGCCGAAAACGCGCTGTCCAAACTGTGATTCCGTGATCAACGACCCCAAGCCGCGTGAGGGGGCAATAGTGGTGTGTCATGCCTGTGGGGTAGAGCTTGAGGTTATTAAAACAGATCCGTTCGTTGTTGATTTCACCGATGAGTGGCAGGATGATGACTGGGAGGATGATTGGGAAGAAGAGGACTAGGCATCAAACCAGAAGTTTTGGCAATTCGCCGGTCTATTCCTCAGATGTTCTGACCCAGGCTGATGCCAGGTCGGTATCCAGTGGCAGGGGCGAGCAGTCCTCGCTCCTGCTTTTTCTTCCGATCCGTGTCTGGTGCTGGAAAGTTCGCTCCGAGCCGGTCGGGCCAGTGGTCTTGCAAAATTATGGAGTAGTGATATAATTTCAATGGGTGGGCGGTTAGCTCAGATGGCCAGAGCGCCACGTTGACATCGTGGAGGTCACAAGTTCAAGTCTTGTACCGCCCACTGCTTACCGGCTGGCAGGAATGCGGGCCGGTTTTTGTTTTACCCTTGGAGGGGTGATTGAGGGTTCGGTGCCTACGATGAGATAAACTCCTTGAGGTTATGCTCCACAGCATAGGCCGCGGCTTCAGCCCGATTGGTGAGACCAAGCTTCTTGAGGATGTTGCTGACATAGTTGCGCACCGTGCCCTCGCCCAGAAAGAGCGCTTCCGCGATCTCGCGGTTGGTCTTGCCCTCAGCCACGTGAGCCAGCACGCGTAGCTCCTGCTCCGTCAGGCCTGCGAAAGCCGTCTCACGCTCCTTACGGGCTGCTTCACGGACACGTGCGAACACCCGTTGGGTAAGCGCCGGGTCCAGCGAGGCTTCTCCCCTCCCCACCGCCTCTATGGCGCGGACCAGATCATCGCTACCGATCTGTTTAAGCACATAGCCACATGCCCCGGCAGAGATGGCATCGAATAGCATCTCATCCTCGGCATACGAGGTAAGCATAATTACCCTGGCTTCCGGCACCTGTTCCACGATCTTGCGGCAGGCATCAATGCCGCTTCCTCCAGGCAGACGGATATCCATGATCACCACGTCAGGGCGCAGGAGCTGGGTTTTCTGAACGGCTTCCCTGGCATTGGCTGCCTCGCCCACTACTTTAAAGTCAGGATGGCGCTCGAGGAGCGTACGCAACCCCAGCCGCACCACCTCGTGATCGTCAACGATAATAATTTTAAGCGCCATCTCACCTCCGCCTGTCCCCCTCTACTGGCGTCCCTCGTAAAACCGCCTGTGTCCAGGCAAAAATATAGACGGCCACGATGACCAGCGGTACCCAGAAAAACCATACTTCGTTCGGACTCAATATCCGCTCATAGAAAGAGAGCGCATTGGCCGCGATCAGCGTCACCACTACGGCTACAGAGCTTTTCCTGCTTAAAACCCCTTTCGCCACCCAATCCAGGATGCGCAGCAGTGGAAAGAGCAACATTATCTGGTCATAACTCCAACCCAGAGGCGAGACTATGATTCCTCCGAGCAGAGAAGCGTCAATCATCGTCCTCAGATCCAACTCACGACCCCGTTTCCACCAGATCAGGACGGCCAGGAGCAGAGCGGCTACCCAAAGCCACCTGCCCAACACATACGCGCCTGCTATCACGAGCAGCCCGTTAAGTGTGGGAGTATGGCGCAACGTGTCCATACCCGAGATAACCAGGTTCAAAAAACTTATCGGCCAGGCCGGATACAGGCAAAACAGGACAATCCCGCAGCTCCCCAGCGCGAACGCTGCGCCTGCCAGTACACGCCACTGCCCACGCCTCAACAGGTCGAGTACCAAAAGCGGCAGGGTCAGAATGACCAGATGTGGTTTGATGGTGGTCAGCACCAGGGAGACACCGGCCAGGTAGTGACGTCCGGCTTTTTCGGCCGCAAGGAAGATGGCCAGGCCCAATAAGACCAGGGTGTTTATCTGACCCGCAATTAACGAAAGCAAGGTCATTGAAAAGCTGAACGCAGCAACCAGAGGAATCCATATTGCTCTTGAAACGGGAGTACCCCATATCAGGAGTGTGCTGACAAAGACGATGGCAATATTGGTGAGCAACCAGTAATAAGCCGCGCGCGCAAAGGGCAGGAAAGTATACGGTAGCAAGATCAGGTGGCCGGCAGGCGCGAACCAGGCGTACATTGTAAAAGGCTCATTCCAGCCCGTTAAAGTCCGCTCGATATAATCCAACTGGTTTGCGTCGCTGAAGTCACGCCCCCGGGCAAGCAGGAAACTTGCGCTCCAATATGGGCGAAAATCCAGCACCCCAACCCTGGAGGGAAGCGGCAACGGGAAGAGCACCAGCAAGGTTACGAGAATGATGGGTGAGGCGAGCTTGAAGATGGTGTTTTTCATCACAATGCTCACTGTTGCCCCTTTTGTTGGTAACTACCCGTTCCCCGGCTCGGGTTGGTCTCCAGACCGCGCCCGACGTCGCCACGACGGGAAGTGGATGCCGTAATCCGGCCAAATAACCGCCGGGTTGGGTGGCCCGGTCATAGACCGGCCACAGCCTGGGTAGTTGCCTTGTATTATAGGTGATCCAGTTGGGATGTCAAAGGGATGTGTTATTAGGGTGTTCGAAGCAAAAGCGACTTGGGCTACGCCGACGCCGCTTTTCCCGCCCGGAGTCGGGTAGGTAGGGGTACTTCAGCCGGTTTTTGCCGCGCTTGCGCCGGCTAAAGCCT
>DAOTYA010000241.1:0-6883 GCA_034435075.1 Anaerolineae bacterium
GACCGGCCACAATGTAGGGCAACTGCTCGCAGTTGCCCTACAACTGACGTCGCCACGGCCAGCCATAGCCTGCTCTCGCTCTCTTCTCGCGCAAAAAAGTGACGGACACCCGGCCCTGAATATAACCTTGACAAATCCTGTAAATCGGTTAAACTTAACCCCGCACTATGGTTGGTATCATCTTCTCTCTGATCACGTCAGCTGCTTTTAAGAAGCCCGGCCGGTAGACCCGGTCGGCAGTATTTTGCGCACCTGACCGGCCCCATACGTTGTACGTGGGCCGGTCTGCTTTTAAAGGCTTGAATGAACGCCGACTGGCTAATGTTTTACCCAACTGTAATCAAGTCGCTTAAGCGCTATCACGGACCGGCCCCCGGGTCTGGTCAGGTGCGCTTATGCCTGCATTTTAGAGGCGGCTTCCAGATTCGGGGATAGTGAACTGGAAGCCGCTTGTTTGTAAAATTTAAGGGTGGGAGGACCAAATGCCACTGGATAATTTCTGCATCATCGAGTCCACTCTAAGGGAAGGAGAGCAATTCGTAGGCGCAAACTTTACAACTGAACAGAAGATTGAGATCGCCAGGTTATTGGATGCCTTCGGAGTCGAATGCATTGAGCTGACCTCGCCGCTTGCATCCCCCCAAAGCTTTGAGGATGCTAAAACCATCGCCGGCCTGGGACTGAAGTGCAGGGTGTTGACCCACATACGCTGCCGGATCGAGGATGCGGCGCGCGCGATCGAGACCGGTGTGGACGGGGTGGACATCGTGATCGGCACGTCATCCAGGCTACGCCAGTTCAGCCATGGGAAATCCATAGACGAGATCATAGAGATGGCTCTCAAAGTCGTGGAATACGTGCGTAACCAGGGGCTAGAGGTGCGCTTCAGTACGGAGGACTCTTTTCGGAGCGAGCGGGAAGATTTATTCCGTGTGTACGAGGCGGTGGACAGTATCGGCGTGGATAGAGTGGGGATCGCGGATACTGTAGGCGTGGCGGCGCCGCATCAGGTCTACGAAATCGTCAGCGAGTTACGCTCGCGTGTAAAATGTGACATTGAGTTTCACGGACATAACGATTCCGGCTGTGCCATCGCCAACGCATATGAGGCACTCCGCGCTGGCGCAACCCACGTGGATACCAGTGTTCTTGGCATCGGGGAAAGAAATGGCATCACGCCGTTGGGAGGGCTGATCGCGCGTCTATACGCCACCGACCCGGCTTTGGTGAGGAAGTACAATCTGCCACTGCTGGGAAAGCTGGATACCACTGTGGCACGGATGGTCGGTGTGCATATCCCGTTCAATAATTATATCACCGGTGTGACCGCTTTCACGCACAAGGCCGGCATCCACGCCAAGGCGATCCTCAACGACCCGACGACTTACGAGATTCTCGATCCCAAAGACTTCGGCATGACGCGCTACATCAGTATTGCGCACCGCCTGACCGGCTGGAACGCGATTAAGAATCGGGCCGAGCAGTTGGGCCTCTGCCTGGAAGAGGAGGAGATCAAGGAGATCACCGCGCAGATCAAGGCACTGGCCGACCAGAAGCCAATCTCCCTTGACGATGTAGATGAGATGCTACGCAGCCGCGTCAACGGCAGGATGTACAACCCGACCAGGAATCAGGAATAAGTACCTATCCGAAAAACGTAACCGACGCATCCCTATGCGTCGGTATAAGCGGCATAGGGATGCCGCTTGTACGGTTTTTCGGATAGGCTCTAAGTGCCTATCCGGAAAACGTAACCGGCGCATAACTATGCGTCGGTTTTCGGATAGGCTCTAAGCACAATACGGTTTAGATAAGCAGTTGGAGTGGAGCCTTCAGGCGGAAAAAGACCGGCTAAAGCCTCGACTCCAGGCCTTAACTGAACCGTATTAGCTCTAAGCAGCATTGCGAGAGCCAGCCCGACCGGTGTCCAGACGCGCGCCGGCAAGGCTGGCTCACCAAAGCCGGCCTGAGGGATTACCCGGCATCCGCCGTTCCGCATTCAAGCAGCTTGAGCACTATCTCCTCAAGCTCCATAAGATTGTGGATCACGAAGTCCACCCCCTCATCCGGCTCCACATCAATCAATACGGTGGTCATCCCCAATTCACTGGCTGGCTTCAGGTTACGCGCTGAATCCTCCACCATAATGCAGGCAGAGGCCGGGACCCCCAATTGGGCCAACATCCGTTCATAAGCATTGCGGTGGAGCTTATTGCACAGCCCGACCTCCTCGATCCCGACCACCTGCTCAAAACAATCCATCACACCCAATGCCCGCAGGACACGCCGGGCATATTCTGACGTACCGTTTGTATAGATCACCTTGCGTAACGGGATACGCTTCAGCATCGCGGCGAGCGCTCTATCCTCGCCCAGGAATTTTTCTACCGGCACGTTGTGGACATATGAGAGATAAGCACGCGCGTCAACTGAGTGCTCGGCGAGCAGCCCGGCCAATGTAGTACCGTAACGTACATAGTAATCATGCTGCATAGCGATGGCTTCCTCTCTGGTCAGACCGAATTGATTGATCAGCCATTCCTGTATACGCCGTCCCACTTCCTGCATTAAGCCGCTATGGCGAGGATAGATCGTGTCGTCAAGGTCGAAGATAATGACCTGGTAGCTCTTCTTGTCGTGCATGGCAGCGATCCCTGTATCATATGTTACGTCAGCACAACCCTTACGTCAACTGCCCAGGCCCCTTCTCCCCTCCGGCCGGCTATCAGGGGATTCAGCTCCACACTGGCTATTGGGAGATCGGTTATGAGCCGGGCCACACGGCACAGCGCCTCGACCACGGCGTCCGTGTCATAAGGTGGCCGACCACGCACGCCAGCCAGTAATCGCCCGGCCGTCGTCTCTTCTATCATCTCCTGGGCCTGACTCTCAGTCAGCGGAGCCAGCCGAAAGCTTACATCCCTTAGTACCTCGACGTAAAGCCCACCGAGACCGAACATTACCACAGGCCCGAATTGGGGATCCCTGTGTGCTCCTGCGATCAGTTCCAACCCCGGAGGAGCCATTTTTTGAATAAACGCCTGCTCCCCCTGACCGATCAGGCGTGTGAAGGCACGATGTACATCCCGGGCGTCTGCCAGGCCGAGGACCACACCATCCAGCTCAGACTTGTGTACCACGCCCGGGGAAACCCGCTTGAGGGCAACCGGATAGCCAATACGCTCCGCAAGCGCAATCGCAGTCTGAACATCAGATGCCATCCCGGAAGGGGGGACATTTATGCCATACAGGCCTGCCAGCTCTGCGCCTGACTGCGGGTCTAGGACGCGGTACCCAGAGCGCAGGCTGAAGACGGGTGTCTTCACAACCGGCGGCATGCTCTCCTGGTCTGTGGTCTGGCGCGATCTGCTCCGGCCGTACCTGTACAGTGCGCTCAGGCCGAAGGCAGCACGCTCTGGGGTGATATAATGAGGCACGCCATGTGCGTGCAGGGTACGGGCAGCAGCACGTATGCCACCTCCACCTGATATGCAGCACACAACCGGCTTCGCTGATCCGCTGGCAACCTGCGCTATTGCCAGGGCCACCTCCTGCGGTGGCATAATAGCCTGGGGCACAAAGATAACCAATACACTGTCCACTTCGGAGGCTGCCAAAAGCACTTCGAGGGCTGCCACATAGTGAGCAGGCTGTGGGCCACCCAACATGTCTACCGGATTCCCCGTCATTGCCCCTGGCGGGCATACTTCCTGCAGATGCTGACGGGTTTCCGGGGTAAGTGTTGCCAGGTACAAACCGTTGCAGTCGAGGGCATCGGCAGCCAGAGCAGCCGGCCCACCGGCGTTGGTCAGTATCGCCACACGTGGTCCAGCAGGTGGTTCCCTGTAAGCCAGTGCGATAGAAGCATCCACCAGCCCCTCCAGGTGTTCTACCTGTATCATCCCGGTGCTCAGACAGGCAGCCCGGAAAACCTCTTCGCTCCCGGCCAGTGCACCGGTGTGAGAGCTTACCGCCTGACTGCCGGATGGGGTGCGCCCTGCCTTGAGCACCACTACAGGCTTGTGAGGTGTGAGCCGCCCGGCTATCTCCACGAAACGGCGTCCGTCGGGCAGGCCCTCTATGTAAGCAGCCACAACTCTGGTGTGAGGATCGGCGGCCAGCGACTCAAGCGCGTCGGCCATGTCTACATCGGCCTGATTGCCCAGGCTGATGATCCTGGAGAACCCAACCCCAACTGCGTTCGCCCAATCTATCGTCCCACCACACACCGCACCGGAATGAGACACGAAACCGATGGCCCCTTTTGCCGGCATAGTGCGGACAAATGTCGTGTCTATGGGAGCAAAAGTATCTATTACCCCGACACAGTTGGGGCCGATGAAGCGCATCATATACCGGCGGGCAATCTCTCGCAACCGTGCCTCTCGTTCTTCCCCCGCCGCTCCAAGCTCGCCAAAGCCGGAGGCGATCAACACGGCAGCCTGTATCCCCCGCCTGCCGCAGGCTTCCAGTGCCTCAGCCGTCCGGTCAGCCGCCAGGATGATGATCGCCAGTTCCACAGGATCAGGCACTACGGCCACCGATTTGTAGACCGGCAGTCCCAATATCTCGCCTCCTTTGGGATTGACCGGGTACACAGGCCCACAGTAGCCATGGGTGATCAGATTGTGCAACACCCCATAGCTTAATTTGCAGGGATCGCTGCTGGCTCCTATGACCGCCACGCCGCGAGGGTAGAAAAATTTATGCAGGGGATCATCGTATATCAAAGCAGGCCTCCTCGATTTTATAAAATTTCCTGGGATGTTTGTGATTGCCTGCCCACGCCGACTGAAGTCGCCCACTTTGGGCCGCAGGCCTTCGGTCGGCCTGCGCCGACCGCTGTTTCCGCGTCGGCGCAGGCGCCAAAGGGCGATTTCCAATCGGCACACGGCGGCAGGCAGCCGGGCAGTAATTACCGGAAGGTAACTACCCAGGCTGTGGCCGGTCTCTGACCGGGTCACCCAATCCAGCGGTTATTTGGCCGGATTACGGCATCCGCTTCCCATCGTGGCGACGTCGGGCGCGGTCTGGAGACCGGCCCGAGCCGGAGGGCTGGGTAGTTACACCGGAAGAAACATTAATCAGTGCACGGAAGTGCGCGGATGGACATGGATCTGAATCTCCACATCTCATTCGACAAACTGTGTCGCATCTGGCAGGAGATAAACTACCGTCGCAATACAAGGGGCAGGTAAATGAGGATTCGCCCGCTGGAGTTGCGCATTACTACGGGCAGGTATAGGACAGGTGGAGACGCACTGTTCTCGATCCTCAAAGCGTAGTCCGTACCAACACCGGTAACTCCACCCTTGTTGGATACCAGGACGTAATAGATGCCGTCGCGCGGAGCCCGCCAGGTCAGACAGGATGGAGGCCCGGCCACGGAACAGTCATCATTCTCCACCAACACTGTACACCCATCGGCATCAAAAAGAGTCAGGACTGTATCAGCCCGCTCACGCAAGAAAGATGTGGTAATGGTATAGGTTTCCCATCTCCTGGCCTGGAATCTGACCCAATCGGTTGGATCGTCACAGAATTGACGAGGCTGGGTTGTTCCAACAACGATCGCACTGGCCTGAGCAGGGGCGTCGTCGTGCTCGTAAATGTCCGGGAGACATGAGCCGGTCTCCACGTCACCAAAGTCTACCTGGTAACCATTGCCTGGCGACACTTCCACAGTGACTTCGTTCGGAGTGGTAGAGGAATAGCCGCTCAGGTCGGTTTCCAGGACAGTGTGCGCGCCTGTTACTGCTGTGGAGAAAGCATAACGGCCGTACCCATCGGTCAGGAACACGTAACCACCGTCCAGTGTGATGGGTACATCACGAATTCCCGGCTCACCAGTATCACGTATCCCGTTGGCGTCTATGTCGTTAAATACCACCCCGTGGATGGAGGCAAATCTGGAACCAGCGCGGGCATTGCCGAAATCCACCTGATAGCCAAAGCCAGAAACGGCCAGCAGGTTAACCAGGGACGGGGTAGTCGCAAAGTAGCCTTCGGGTTCAACTTCGGCGACAGTATGCATACCCTGAACTCTGACACCAAAAGTATAGCTCCCATTGAGATCGGTTGTGGTCGTAACCGCCTGGTCCAACACAATCAGCACGCCCGGAAGGCCGGGTTCATCTCTATCCTGCTCTCCATCCCCATCGGCATCCTCGAATGCGATCCCATAAATCGAGGAGAGGCCCAGTAAAACTGGCGCGTCTCCAAAATCCACTCTATAATTATGCCCGAACAATACTAATACGTTAACGCTGTCAGGAGTGGTGGAGAAATAGCCGGGGTTATCACCCGGAGATGCGGGTGAGAAAGCTGTCCGCCAGGGCGATCCAGGAACAGGGTTGCTCTCTGTAACCGTGTGTATGCCCTCTGTAGTGACAGTAAAGGCATAGCGGCCGTCCAGATCGGTCGTTGCCGTGACTGTGCTGTCCAGAGTTATGAGCACGCCGGCAATCCCACGCTCATCTTCATCCTGCACGCCGTCCACATCAACATCCAGAAAGACTGCTCCATAGATTGTAGCCCACCCCAATGGTTCATCATCATCGGCGATGACAAGCGTCGCGGAGAAGGGCCTCCCAGGCGTGGCGTTGACCGGACGCGCGAGCGCCAGCTCCACCGTCTCCTCCGGTTCGTCAACCCCATCGTCCACGATGGGCACGGTGAAGACACCGCTCCCCGCAAGCGGCGGGAAGGCGAGCGTCCCACTCACAGGAATGTAATCACATGGAGGGAAGACAAGCGTCCCGCTCACCGGCACATAGTCGTGTGGCGCGATGGCGCTCCCATCACGGGCCGCGTAGTCCACGCTCACGGTGAAGGCCGAGAGGTGGCTCAAAGTCACCGTGATCCGGGCGTGGCCTGCCCCCTC
>DAOTYA010000242.1:0-18214 GCA_034435075.1 Anaerolineae bacterium
CTCCCCTCACGCCCACCTACATGGAGGCGCCGGCGGGAGGGGGGCGGGTGCTCTACATCACCGGTGCGCACACCAGCACGCTGGTCATCGGTGAGTTTGTCATCAGCGGGGGCAATGTTACCGGTGATGGAGGCGGCATCTACATAGCGACGCCTCTCAGCCCCACCATCAGGAACGTGGTGCTCTACGGGAACAGTGCCACGGGCAACGGTGGTGGTCTGGCGTCGGTGGGGGGCAATCCGCGCCTTTACAACAACACGGTGGTGTACAACACGGCGGGCAACGGTGGTGGTCTCTACTTTGCGGCGGGGCAACCCGTGGTGAGCAATACCATCGTCGTGAGCAACACCGGGGGCGGCATCCGCCTGGCCTCCGGCTCCGCCACACTGGCCTACAACAACGTCTGGCATAACAACGGTTACAATTACAGCGGAACTGTTGCCAGTCCGACCGACATCGCTGAAGATCCGCGCTTCGTGGACCCGGCGGCGTCGAACTTCCGTCTGCGCCCCGATTCTCCCTGCGTGCACAGCGGCGATCCCCATACCGCGCTGGTCTGGGATTTTGAAGGAGACGTGCGTCCTCTGCCGTCCGCTCAGTTGTACGACATCGGTGCGGATGAATCCACCACTTATCTTGGAGTTGACGTTGGGCCTGCAACGCTATACGACACGGCAGGTCCGGGCGAAGTGGTGCAGTTCCCATTTGTGCTCACCAACACCGGTACGCTCCAGGACTCCTATATGCTGACCCATACACTCGTTGTCAGCGGTGGTAGCGCGAGCGAATGGAGTATATCTTATACCCCGGTGTACACTGTTGCCGCTGCTGCCGCGGTCCAGGTGCCGGTGTACATTACCGTACCGCTCACCGCCAGCAGCGGTGTGCAGGTCACGCTCTACCTGACCGCCGCCTCGCGTTCCAATCCTGCCTATTTCTCCGACATGGCCATCGGTTTACTGGATGTCAGGCGTGAGTGGGGGGTGGAGATCGGGCCGGCCTATAGCACCAACACCAACCCGGGTACGGTGGTGGTCTACGTACATACGATCACCAATACCGGTAACGCCCGGGATACATTCAATCTCTTCCTCAACAGCGATCTCGGGCTTTCCCAGATGAGCCATACAAGAGTGGAGAACCTGGATGCAGGGCAGACTGCCAGGGTCTACGTCACTGTGACGGTGCCGGCGTACGCGGCAGGTGGCGCGGTCGAGCGTTCGGTGGTCAGGGCGCAGAGTTCATCCGGGCCGGTCTCTGCGAGCGTCGAGGATTATACCAGGGTCAATTACATTTCCGGTAACCGTCACGTCTCCACCGGTGGCGACGACACGCTCAATAACTGTCGCCTGGTTACCCGTCCGTGTCGCACCATTGGGCAGGCGCTGGGTCAGGCGGCCGGTGGCGACGAAATCCGGGTCGCGAGCGGTACTTACAACGAATACAACCTGACGGTCAACAAACCGGTGGTGCTTCTGGGAGGCTACGATGCCACGTTCGCCACACGTGACCCACAGAGCTATCCCACCATCATTGACGCCAGGCAACTGGGCCGGGTACTGTACATTTTCGGCAATGCCACCGTTGACGGTTTTACTCTGCAGAACGGTTACTTCAACGGCCCCGGCGGCGGTATCTACGCTGTTAATGCGCCCGTTCTGCGCAACAACATTATCATCAGCAACACTGCTGTCGGCAACCGGGGTGGTGGTGTCTACAACGCGGATGGCAATCTAACGCTGGAATGGAACACCCTGATCAACAACCAGGCCGATATGGGCGGCGGGTTCTACAACTACCGTGGCAATCCGGTTGTGCAGTACAATGTCTTCAAGGACAACCGCGCTGTCAGCAGAGGCGGTGGGCTGTACAACACCGGTATAGCAGGTGCTGCACCCAGAGTCTGGACGAATGTGTTTCACGGCAACATAGCCGGTGTGGAGGGTGGCGGCCTGTACAATCTGAGCGGCAATACTCTGGTGTGGCACAATACCTTCTACTCTAACTCCGGCGATGGTATATACATTGCCGGCGGCTCGCCCGGCATCAGCAATACTATCGTGGTCAGCAACACCGGCTGGGGTATCCGTGGCGCAGCCATCACGGTGGACTATAACGATGTGTGGGCCAACAGCAGTGGAGACTATGGCGGCGGCGTCACGGCTGGCCCCCACTCCATTTCGGCCGATCCGCTCTTCCTCGACGCGGCGGCGGGTGATTTCCATCTGCGAGAAGGTTCCCCGTGCATCGAGAGCGGCGATCGTACCAACGCCGCCATGCTCAAGTACGATCTTGACGGTCAGCCGCGCCTCATGGGCACCAATCCTGACATAGGCGCAGACGAGTTTCAGCGCCTGGGCGTGGCCTTCTCCCCGAATGAAGCAGGGCAAGATGGCTGGCCCGGTCAGCCTCTGACTTACACGCACATCCTTATCAACGAGGGCAACTACACCGATACCTTCGCGCTGACATGGTCAAATCAATGGCCAGGGTGGGATGTCACGGTGAATGGGGTCACCACTCAACCGCTTAACATAGCGCTTGGGCAGGGTAACACAACCACTCTCTACGTGCGCATGACCCCTACCAATCTTTTCAGTGGCACCACCAATGTGACCATCATCACAGCTACCTCCACTATCGCACAAAGCGATCCCGAGACCTACCTGCCGGTCTACGCCACGGCTGTGGATACCACCACCGTGCGGCGGGCATGGGGCGTTGCCCTGGAACCGGACCTGTACGGGTGGGGAGGCATAGGCGCGCGTGTGATCTATACACACGTATTGACCAACACCGGCAACTACACCGACTCTTTTACCATAACCTGGAGTAATGACCAGGCACCATCTGGATGTAGCTGGCCCGTCTCCATGGACACCCCTGCCAACACGGGCCCGGTAGGCCAGGGGATGACAAAGACAATCCAGCTTTCGGTGTACGTACCCGGTTGTACTGGTGTGGGCACCGGCATCTACGCCAATACACTGATCGTCACCGCCACTTCCGATTCCGATGGCAGTGTCCGGGATAGGGTGACAGACCTGACTGTCTCCAACTGGCAGCATGGTCTGGAGTTTGCCCCCAGCAGGAGCGATACCAGTTGGCCAGGCACACAGGTCCATTACATTCATGTGATCACCAACACCGGCAACTATACCGATACTTTCGTGATCAATCACACCTCCAGCCGGGGGTGGAGTGTCAGCGTATCTCCATCTGTCGTGACGATAGGGGGGTGGCCCACTCCACGACCTCCGGATGCTGTGTACACGGCCACGGTATACGTCACCGTGACCATACCGCCTCTGGGAGTCGCCTTCGGTGGCGATGTGGACCACACAGTGATCACCGTCACATCTCGCACTAATCCGACCTTGAAGCGCGCTGTTGTGGACACCACCACGGCAAGGCAGGTGGCCGGGGTGCTCTTTGTAGATAACTACGATGACACGCCTGCCCCCAACAAACCGGCTGTGCGCGTCTACAATCCCACCGGCACTCCGAGGACGGTTGTCTTCACCCATACCCTGACCAACCTGGGTAACGGTCGGGATATCTTCAATATCACGGCTTCAAGCCTGAAAGGCTGGCCTGTCTCTATCTCTCCCGCGCCGACGGTCTCGCTGGGTTACCAGGAGAGCATCACCGTGTTCGTCACGCTGACCACTCCGGGGCCGGGTACCCCATATCCGTTCCCGGCGCCATGGGACAGGGTTGTGGCGACCGCCACCTCGCAATTCGATCCGACGAAACGGGATACGGTTACGGACATCGCTATCGTCAATCAGTACCCGGGCGTGCGCCTGTCGCCGGGCTACGCCCAGAGCGCGCAGCCAGGCTGGGTGACATACACCCATATCCTCACCAACACAGGGAATTACACCGATTCGTTCAGGCTGACTTTCAGCGGGTGGGAGGTGGTGTTCAGCGGTGACGTCAATGACGTGGGGCCGGGTGTGACCCGTACCGTTTATGCGCGGGTGCGTGTGCCATACGAGGAGTGCGGTACGGTGGGAACGAGCATGATCACCGCCACATCGGTCTTCAGTCCCGCCGTTTCGGACGCGATATTGGATGCCACGACGGTAGCCCCGGTCTATGCGGTGGCATTGGATGAGATACGGCCGGTGCGTGCGCTGGCCGACGCCTCCACAGGTGGTACGGCGATCTACCGTCACAACGCGACCAACATCGGCAACTGTGCCGGCACGTTCCAGTTCCAGGGGATTCAGAGCGATCCCCATTTCACGCCGACGGTCACGCCGGTGAGCGCAACCATACCATTCGGCGGTCAGAAACGTATCACCGTCACCGTCAACATCTCCCCCACGGATAACATCCTGGCCGGCACCGTCGTCGTCACGGCTTCCGCTCCGGGTGGGAGTGGTGATGTGGTAACCGATACCATCATCGTCAATCAGGTGGTGGACGTCGAGTTTGAGCCTGACCATACGGTGACCAATTACACCGGCGGAGCGGTCGCGTTCGTCCACATGCTGACCAACACGGGTAACTACACCGATACTTTCTACCTGAGCATGCGAAACGCGGACGGATGGGACGTTTCCGTCCAGCCCCAGGTTATTCCAGGCCTGGGACCTGGCGGGTCGAGGCCGGTCACAGTTGTGGTTACCGTCCGCCCAACTGTGTATACCGCGACCAACCGTACCGTAGTCACCGCCACTTCTGATGTCCTTCCCTGGGAACAGACGCGTGGCTACATACCGACGGCAGCGGTGACCGATACGCTGGTGGTGCGCCGGCCGCACCTGGTGATCGAGCCGGCGCCGGGCTACACCGTCAATATGGATCCCGGCACCTCCGCCACGCTATACCACACGCTGACTAACGATGGCGGTCTGGTCGGGACGTACCAGATCACCTCCACCGGCCGTTTGGGATGGATTGGCATGGTGTCGCTGACGGTGAGCAACCTGCTGCCCGGGGATAGCTTCCCATTTACGGTGCCGGTGGTTGTACCGAACGGGGTGTGGGGGCTTTACGACGTCGCTTACATCACGGCCACAGAGATCTACTCTGGCGTACGTGCCACCGCGACGGATGTCGTCACGGCTCCTTATCGCTATGATGTGACACTGCTCCCCTCGACACGGGATAGCGCTGTCGTACCGCCAGCAGTGGTTGTCTATACTCATACGCTGAAGAACACCGGTAACTACACCACAAGCTACACACTTGCTGCTGATGGTGAGTTCAGCAGCGCGAGCATCGTGCCGGCCAGCGTCACCGACCTGCCACCGGGCGGTATGGTCCCGGTCACCGTCACCATTGCTGTACCCTTCGAGGCGGCCGCTGGCGATGTTGAGGATACCAGGATTTCCATCAGCTTCAGCGACAGGAAGGTGTACTTCTATGACACCGTCCATATCAGCCACACCACCGGCACGCGATATGTCAATGTGAACGGCTGGGATGAGCGGAATAACTGCCGGACAAGCACTGCCCCCTGCGCCACAATCCAGCATGCGGTAGACCAGGCCTCTCCTGGCGATGAGATTCACGTGGCTACCGGCACTTACTATGACGAACGGCTCGCCGGGCAGGTGGTGCGGATAGATAAATCCGTCACGCTCAGCGGTGGATACGATGCCAATGACTGGGAAAGCAGCCCCGACCCGGTACTCAGGCCAACTGTCCTGTATGCTGCCAATCAGTTAGGCCGGCGCGTGGTGGTCGTCGGTGCAAATGTCACCCCCACCATCCAGGGCTTCCGTATCACTGGCGGGTATGTGAACGGAAACGGCGCGGGCATCTACATAGAGGCAGGGGCTGCCCCCACAATCCGGGCCTGTCACATCTACGACAACCGGGCCATTGGCAGCGGCAGCCTGGGTGGCGGCATTTACTTCGCCGGAGGAGCCGCTCCTCTGTTTGACCAGAACCGCATTTACAACAATACGGCCAGTGACGGAAGCGGTGGTGGCATCTACCTGGCGGGTGGCAATTCCAGGCTGTTCAACAATCTGATTTACTACAATGTGGCTGCCGCCTGCGGTGGTGGTCTGTGCAATGGCAGCGGGATGCCGCTGGTCTACAACAATACTTTCTATAGCAACACTGTGAGTGACCCGGTAGGGGGCGGCGGTATCGGGAGCCTCGACGGTACTCTGGTGCTCAGCAATACCATTGTGGCGAGGAATGCAGGGACCGGTATCCGTATTGTTGGTGGCACACCTCCGCTCCTGAGCTACAATAACGTGTGGGAAAATGAACCTGTGGACTACGAGTGTAGAGGCTGCCTGCACCCCACGGACATCTCTGCCAACCCTGTGTTCGCGGACGCTGAGAACGAAGACTTCCATCTGACCAGCGCCTCCCCGTGCATTGACGCAGGCGACCCCAATTCCACATTGCCGACCGTGGACCACGAGGATAACCCACGTCCGCTGCCGATAGGGGGACGTTATGACATCGGTGCCTATGAGTACGGTCTGGGCGGAGGCAAGGTGGCAGACCGGCCTGCTGCCGATCCCGGCTCGCTGATCACCTATACCGTCCAGGTGTACAACACTACTGCCAATCCTCAGTCCTTCCCGGTCACCGACACCCTGCATCCGTACCTCTCCTACGTGCCCGGCTCGCTTGTCTCTACCGGTGGTGTCGCGGAGTATGTCACCGCCACACGTACTATCTCATGGGTTGTGACCGTGGCCGCCAATTCCGGAGAGAGCATCACATTTACCACTGCCGTTACAAATTGGATAGGTCACGACGTGGTAATCACCAATGTGGCGTGGATCAACCTGGCGCCTGCCAACACGGTGAGCGTCTCTGTCAACCCAGTGCCCTCAACTCGCTATGTGGCGCCTGATGGTGTGGATAAGGACAACGCCTGTAACCTGCCCTGGCGTCCATGCGCCACGGTGCAACGGGCAGTGGACCAGGCCGTGGCCGGCGACACGGTGCTGGTAGCTGCAGGAACCTACACCGGGGCCGGCGTGGTGGCCACTGTTGGCAAGTCAATCACGCTGATGGGTGGCTATACGCGCACCGGCAGCTACACCGCCACAGTATGGAGCTACGCACCGGAGTTGTACCCGACCGTTCTGAATGGGGGACTGCGCATTAACGGTCCCGCCGCGGTAGTGGTGGATGGCTTCCGCATCACCGGCGGCTCCGACGGCGTCTACGTGGGCGGTTCGGGAGGTCAGCTCACACTGCACCGTTGCTGGGTCTACGGCAACACCGGCAATGGCGTGCGGGTGGAGAACGGCAGCTACACCCTGATCAACAATGTGATCGCCAGCAACGGAAGCGGCACCGGCGCCGGGTTGCGCACGACAAACAGCACCGGTGTGCTGATCCATAACACCTTCGGCAGAAACAACAACAGGGCTGCGGTCATCAACGGTACAGCGGTCTTTACCAACACCATCTTCTACGATCACGGAGTTGGCCTCGAGATCCCGGCCGGGAGTAGAGCCACTATCCAGGCGACGCTGTGGTGGAACAATGCCACCAATATCATCAACGGTCAGCTCATCCGCGGGTCCATAGACCTCATCGGCAATCCGGCATTCGTAAACCCCAGTGGTATGGACTATCACATCGAGGGCAACTCAGAAGCCATTGACCAGGGCGTGGACGCCGGCGTCCAGACAGATATAGACCGTGACCTGCGTCCGATCCTGGCCGGTTTCGACATCGGCGCCGATGAGTACCCGGTCGGCTTCACCAAGGTCGGGCCGCCCACGGCCATAGCAGGTCAGACGATCACCTACGTGATCACTATGCGGGCCAAGGATCCAGACCTGGTGATCACCGACGTGCTGCCCATGCACTTTACGTTCACACCAGGCGTTGATGTCGTGACCTGCACACTTGGCAGTTGTGACTATCTGCCCGAGATAAACAGCATCGTGTGGGCCGGTAACACCATCACGGCAGGGCAGGTGATCATCACCTATACCGGCTCGCTCACCACGTGGCTTGCCGCTGGCACAGTTATCACCAACGGCGCTGTGTTGAACCGGGAGGGCGTCCTTGTGAACTCTGAGGTGTGGGCCACTCAGATCGTGCCTGTGACCGGCACGCGCTATGTGGCTAAAGAGGGCGCCGATGTGGATGCCGCCACCGGCACGGCTAACAACTGCCTGATTGACTGGAAGCCCTGCGCGACAATCCAGTACGCGGTTGATCAGGCACAGACAGGGGATACGATAAAAGTGGCGAGTGGTGTTTACACCGATGTCAAGACCCGTGCCGGTACGACGCAGAACGTCTATGTCAACAAGAGCGTCACTATCAGGGGTGGGTATACCACCACTGACTGGCTTGTATCCGATCCTGAGCTGCACCCCACGATCATAGATGCAGGGAACGCGGCACGTGTACTCTATGCCACCGGGCCGGCCACGATCATCGTAGAGGCAATCGAGCTGCGTAACGGCCGCTACAGCGGTAACGGTGGTGGTGTGCACGTCGCAAACGCAGCGCTCACCCTGTCCGACACCAGCATCCACGACAGCCGCGCAGTGGGCACCGGGCGCACAGGCGGCGGTATCTACGCGCAGAACGCCACCCTCAACCTGGTCAACACACTGGTTTACAGCAACAGCTCCCTCAACAGCCACGGCGGGGGCATCTACTGCACTAACAGCGCCGTGACCCTGACAGGTGCCCGGGTCTACTCCAACACTGTCAGCGCGTCCAACAGCGACGGTGGCGGAGTCTACTGCACCGGCGGCAGTTTCGACATGAGTTCCAGCCAGGTCTACAGCAACAGCGCCAGCGGCTACGGAGGTGGACTCTACCTGTACGGCACTGCCATTACCCTGCATAATAACCGGCTGCACGCGAACTACTCCGCTTCCGGCGGCGGGGCGCTCTATATACGCGAATCTCAGGCGACCCTCTCTTACAACCGCATCTACACCAACACCGCGGGGGCCAGTGGTGGCGGTCTGTCCCTGTACCTTTGCCCGACGGTAACTCTGGATGCCAACTGGGTCCTGGACAACAGCGCAGGTCCTCAGTCCTTCCATATGGGTGGTGGAGTCTACATCTGGGGCAGCGGTGCGACCGTTGTGACAATGACCAACAATGTGGTCGCGGCCAACCGCGCTGGCGGCGGGGGTGACGGCGTTTATGTCGGTGGCAATGTCGGTAGCAATACAGGCCGCTTCCGCCACACCACCCTGGCTGATAACGATGGGGAAGGACTGCGAGTAGACGCCTTCAACTTCAGCGTTGAAATGGTCAACACCATCCTGGCTGGCCAGGCGAAAGGTATAGTGACACGGCATGGTAGCGCGGTAGTGGGGGCAGATTATACGCTGTGGGACGGTCTGGGCGCCCTTAGCGATAAAAGCGCAGGTGGCATTATCTTCTTCAGCAACGACCTGTTGCCCAATGCCGATCCCAGGTTCAGAGAACGGAACGCCCTTGACTACCACTTACTCCTTGGTTCGCCTGCAGTAGACCGTGGCAAGGATGCCGGTGTCTACCACGACATAGATGGTGACCTCCGCCCACAGGGTGCCGGTTACGATGTCGGAGCCGACGAGCTGTACGTGAGGGTGGAGGCTTACAAAGAAGTGTACCCCGACCCGGTCGAGGCCGGTGCTCAGGTGACTTACACTGTCTACGTGACCAACGTGGGCAGTGTGGATGTGCATGCGCTGATCGTTGATACGCTGCCGCCCCAGCTCAGCACCGGTGCGCCCCTCACCTGGACGGCCAATATCTCCGCTCTTGGTCAGGTGTGGAGCACACAGTTCACCGCCACCGTCGCCTGGAGCTACAGCGGTACCCTTACCAACACAGTGCGCGTGACCACGCAGGAGGGTGCTGCAGATGAGTACACCGCTATCTCCAGGGCCCGCGTCACGCCTGGCGTTAGCATCTCCCATCTGGCCAGGCCGGATCCGGTAGAGGCCGGCGGAGTGCTGACTTACACCATCATGGTGACCAACACCGGCAATGCGGACCTGCAACTGACTGTCACCGGGACATTGCCTGCCCAGGTCACCACCACGCAGCCGCTGGTCTGGACACCGGTGGTCACCGCGCCGGGCGGAGTGTGGAGTACCCAGTTCACCGCTACCGTCGCGTGGAGCTACAGTGGCACGCTGACCAGCACGGTACGCGCCGTCTCTGCGGAGGGAGCTGAGGCCAGTCACACAACGACCGTTCAGGCCCGTGTCACACCTGCGCTGGAGGTGAGTAAACAGGCCCATACCGGCCTGGTCAGGGCTGGCGAACGGCTCACCTATACTATCCGTGTCACAAACACCGGCAACACAGACCTCCACCTTACCATCACCGATACGTTGCCCGCTCAGGTCACGCCGGCGCAAACGCTCGTCTGGACGCCCACTGTGGCCGCGCCGGGCGGCGTCTGGGCGGAGACGGTTGTCGTCACCGTGGTCTCCGGTTATGATGGGCTGATCGTCAACCGTGTGGACGTACAGGCACTTGAGGGTCCGCAGGCGACCGACTACGTGACCACCACGGTCAAAGGCCCGGCTGCGCTGAGCCTCACCAAGAGCGCCTCTCCTGCTCAGGTGTTGCCGGGAGCCTTGCTTACCTACACCCTGCGTGCGTCCAACGCCGGTCCTGGCGTGGCCACCGCGCCGGTGATCCGCGATACGCTGCCGGCCAACACCACTTACCACTCTTGCAGCGGTGGCACCGGTTGTAGCTTCAGCGCCGGAGTGGTCATGTGGACTCTTGGCTCGCTGTCACCAGGAGGACAGGCTGTCGTGACCTTCACCGTTGGGGTGAACCCCACCGTGCAGTACGGGACCAACATCGTCAATCAGACCTACAGTATTACCTGCACTGAGGGTTACTCTGCCACAGGCGCGCCCGTTTCTGTGCCGGTAGAGCTGAGCGGTGGGGTGGCAATAAGCGCAGGGGAGAGCCGCACCGCTTTCCTGGGCGATGTAGTCACTTACACTCACTATGTGACCAATACGGCCAACACTGCGCAGACCATAAGCGTTGCTATAGACTCGTCGCAGGGCTGGGCCACGGTGACGCCCACCACCACGCCCTCTCTGGCACCGTTCGGAGGCTCGACGGTGGTGACGGTGACGGTGGCCATCCCCACAACCGGTGTCGTCACCGGCACAGTGGAGCGCACCACCATCACCGTCACGGGTAGCTCCATAGGGCAGGCCACGGCTCTCGATATAACAACGGCAGCAGTCAAGGGTTACAACATCTACCTGCCCGTGGTGCTGCGCAACTTCTAAAGCTTACCCTGGTACCGGACCCGCCCAGACTTCCGAAGTCTCACAGGCTCCGGGAGTCTGGGCCGGGTTCTGTCAAGATGGCTAAACCCACTGTACGTGACCTCCTTTTCCTTTTCACGATCTCACTGGCACTCAGGCTGACCACGGCGGCTTTTATCTCACGGCCAGGCTATATGGACACAGCGTATTACGCTGCCGGTGCCAGGCTTCTGGCTCAAGGTAATGGTTTCGCAGAGCCATTCCTGTGGCACTACCTCGACGATCCCGCATCACTGCCTCATCCTGGTTTCCTTTACTGGATGCCTCTTCCGTCTATTCTGGCAGCGCCGTTTGCTGGCGGTTCCTTTTTTGTGATGCAGCTTCCTTTCGCTGTTCTCTCCGCAACGCTTCCTCTCGTGAGCTATCATCTGGCCTGCAAAAGCACCGGCTCGCGTCGTAACGGCTGGCTGGCCGGACTCATCACCCTGTTCAGTGGATTTTTCTTTCCCTATTGGACGCTTCCAGAGACCTTCGCACCTTTCGCTCTGCTGGGCAGCCTTTCACTCTGGCTGGCCGGCGCAGAGCTGGGGCTGGGCGGTCAGTTCTTACTGGGCCTCCTGGTCGGCCTGGCTCACCTGACCCGTGCCGACGGCGTTCTGTTGCTGCTCGTTGCCATCCTGGGCCTGCCACTCCTTCGTCGCCCGGTGCTTCCCGGCGCGTTTGCTATCCTGGCAGGTTACCTGGTGGCGATGGCGCCATGGTTTCTGCGCAACATGCTGACCACAGGTTCGCCCCTTTCCCCTGTGGGCGTGGCGACTATCTGGCTGACCGATTACGATGACCTGTTCTGTTACCGATGTATACTTTCACCACACACTTACCTGTCGTGGGGATGGGCAAATATAATCCGTTCCAAACTCTGGGCTGCAACGCTCAACCTGGAGCGTTTCCTGGCAGAGGGATGTCTGATCTTCCTGTTCCCATTTGTGCCTGCGGGCCTTTCCCGCCTGCGGCGCCATCCTCCTTTTGCACTGGCAACCGTCTATTTACTGATCATCTATCTGGTTCACTCTTTTGTCTTCACCTTCCCCGGTCCCCGGGGGGCGTTTTTCCACGCCAGCGCCGCGGCGTTGCCTTTCTTCATTACTGCGGGGGTGAGCGGGATTGATGCCGCAGTGTTGTGGGGTGCCCGCAAGCGGCGCTGGCATATCGGCCAGGCACAACGTGTCTTCGGGGTGGCCGCTGTGGTGCTGGCCATATTGGTAAGTTTCCATGCAGCGACAGAAACCCTGCCCCAATGGCGCAAAGCAGATGTCGCTTACGACAGGGTCGGTCAGTGGCTGGCCCGGGAGGACGTAGAAGCGGTTGTCATGGTGGCAAATCCCCCCGCTTTCTGGTATCATACCGGGCATCCGGCCGTGGTCGTCCCCAATGGCGATGTGGAAACCATGCTCGCGGTAGCGGCGCGGTACAACGTGCGCTATGTTTTGCTGGATGACAACACACCAGAGCCACTGAGGGGGCTATATACGGGGGTGGCGATGCACCCCAGATTGCGGCGCCTCTCGGCGGACGCGGATAAGGGTGATGGGGTGGTCCTGTACGCTGTCGAGTAGTTGCCTCCCTGTTGTAGGGCAACTGCGAGCAGTTGCCCTACATATGGCCAGTCGGCGGCGTCAGGCGTGGTCTGGAGACGGGTCCAGCCGGGTGGACGCAAAAATATGATGGACACCAATCTCCTGGCGGATAGTTGCACTTCCTTGTTTTTGTGTGTATACTAAAGTCTGACAAAGCGTGCGAAGGGGGGAGCGATGAGAGAAAAAATTGCGGTAATGATTGTTGATGACCACCCCGTCTTCCGCCAGGGATTGCGTAATGTCCTGAGCCTCTCCGATGATCTGGACCTGGTTGGCGAAGCCACCGATGGTCCTGATGCCGTGGAACTGGCTGAGGCATTGCGGCCAGACGTTGTGGTGATGGATATCAACCTGCCGACGATGAATGGGCTTCAGGCGACGCGCAGACTGAAATCGCTTCGACCGGAGATCAAAGTAGTGATGTTGACTGCCTACGATGATGAGGAACAGGTCTATCGGGCGATAAGGGCGGGAGCGTCGGCCTACTTCGCCAAAGATGTCAGCCCTGAACGTCTGGTGGACGTGATCAGACACGTCAGCCAGGGCCGCTATGTGGTTGGCGAGTCTGTGTTGGACGAGCGCGGTATCGGTGAGTGGTTACTTGAGGAGTTCCGACGCTTCGGGAGGGGGATCCACGATGATGAGGCCCAATTTATGGCTCCCCTGTCTGACCGCGAGATGGAGATCCTGGAGCTGGTCATCCGGGGCATGAGCAATCGGGAGATCGCTTACCATCTTGGGATAAGCTACCAGACGGTTAAGAATCACATGACTTCCATTCTGGAGAAACTGGGCGTCGAAGACCGCACTCAGGCAGCAGTTTATGCGCTGCGCCACGGGTGGGTGCCTTTGCGCGAATAATAGAGGAGCAGATATGGCTGTTGTAAGTGGAAGCGACAACGAGTCTTTTGCCCGTTTCCTGGAAGAGTGCGCCAGAGAGTACGAGCAAACCCAGCGCGAACTGAAGGAGATTGACCTGTTCATCCAGCAGACGACGGCCGAAGTGGAGCGCCTGGCTCAGCGTAACACCCAGGCAACCAATCGCCTGCGCCAGATCGAGGCTGCGCTGGATACCGTGCCACGGCAGGATATCAAGGAAGCTTACACGACCGTTCTGAACACTCAACAACGCCTCTTCACGATGCGTGGGCAACTGGAGAAGTTGCAAAGCAATCAGCAGAATATTGGCCGTTACCTGGAACTGCTGCACAAAATCCTCGAGCTGGGTACCCAGACCATACGGAAGTCTCAGGAAGAGGGTAAGGAAGAGGCTGAACCATCCCAGACCTTTGTAATCCGCATCATTGAGGCTCAGGAAAGGGAGCGTCAGCGGCTGAGCCGGCAGATTCATGATGGGCCTGCCCAGTCGCTTACCAACCTGATACTCCAGGCGGAGATCTGCGAGAGGTTCTTTGAAAGCGATCCAGAGCGGGCACGCACCGAGCTGGCCAATCTGCGGGCGGCGGTGGCTGCGACTTTCCAGAAGGTGAGGGGATTTATCCTGAGCCTGCGCCCGATGATGTTAGATGACCTTGGGGTGGTGCCAACTTTGCGTCGCTATGTGGAGACCTTCTCTGAAAACAAAGGGGTGTCCGCCCGGCTGATCGTCACGGGCAAAGAGCGACGTTTTGCTTCCCACAAAGAGGTCACCGTGTTCCGCCTGATACAGGAACTTATGGACAACGCAGTGGAGTATGGCCACGCTACCAACATCCAGATCAGTCTGGACCTCACTGACGAACTGGCGCGTGCTTCTGTAGAGGACAACGGCAGCGGCTTCGATCTCTCCGATACCCTGACATCGCCGGACGCAGACCGGCTCGGGCTCCGGACGATGCGTGAACGGGTCGAGATGTTGGGAGGGCGGATCCACTTCGACAGTGCCCTGGGCAGAGGCACCAAAGTCGGGTTCGAATTGCCCATTGGCTGATGACATTTCTCACTCAGGAGTAGTACAAAGGTCCTATTGCAATCCCTGCCAACTCAGGGTATAATTAAGTCAAATCTTTGTAGAAGGGAGGTGAGACAGATGTTGTTCCTACCGCGTGAGGAAGGCCAGGGGCTGGTTGAGTATGCTTTGATTCTTGTTTTGGTGGCCATTGTGGTAATTGTTATCCTGGCAGTGCTTGGCCCAGTCGTTGGCAACGTGTTCAGCACCGTCGTCAAGAGCATCTAAAGCTCAACATTGGGAATGTGTAGCAAACAAAAGCTCCACTTCGGTGGAGCTTTTGTTTATTATTTGTCATTAAACCCAAACGGTTCAGTTATACTGGGAACGGGTAAGAATTGGACATTTAACGTAACTTTCAGCCTGCCCGTGCTGGTCTGGGCGGACCGCAGTCCGCCCGGACCAGACTTTGCAGACACTGGCTACACTGAGACGCCCCCAGGTGGCTCAGGTGCCATCTGCTCCGCCGGACTGTGATCCGGCGGGCGCAGGCTGAATAAAAATACCATTTAACCACGTGCTACCACGCTCAGGAAAAGTCCAAAATTCACCCGTGCGCGGTATAACTTTGGAGCACGGACCATACCCGCGCTGATATGACAGCGGGACATTGTCCTGGGGGCACACGTTCTGGCAAGCACAGAGCATGCAGTTATACTTCGGTGCAAATCTGGCGTTGCGGCGCCGATTTGAGCTGACCGGGTTACTCAGACACCGGCATCTTACTACGCTAGCGCAACCCGCACAGCCAGGCAGCGGAGCTGATGGGCCAGCGTAATCAATGAGATATGGTAAGCGCGGGTTGCCGTACTATGGACACTGATCTGCCGAGTACCACACTTTGTACCACACAATCTCGTAGCCATACGGGCTGACATAGCGCCCGTAATCGTCCAGGCAACAATCTCTGGGGACCGGCCATACAATCGTCCCCGAAACTGTCAGGTAGGTCTCCACATGAGGCAGGCCTGGAGTGAGGTAATATGGACCAGGCAGCTCATACTCAGGGGCTACGTGGCTGACGAAATAACGGTACGGCTTGCCCGCCCCGCCGCCTGCGCCCCATTCAATCCGGCCCTGGCTTTTGGATTCGTTACACCAGGCCAGTACCGGTACGGACATCCACAATGGCTCCGCGGGCTGTGTGGCAATAGCCTGTGTGGGGGCAAGATGCGTGCCAGTTGGTGAAGGCGTGGGAGTCACATCTACACGGCAGTTGACCCGTAACTCCGCCCCTATCCGCTTTCCTTCGTCCCACTGGAGCCTCCATACGCCTGTGTAACTGCCATAACTTGAGGGTGCACGCAAGGTGATTACGAGCTCAGCCAAATCCCCAGGGGAAAGCGGTATAACCTCAGGCGCTGTCACTATCTCGAATTCGTCTCCAGAAGCATAGACCAGTCTGCTCTCTGCCGGCCATTTGCATGTACCTGTGTTCTTAACCGTCCAGCGTTTAACGAATTGCTGACCTGGCATAAGGACGGCAGGGTACACCGGGGGGTCTTTTACGATCGCCATATCGAAGGTGCAGGCGGCGACATAGGTCGCCGTCAGATCGGGGGTGGGGGTGCCTGTGGGCGTGGAAGTCGGAGTTGGGGCGCGGGTGGCTGCTTCACGGGTAGACAAAGCATCCCTTGTGGCCAGTGCTGCGATAATGCCAGCAGAAACCTGCGTGGAGAGAAAATCGTAAGTGGCTGTCAGATCAGGCGTGGGGGTGGCGGTGGGGGAGGCGTTCACCATAAGCGCAGTAGGAGAAGGTGAAGCAGACGGAACAGCGGAAAGCCATCTCCAGGCTCCCGTGTTAGCGAACACAACCAGGCTGCTCAGAGCCAACAAAAGTGCCACTGCCACACCCACAGCCAGTTTCCAGCGCAGGCGGCGGGCAGGCCTCTCTTTTTGCTCCTCAGGAGGCATGATATTGGTGGTATCCAGGCACTGCGCAGGCTCAGATGCCGGCAGCGTGATCGGTTCACCGGCGAGTGCCTTTCTCAGATCAGCAGCGAACTCGGCCGCGCACTGATAGCGCTGATCGGGGTCTTTCGCCAGGGCACGGGTAATGACTGCTTCGATGCCCGGCGGGAGGTCCGGATTAAGGAGAGTGGGAGGCGTGAGAGGAGCGTTGATATGTTTCAGTACTATGCCGAGCGGGGTATCCGCGTCGAAGGGAAGCTTACCCGTAACGAGCTGGTAGAGCACGACGCCCAAAGAATAAATATCAGACCTTATGTCGCCAACTTTGCCCAGCCCCTGCTCCGGAGCCATATATGCGGGCGTTCCCACCATAGCCCCGCTGGCAGTCAGAGTGGTGGTGTTAACCATACGTGCGATCCCGAAATCGGAGAGGATCACCTGACCGGTGGAGGTCAGCATAATGTTGGCGGGTTTGATGTCACGATGTACCATCCCGTGCCGATGAGCATAGTCAAGCGCATCAGCCACCGACAGGACGATGTGGACCGCCTCTTCCAGAGGCATAAGCTCTCCCGCTTCTGCCAGTTCTCGCAGGCGAGTCTTAAGGGTGGGGCCATCCACAAACTCCATCACCATATAGTAGGAGTTGCTCTCGGGGTCAAAGTCAAAGTCGTGGACCTGCACGATGTTGGGGTGGCGGAACGCGGCCACACTTCTCGCTTCGCGCTGGAAACGGGTCAGAAAATCCTCTTCCTCGGCCAGGAAGGGATGCAGTATCTTGATGGCCACATAGCGGTCAAGCCCGGGGTGGTATGCCTTGTAGACCTCGGCCATCCCACCGCTTCCTATGTGCTCGACAATGCGATACTTGCCCAGAGTCCTGCCAATCAGCGCCTTATCCCTCACTCATCTGCAACTGTGTACCTGTAGACACCATTGTACACGATTAAGTGTCTCATAAATGTATAGAGAACGTTGCGGTTTCGTTAATGCGAAGTTACAGACGGAGCCGGGGCATTGCAGTATCACAGAGTGAGCCGCCAGCCCTGAACGGGCGGGCGGCTCTGGCTCAATCGCGGACCTGGTTGCCTGAAGTCTTTTTCCTGTCGGTGATAGTAACTGCCTACCCATGCAGACTGAAGTCGCCCACTTTGGGCATTCGGCCAGCGGTCGGCCTGCGCCGACCGCTGTTTCCGCATCGGCGCAGGCGCCCGTAAAGGCCGACTTCCAATCGGCGGCAGGCAGCCAGGCAGGTAATTACTGGTGATACCGAAAATGGAGAGCCTTTCATAAATCAAATAGCGGTTGAGTCCCTCAGCCATCTGGTGTAGAATAGGTGGCAGGTAACCTGCATTCACTACAGACTGGAGGAATTCCAATGCTTTTAGCAAAGTAACTATTCGGCCTGCCCATGCAGTGCCGGGCGGACCACAGTCCGCCCGAACCAGACTTTGCAGACAGACTACACCGAGACGCCCCCAGGTGGCTCGGGTGCATCTGCCCCGCCGGACTGTGGT